>JBBSLC010000059.1:0-16973 GCA_038255685.1 Acidimicrobiales bacterium | reverse complement strand
CACGGCACCTTCTACCTCTACTTCCGCAACAAGGAGGATGCGTTCTCGAGCGTCATGGAGGCAGCGACCGCCGAGCTCTACAGAGAGGCCGGTGCGCGCTGGGCCAAGGGGGACGCCTACGCCTCGATCGAGACGTCGATCCGGGGCTTCCTCGAGGTGTTCGTCGCCCATCGTGGGCTGTGGCGGTGCCTGCTCGAGGGCAGCTTCACCAACCCGGCGATCGAGGCGATGTGGCTCGGCATCCGGCAGCGCTTCGTCGAGCGCATCGAGCACAACCTCGTGCACCTCTCGACCAGCGGGGAGATCCGCCCGCTCCACCCGGCACTCACCGCCAACGCGCTCGGATCGATGGTGGAGTGGGCGGCGACCACCCAGTTCGTCCTCGAGACCCCGTCCGCAGCCGGCGCATCGCTCGACGACCTCGTCCGCACCCTGACCGACCTCTGGTACCACGCCATCTACCTCGAACCTCAAGCGGTGGTCCCAGCGCGCCGATGAACGGGCGAGCCCGCCTGGGCTGTGGCCGTCGCACCTCGTCGGTGCTGGCGTCGGAGAGGAGTCGAGGACGTGTCCCACATGGTGATCTTCCGGAGCAGCGAGGGGAAGGCCGGCTACCACCAGGCCGAGGGCCTCGAAGAGGCCGTGCGCTTCGTCGAGCGGCTCCGCAACAGCGAGAACGTCGAGCAAGCCCGCATCTTCCGGATGGAGGAGGTCTCCTTCGAGTACCGCCCCTACTTCCGGGTCGAGGTCGGCGCTCCTGGCGCCGTTCCGCCCGCCGCCGCACCCGCGCCGCAGCTCGCACCGGTGTCGGTGCCGTCCGCCGAGGGCGAGCACGCTCCAGAGCCTGAAGACGTCTTCGAGCCACCCTCACTGGTCGACGGCCACGATGGTGACGAGGTCGCAGCCGGCGCCCGCCGGGGGCTCTTCAGCCGCTGACGGCCCTGGTCACGCGCCGAGCGCGGCGCGCACACCGATGGCGAGCAGGGCCCCGATCCCGACGAGGGACAGGGCGAGCACGGCGCCGAGCCCGACCAGCAGCACGACGAGCGTGACCGAGCTGCGGAGCCGACGGAGGGCGCGTCGCGAGCGACTGGGACGAGGTGGAGGGGTGCCCCCTCGCTGTGGCTCGACGCTCCAGGCGATGCCCGAGGGTCGCGCAGGCGGCTCCGGGGCCTCGAGGGCGGGCTCCGGCTCCGGCTCCGGCTCCGGCTCGTGCTCTGGCTCGTGCTCTGGCTCCGGCTCGTGCTCTGGCTCCGGCTCGTGCTTTGGCTCTGGCGCCGGCTCTTGCTCCGGCTCCGGCATCGGTGCCGGCCGCACCTCCTGCTCGGGCTCCGCTGGCGACGAGGTGGTCGCGCCGGCGAGAGCGGGGTGGGGGGCGGTGGGGGCGCCGACGGGCACGAGGTAGGCGCTGGCCTTGCCGGCGAGCACCCGGAGCCGCGCCCTGCGGTCACCTCTGCCGTCCTCCGTGTCAGGCTGCTCCGTAGCACTGTGCAACGTCACCACGAGGATGGCGGCCAGCGCTCCCCCTACGACGACGAGGCAGACCAGGAACGTGACCACGGTGACGTCGATCGTAACGCCGGCCCCCGAGGCGCCCGAGGTGCCCGACCTCGGGCGCGCCACCCGGAGGTGGTGGTACCTGCTCTTCGTCTGCGGCGTGGTGCTCTTCGGCGGTGTCGCCGCATCGATCGTCGAGGTGCCGTACTACGCCATCTCGCCGGGTCGGCCGGTGAGCACGTCACCGCTGGTGGCGGTCGTCGATGGGCCGAGCTTCGAGCCCGAGGGTGAGATCTTCCTGACCACGGTGTCGCTGCGCCGCACCACCGTGATCGAGGCCGTCGCCGGGTGGCTCGACCCCACCGTCGACGTGGTCAAGGAAGAGATCATCCTCCCGCCCGGGACCCCGCCGAGCCAGCTCCGCGCCACGAACCTGGAGGCGATGGACGGGTCGAAGCAGGCGGCGCTCGGCGTGGCGTACGAGGCGCTCGGCTTCGATGCGGTCCGGGGTTCGGGCGCCGCCGTGGCGAGCGTCCTCGAGGGGGCACCGGTCGATGGGGTCCTCGAGACCGGCGACACGATCGTCTCGGTCGTCGGAGCGCCGATCGGCCTCAGCTTCGAGGTCAGCGAGGCGCTCGCCGACCTCCGCCCCGGCGACTCGGTCTCGCTCGGCGTCGAGGACGCGACCGGGGCCCGTCGGGACGTGGACGTCACGCTCGGGACGAACCCGGACGTCCCGGGGCGACCGTTCCTCGGTGTCCTCCTCCAGACCAGGGATCTCGTGATCGACTTCCCCTTCGACGTCACGATCGACTCCGAGGAGATCGGTGGGCCCTCCGCCGGGCTCGCCTTCACCCTCGAGGTCCTCGACCGCCTCACCGAGGGAGAGCTCACCGGGGGTCAGGCCGTGGCCGCGACCGGCGAGATCGGCCTCGACGGCAGCGTCGGCTCGATCGGCGGCGCTGCGCAGAAGGCGGTCGCCGTCGGCGACGCCGGGATCACGCTCTTCCTCGTGCCGACCGCCAACCTGGCCGAGGCCAAGCGGGAAGCGTCGAAGGACCTGAGGATCGAGCCCGTGGACACCCTCGAGGACGCGCTCCGCGTCCTCGAAGAGGCCGGCGGTGATCCGCTGCGCCGCATCGGCGACGACCAGATGGCAGCCTGAGGGCCGTCCAGGGTCAGGTGCGGCGGCGATCCGGCCGATGAGTCAGGAGATCGTGCAGGTGGATGCGCGACAGCGGTGGGGGGAGGTCTCAGGTTGAGCGCAGGCGTCGACCAGCTCGCCTTCGCGGCTGAGTTCACCCTCTTCCTCGCCGCGCTCGCCGGGTTCGCCGTGGTGGCGGTCCGCGCCGAGCTCGTCGCCGGCGACCAGCGCGCTCGGGCAGCGCTCTCCTTCGGCTTCCTCGCCGTCGCCGCCGCAGCGTTCCTGCACGGCTCGCTGCTCGTCGAAGACGGTGCAGCGGCGTCGGCGGCCCCCCGCCTCGCAGGAATCGCCGGCATCCTGGTCGGCACGCTCGGCGCTCGCAACGATCCTGCTGCCCGCCGCTGGCTGTGGGGCGCTGCCGCGTTCCTCACCGCAGCAGAGGTGGTCGTCCTCGCCAGCGTCGAGGTCGACCTCCAGCTGGTCGACGTCGCCCGGGTGATCGGGGCGGCGGGCATCGCGACCTCCCTCGTCGGCGCCACCCGCCGCTCCATCCCCGCACGCGTCGCCGCCAGCGCGGCGGGCACCGTGCTGGTCGTCGTGCTGGCGGTGTCGGTGACGTTGTCGGCCGTCGTGGTCGACAACGTGCAGGAGGAAGCGCTCACGCGCGTCGCGACGAGGGCCGAGGCCGAGGCCGGCTTCGTCGGGCTGCAGCAGGCGTCGGCGAGCCTGAACGCGCGCATCGGTGCACTCGTCCTCGGCTCCAGCCGCGACGCCGGTGCGGCCCAGCGGCTGGTGACGCTCAACGCAGCGCCGTCCTCGGAGGCGGGCGTGCAGGCGGCGGTGAGCGTGCAGGCGGACCTCGGCACCCTCGTCGGGGACCTGCTCAACGCGGGCAGCCGACTCGCGTTCGTGGCCGAGGGGGGCGCCACCATCGTCGACCCAGCCGCCCCCGACGCCAACAACCTGCAGGCCGAGATCAGCGGCAGCGCGGCGGTCCGCGCTGCGCTGCAGGCCCGCCGTCAGGAGGTGACACCTGGCATCGTCGGCGACGCCGCCGTCGCCATCGCCGTCGCGCCGATCTTGTTGAACCTGCCCGGGCGGAGCTTCGTCGGGGTCGTCTACGCGTCCGAGCCGCTGGACGACGCCTACCTGACGGCTCGCAGCAGCCTCGACGAGGACGTCGCGCTGGCGCTCATCGCTGGCGATCGGGTCTACAGCCGCTCGCCAGGCTTCGGGAGCGACGCCGCTGCGCTCGAGGTCGCGAGGGAGGTCCTCGCCGGGGCGACGGACACCAGGCGCATGGTCGGCGACCGGCTGCTCGCCGGTGCTCCTGTCCTCGCTGGCGAGCGGCCGGTCCTGGCGATCGTCACCAGCGCACCCACGAGCCTGGTCGACAGCACGAGGGAGTCGCTGTTCCGGACGCTGTTCCTCGTCGCACTCGGTGCCGCCCTGCTCGCCACGCTCCTCGCCGCACTCGTCGGAGAGCGGATCGGCGCAGGCCTGCGTCGGCTCACCGCGGCGGCCGGCCAGATCCGCGCCGGCGACCTCAGCGCCGAGGCCAACGTCGATCGCGTGGACGAGCTCGGCGTGCTCGGCACCGCCTTCGACCAGATGTCCGGCTCCATCCGTGCGATGACGGGTGACCTCCGGGCGGCCGCAGCCGACGAGGCGCGCCTGCGTGGCCGCCTCGAAGCCGTGGTCGCCGGCATGGGCGAAGCCCTCATGGCGGTGGACGGCAACGGACGGGTGACCGACTTCAACGCCGCCGCCGAGGAGCTCTTCGAGGTCGCGGCACCGGCCATCCGCGACCGGGAGGTGGGGTCGCTCTCCATCGTCGGGCCGAAGGGCGAAGATCTCACCGAGTGGCTGCGCAAGCCGCGCATCGAACCGTGGAGCACGACGGCCACGATCGTCCAGCACGACGGCACCGAGGTGCCGGTCGCCGTCTCCGGTGGTGCGGTCAGGGGGCCCGAGGGCGAGATCGACGGCGGGGTGGTCGTGCTGCGCGACATGCGGCGCGAGCGTGCGCTCGAACGCATGCGGACCGACTTCCTCTCCAACATCAGCCATGAGCTGAAGACGCCGCTCACCCCGATCAAGGGCTACGCCGGGATCATGGTCCACCGGAAGCTGACGGTGCCCCAGGCCCGTCGCTTCGCCGAGGACATCCTCCTCGGCGCATCGCAGCTCGAACGTGTCATCGGCCAGCTCGTGAACTTCGCCACCGTGTCGTCGGGACAGGTCGAGCTGCGGACCGAGCCCGTGGCGGTGCGTGAGATCCTCGAGGACGTCGAGCGCCGCTGGTCCCCGCAGCTCTCGGATGCCCACCCGCTGTCCGTCCGGGTGGGCCGCTCGACGCCTGCTGCTCTCGTCGACCGCCGCTACCTCCAGCTGGCGCTCGACGAGCTCGTCGACAACGCACGCAAGTACTCACCGGGCGGAGGGCCCATCTCGCTCGAGGGGCGCGCGACCGCTGACGGGACGGCCGTGGAGCTGTCGGTTGCCGACCGGGGTGTCGGCATCGAGGGCACGGCGATGTCGGGCATCTTCGGCCAGTTCGCCCAGGGAGACGGCTCGGCCACGCGCTCCTTCGGGGGTCTCGGCCTCGGGCTGCCCTTCGTCCAGCACATCGTCGACGCCCATGACGGAGCCCTGGCAGTGACATCTGAGCCAGGACGAGGCACGCTGGTGACGGTGACGATCCCCTCCGACACGACCACACCCGGCGCTGGAGCGCCGAGGAAGGCCAGGGCGGCCGCGCCCCGGCCGCGGTCGCGACGCTCCACGACGGAGCGAAGGACGTGAGCCCTCGCCGGACGGTGCTCGCAGGCGTGGTCGCCGTCGTCGCGCTCGTCGCCGTGGCGGCACTCGTCTTCGGCGTCGGCGAGGTCGACGACGGACCCCTCGCCGCCGGCACGCTCGACCTCGACGGGCGCGCCGTGCTGATCGTCGACGGCAGCCGCGAGGAGCTCGAGGCTGGCCGCCATCGGCTCTCCGACGGCGATGTGGTGCAGCTCGTCGAAGGTTCCGGGGTGCTCGCGCTGGGGGGTGCTGCAGCACTCGAGCTGCGAGAAGGACGTGGGGGGGCGTCGGACTCAGAGGTCGAGGTCGGTGAACCGGTCGAGCTGCTCGGCGGCGATGCCCTGCTCGCTGCGCCGACCGCCGCGAGCGTGGTCGTGGGCGTGGCCGAGGTCGGCCTCGCCAGCGGCGCTGCTCGGCTCTCCCGAACGACGGGAGCCTCCGTCGCGGTGTACGAGGGCCTCGTCGGCCTGACCTCCGGCGGTCGATCGCTGCCCGACGGCGTGCCGGCGCTGCGACAGGCGACCGTGGCGACCCTCGGCGCGGTCCCCGCACGTCCCGAGCCGCTCGACTACGACCCCGACTCGCCCGATCCGTGGGACCTGCGCTACCTCGGGTCCGCCATCGAGCTGGGCGAATCTCTCGAGGCCCGTTCGATCGGCTTCACCAGCTCCCTCGGTGACGGCGGGGCAGACGACGGCGGCTTCCTCGTCGACGTGCTGCCCGCCCTCGGCGACGAGTCGGCGTTCGGACCGGGTCTCCTCGACGACGCGCAGACGCCGGGAGAGCTGCTGGTCGGTGCTGCGATCGTGCTCGCCGGTGACGAGGGCGGCTTCGCCGATCGCTGGCGATCGACCTTCTCGTTCCGGAACCAGGGAGCCCGCTGGGGGATCGTCGCGCTCGACCAGGGTGTGGTCGAGGACCCCCTGCTCGAGACCGTGGACGACGCCATCGCCGATGCGCCGCTCCTCTTCAGCCCCGAGAGCCTTGCGCTCGCGGCGACGGACAGCGGTCCCTTCGCCGATGCCGGCTCGGCAGACGGCGACGGTGTCGAGAACCCGACGACGCCCGTTCCGCCGGCGCCGGAGGACGTCTCGCCGCCCGCCCCGTCTCCTCTGGATCCAGTCGTGGAGCCCCTCGATCCGGTCGTGGAGCCCCTCGATCCGGTGGTGGAGCCGCTCGATCCGGTGGTGGAGCCCCTCGATCCGGTGGTGGGTCCGCTCGCCCCCGTCCTCGATCCTGTCGGGGAGGCCCTCGAACCGGCGGTGGCGCCCCTCGCCCCAGTCGTCGAGCCGCTCGCACCACTGCTCGATCCCGTCGAGGAGCTCTTCAGCGGCATCCTCGGGGGCCAGGAGGACACCGCTGACGCCGTGCTCACAGATGCGGTGGGCTCGCTGCTCGGTTGAGCCTCGACCGGTCGTCGACAGCCCGACCGGGCGCGCCGAGGGCAGGGATGGCCCGACGGTGGTCCCCCGCCTGACGGGGTGGTCGTCGTACGATCGTCGCCATGCCCGAGTCGCGTGTGTTCGGCGCCGACGAGGTCGCCCGCAAGGACTTTGCCACCAGCTTTCGAGGCTTTGACCAGCACGAGGTCCGCTCGTTCCTCGGTCGCCTCGCCGCAGAGCTGGCGGCGCTCCAGACCCGCGAGCGCTCCCTCGAGGAGCGTCTCGTCGCAGCAGACGCGCGAGCGGTCCCCACCGAGATCGGTGAGACCGAGCTCGAGAACGCCCTCGGCCACGAGACCGCAAAGGTGCTGCACGCCGCTCGGGAGGCGGCCTCGGAGATCCGCGGCCGGGCGGAGGAGCAGGTCGCCCGGCTGCTCAGAGAGGCCGGGGACGACGCGACGCGCTTGCGAGAGGAGGCGAGCACCGTCCTCGCCGACCGGACCGCAGAGGCGGAGAGGGCAGCCGCGGCGATCGTCGACGAAGCGGTGCGCGACGTGGCCGCCAGGCGCACCGAGGCCGAGGCGGCGGCGACGGCGACGATCGACGCTGCCAAGGAGCACGGTCGCCAGATGGTGGGTGAGGCGCAGGTCGTCCGCGAGCGGATCCTGAAGGACCTGGCTCGCCGGCGCAGGGCGGGCCAGCAGCAGCTCGAGCAGCTTCGGGCTGGTCGTGACCGGCTGCTCGAGGCCTGCAGGGCCGTCCAGGCAGCGCTCGACGAGGCCGTGGCCGAGCTCGTGGTCTCCGAGCCCGAGGCCAGGGCTGCGGCTGAGACGGCGGGGCTGCGGGTGGCGGCCGAGCCCGAGCTCACCGTCGAGGCGCTCGAGGTCGAGGTCCGCGCTGCGGTGGACGCCGGGCTGGTCGTCCCGCCCCACCTCGGGTCGGCTGAGGCGGGCACCGATCCGGACGACGAGGCGACCGCTGGCGCCTCGGCTGACGTCGAGGCGACGCCGTCGCCAGACCGTCCGGACCAGACCTTCGCTGAGGTCGTCGAGGCACTGGCGAGCGCGCCGGCACCGCCAGCCGAGTCCTCCGCCCCGCAGGGTCCGTCGTCGCAGGAGCAGCGGCCCTCGCTGCGGCGGCGCAAGAAGCGCGGTGCGCCGGCGACGGTGGGGGTGGTGGACGTCGGCAGCGAAGGTGAAGGGGTCCGCCTCATCCCGAACGACCCGCCGGCGAGCCCGGTGGTCGAGCCTGCTGTCGAGCCGCTCGCGCCTGAGTCGCCCGCGCCCGATCACGACGCCGCCGGACCAGACACCTCGGGTGAGGAGCCTGTCGTGGAGCCGCCGGCGGGCGCCGGAGGCGCTGCGGACGAGCTCGCTCCCTCCGAGCCGGATGGCGAGGTGCCGCCGTCGCTCACGCTCGTCACCGGTTCCGGGGGAGAAGACGAGGTCGGCGAGGCCAAGGGTGCGGTCGACGATGTGTTCGCCCGCATCCGGGCGACGCGCGCTGCGTCGGTCGCACACGCGACCGACGTCCTCGCCACGAGCGCGACGGACCCGGACGGTGCGGACGGCGAGGGGACCGTCGGTGGCGACGTGGACGTCGCAGGTTCGCCGCCAGCGGAGGCGTCCGACGAAGCACCCGAAGACGGTGTCGAGCTCGGCGACGCGGGAGCGCTGGCCACGGTGTTCGAGCAGCGTGACGCAGCGCTCGAGGCGCACGAGCGGTCGCTGACCAAGGCGCTCAAGCGGGCGCTGGCCGATGAGCAGAACGAGCTGCTCGACGCGCTCAGGCGGGCGAGGGGTGTGCCGGACCTCGACGTGCTCCTGCCGGCAGCAGCGGACCACGAGGCGAGGTACCGGGCGGTCGGCGTCGAGCCGCTCGCTGCTGCAGGCGCCGCCGGTGCCGGCGTCGAGGACGCCGTGGACCTCGGCGAGGTGCTTGCGTCGCTCGGGCGTGAGGTGGTCGCCGGGCTGCGCCCTCGTCTCGAGCACGCCCTCGAGGAAGCGGGCGGCGACGAGGCCGTGGCGAACGAGTCGCTCTCCGGCGCCTATCGCGAGTGGAAGACGTCTCGTGCCGAGCCGCTCGCCAGGCACCACGTCCTCGCTGCGCACGCCGAAGGCGCGTTCCAGGCTGCGGGCAGTGGGCCCCTCCGATGGGTCGTGGACCCCGAGGCAGGGTGCTCGCCAGACTGCGCCGACAACGCACTCGCGGGTCCGACGCCCAAGGGCGAGCCGTTCCCGACGGGCCCGATCCACCCCCCGGCGCACGCCGGTTGCCGCTGCTTGGTCCTCCCGGCCGCCAACTAGGTTCGTCCCCATGCGAGCACAGGCCGATCTGCCCCGTCGGCGACCGTCGATCGGTTCTCGAGGGCGGGTGGGGCTGGTCGTCCTCGCCGTCGCCCTGTTCCTCCTGCTGACGTCGCTGCGGGGGATCGCTGGCTTCTACACCGACTTCTTGTGGTTCGACTCGCTCGACTTCAGCAGCGTCTTCACGGGGGTGCTCACCGCCCGCGTCGCCCTCGGCGTGATCTTCACCGCAGTGTTCTTCGTCCTGCTGTACGTGAACCTCCTCATCGCCGACAAGCTGGCGCCCTCGTTCCGACCGGTCGGCCCCGAGGAAGAGGTCATCGAGCGGTACCGGGAGCTGATCGGTGGGCGGACCACCCTCGTCCGGGTCGTCGTCGCCGCCCTCTTCGCCGTCATCGCCGGTGCGGGGGTGTCAGGTCAGTGGGAGAGCTGGATCCTGTTCACCAACGCCCAGGACTTCGGGATCGCCGACCCGCAGTTCGGCGAGGACATCGGCTTCTACGTCTTCCGCTTGCCGTTCCTGACCTTCGTCGTGGACTGGGCCTTCGCCAGCGTCATCATCATCGCCATCGTCACGGCGGTCGCCCACTACCTCAACGGCGGCATCCGGGCCCAGACCCCTGGCCAGCGCGTGAGCCGACAGGTCAAGGGGCACCTCTCGGTGCTGCTCGGCCTGCTCGCCCTCATCCGGGCCGTGGGGTACTACCTCGCTCGCTACGAGCTCAACTTCTCCGGGAGAGGTGCGGTCGAGGGTGCGACCTACACCGACGTCAACGCACAGCTGCCCGCGCTGAACCTGCTCATCCTCATCTCGCTCGCCGCCTTCGTCTTGTTCATCGTCAACATCCGTCGTCAGGGCTGGGTGCTTCCCGCGCTCGGTGTCGGGCTGTGGGCGATCGTCGCCGTCGTCGTCGGCGGGATCGTCCCGGCGTTCATCCAGACCTTCAGGGTCGTCCCCGACCAGCTCGCTCGCGAGCGCCCGTTCATCCAGCGCAACATCGACGCCACTCGCGCTGCGTTCGGCCTCGACGACGTGCGGACCGACGACTTCGCCAACGACGGCGACATCACCGGTGACACGCTCGATGAGAACGCCGACATCGTGCGCAACGTGCGCCTGTGGGACCCGGACCTGCTGCTCGAGACCTACCGCCAGGTCCAGTCCGTCCGCGACTTCTACGAGATCCCCGATGTGGACGTCGACCGCTATGACATCGACGGCGAGACGACCCAGGTGATGATCTCGACGCGCGAGCTCGACTCCGGTGGGGTGCCGCAGACGTCGTGGGAGGCGCGCACGCTCGCCTACACCCACGGCTACGGCGTGGTGCTCTCGCCTGCCAACGCCAAGCTGGCCAACGGTCGCCCGTCGTTGCTGCTGTCGGACATCCCGGTCCGCCAGAACGACGACATCCCCCTCGAGGAGCCTGCGCTCTACGTCGGCGAGGGCCTCGACGGCTATGTGATCACCGGCACCGACCGCGCCGAGATCGACTTCCAGGACGTCGCCGGCGAGACCCAGTTCCGCGCTTACGAGGGTGACGACGGCGTCGGCATCGGTTCGTACCTGCGACGCGCCGCCTTCTCGCTGCGCTTCGGCGACATCAACCCGCTCATCTCGAGCAACCTGCGGACCGACTCGAAGATCCTCTACCAGCGAGACGTCGTCGAGCGGGTCAGCGCGCTCGCACCGTTCCTGCGGCTGGACTCCGACCCGTACCCGGTCGTGCTGGACGGGCGGATCGTCTTCGTCGTGGACATGTACACCACGTCGTCGAACTACCCCTACGCCCAGACGGCGACGACGAACGACCTGCCGGCGGGGGCTGACCTCCGCGGCAGCTTCAACTACGTGCGCAACTCGGTGAAGGCCGTCGTCGACGCCTACGACGGCACGGTCACCTTCTACGTGATCGACGACGAGGACCCGGTCGTCGCTGCCTACCGCCAGGCGGTCCCCGACCTGTTCACCGACGGGGACCAGGTCTCAGACGAGCTCGCCGCGCACTTCCGCTACCCCGAAGACCTCTTCCGGGTGCAGACGAGCATGTGGGGCCCGTACCACGTGAGCAACCCCGACGACTTCTTGAACCGGAACGACGCGTGGGACGTCGCTCAGTCACCGGGCAACGAGTTCGCTCCCTCCAGCCAGACGCTCGACCCGACGACGGGGCTTCCGACCGGACCAGGGCGCGCCGAGCGCTTCGAGCCCTACTACCAGCTGCTGCGCCTGCCGGGTGAGGAGGAGCGGGAGTTCCTGATGCTCCGGCCGTTCGTCCCCGCGTCCGAGGACGACTCGGGGCGGCTCCTGACCGCCTTCATGACCGCGAGCAGCGATCCCGAGAGCTACGGACAGCTGCGGTCGTTCGTGTTGCCGCGGAGCAACCTGCCCGAGGGGCCCGTGCTGATCGGCGGCACCATCTCGTCGAACCCCGAGGTGGCGGAGCTGCAGACCCTGCTCGGGCAGGAGGGCTCCGACCTCGAGTACGGGAACCTGCTGCTCATCCCGATCGACGAGTCGATCATGTACGTGCGGCCGCTCTACGTGTCGGCGACCTCGAACCCGGTGCCCGAGCTCGAGCGCGTGATCGTCGTCTACGAGGGCAACGTGGCGGTCGAAGCGACGCTCCAGGAGTCGCTCGTCTCCCTGTTCGGATCTGCGCCAGAGACGCTCGAGGCCGTGCAGGACGAGGCGGGTGAGGAGCCGGACGACCCGCCGGCCGAGGACGACGAGGAGGACCCGCCGACCACCACGCCTCCTGTCGAGCCAGGCGATGACGTGCCGTCGCTCCTCGCTGCCGCCGCCCGTGCGTTCGACGACGCAACCGCAGCGCTGGAGGACGGTGACCTCGGCCTCTACCAGGAGAAGGTCGGAGAAGCCGAAGGGTTCGTCGCCCGTGCCCAGTCCGCCGCCGGTGCCAGCACCACCACGACCACCGCCGAGGACGCCACCGCCTGAGGATCGCCCATTGTGCGGGGGTGTCGGCGGGTGTTCAATGCCAGTGGGGGTGGCCATCGAGGTCGCCCAGGACGAGGAGCACACATGCCTCTCTACATGGACGTTCACAACCTCGATGGTGGCGTGGACGCCGCAGAGGTCGCCAAGGCACACCAGGCCGACCTCGCCACCCAGGAAGCCCACGGTGTGTCGTACAAGCGGTACTGGGTCGACGAGTCGGCGGGGAAGATCTTCTGCCTGGTGGATGCGCCCGATGCGGAGTCGGCCCACACCGTGCACCGCGAGGCGCACGGCCTCGTCGCCGACGAGATCTACGAGGTCTCCGAGCACGCCTGAGGCCGACATCTTCACCATCGGTTGCAGCGGTGCTCCTGGTCGAGCGACACCTGAGGCGGTCGTCGTCAGGCGCGACGCAAGGTCTTGCGCACCTCGCTGGCGTGCTCACCGGTGAGATCGCACACTGCGGCCGAAAGGGAGTCCACCCGGGCGGTGATGCGTGCGACATCGGCGCCGGCCTCTGCGGTGAGGCGGTCGAGGGTGGCGTGCAGCTCGGCCCCCAGTCGCGCCAGCTCGGTCGCCACCCGGGCGGTGTGCAGGCGGAGGTCGAGCAGGTCCTCCTGGGTCGGCACGGTGAGCGACAGCTCGCCGACCTGCTGGGCGAGATCGTCGAGCAGGTCTGGCGCAAGCGCCAGGTCGACGCTGTCCTCGACGTCGTCGACCCGCTGCTCGAGAAGGACGAGCCGAGCAGCGAGCTCGGAACGGCGTCCGAACAGGCGCATCCACGAACGCTAGGTGGGGACTCGTTGGCTGCGGTGGATGCGGGTAGGCAGCGGGCGCCGACACGACGATCGTCGGCCCGTCCCCGAGGAGCCCCGATGCCGACCTACGAACGCTCGACCACCGTCGCCGCCGAGCCCGACCGCCTCTTCGCCTGGCTCGCCGACGTCACCAACCTGCCGATGTACATGCCGAGCATCCAGGCGGCCGAGCGTGACGGCGACGTGATCCGCACGAAGGCCAGGGTCGAGACCCACGGTGAGGTGCGGGAGTACGAGGGCGAGGCCACGTTCGACACCGACGCAGCGACCCGAACCATGTCCTGGGGGGCCGAGGGACCGAACGACTACCACGGCGAGCTCGAGGTCGACGAGGTCGGTGGCGGCTCCCGGGTGAGCGTCCGCATCACGACGGAGCGCGCAGCCGACGACGACGAGGACACGATCGAGACCCACCTCGAGCGGACGGTCGCCGAGATCAAGCGCCTGGTCGAGGCGTGACCCCCGGTTGGACGCTGGCCCGACCGCTGCTATGGTCTTCAGCACGGCGCGGGGTGGAGCAGTCTGGTAGCTCGTCGGGCTCATAACCCGAAGGTCGCGGGTTCAAATCCCGCCCCCGCCACCAACGAAGAGGGTGAAGGCCCAGGTCAGTGACCTGGGCCTTCATCTTTTTTTGCGCGCTTCTACCGTCGTCAGGCGGTGTTCTTCCGGCGCTTCTCCCGTGTCTTCTCCCGGCTCGGGTCAGCCGGCTGAAGGCCTGGCGTGATGAGCTGTTCGAAGACGCGTGCGGCGCTCGCTTGCATGCCGGGGAGGACGTGCTGGTAGGTCGCGATGGTGAACGCCGGGTGGCCGTGCCCGAGCCGTTCGCTGACGACCTTGACCGGCACCCCGGCGGCGATGAGCAGCGTCCCGTGCGTGTGGCGCAGGTCGTGGAGGCGGATCACGCGCACGCCGGACCGTCGAGCGATCCGTTCGAAGGTCTGAGAGATGGCGTGCGGGTGGACCGGCTCCCCGCTGCCGTCGGTGAACATCCAACCAGCGGTGTCGGTACCGACGGCGTCGTGCTCGGCACGTTGCCAGACCTGCCAGGCGTTGAGGACGCCGACGGTGGTGGGGTCGAGGTCGACGCTTCGTCGCGCGTTGCGGGTCTTGCCGCGAGTCTCGTGCACCTCGTAGGCGACGGCGACGAGGCCACGGTTGATCGACACGGTCTCCCTGGCGGCGTCGTAGTCGTCCCAGCGGAGGCCGAGGAGCTCGTTGCGGCGCATCCCCGTGAACGCCGACAGCCACAGTGCTGGGAAGAGCCGATGTCCTGCAGCGGTCTGGAGGAACGCTTGGAGCTCCTCGGTGGTCCAGGACCGCTGCTCGACCTTGGTGATCGAACCGAGCCGTGGGGCGTTGGCGACGAGAGCGATGTTGCGAGTGACCAGACCGCGCCGCACCGCGTCGTTGAGGGCGCCGCGGATGACGAGGTGGATCTCGTAGACGGTCTTGGGTGCGAGGCCGCGCCCGTCGACCGGATGGAGCAGTCGGCTGTAGAACGCGTCGAGGTGGTGGGGGCGCAACCGGCGCAGCCCGATGCGACCGAGGGCTGGGAGGACGTGGCGTTCGACGTTGCGTCGGTACCCGGCGTAGGTGGAGGTGGCGAGCACGACCTTCTTGCCGGGTAGCCACCGGGCGGTGAGGTAGGCACCGAAGCTGAGCGACCGGGCGGCGTCGTTGCTGCCGTTGCGCTCGCCGGCCAGGCGCGCCGCCAACCGTTCGGCGTCGGCCCGTTCGGTGCCTGCCGGGTGCCAGCTGCGGCGTTCCCGGCCGGTGACCGGGTCGATGCCTTCGTAGATGACCGCGTACCAGCGGTCGCCTTTGCGTGCGATGTAGCCCTTCACGACAGCTCTCCTTCCGGGCCGGCGACGGTCGCCGGTCCGGTAGAAGGATCGGTAGAAGCGCGGTCGTCTCGCTCGGCGACCGGCCATCCCACCCCGCCCGCCTCGGTTCCGGCACCGCCGAGCCCGGTAGAAGCAGCCGCACGAGCCCGAGGGGACTCGCCGGGTCGAATCGACGACGATTCCGGCGCGGCAGTGGATCCTTGACGGTTGGCTCGGGCGATTGGCCTCGAGAGGACGCCCGCTGAGAGGGGTGGCGTCACGGCGCCGCTCCTGCCCGACAGGTCCCCTCAGACGCTGGAGGAACCTCGTGGTCTCACGATATCATGAGTGCATGACGAAGCAGACGACTGTGCGGCTACCCGACGAGCTCGCCGACGATGCTGAGGCCGTCGCCCGGGTGCAGGGCACGAGCGTGAACCAGCTGATCGTGGACTCCCTCGCCGCTGAGATCGATCGGGTGCGGGAGGACAAGGACTTCACCACGCGAGCCAAGCAGTTGCTCGCACGCGACAAGGAGCTCCTCGACCGTCTCGCCAAGTGACCCGGTACCTCGACCTTGCTGAGTACTTCTGGCTGGCCGAGCAGGTGACCGGCATCGATGCTGCGACGTTGGCGAAGGTGAGCCGCTCTGATCTTGCCGACTCGGCGTTGCACGCGCCCGCAGCCGGCTTCGGCGACGACGACTTCTACCCCGACATCTTTGACAAGGCGGCGGTCCTTGCGTGCCGGCTGGCGTGGAACCATCCGTTACCTGATGGCAACAAGCGAGCGTCGTGGGCTGCGCTGGTGCTCTTCATCGACCTCAACGACGGGGTGTGGGACCCGGACCCACCCGTCGTCGACGATGCAGAGCAGGCGATGCTCGCCGTCGCCGCGAGAGACGTCGACGAAGCCTGGCTGGCGAGCTGGCTGCGAGACCGAGTCCGATTCGGCTGATCTCACTGCGTGCGCCGATCTCGTGAGCCGAACCGACCTCCGCATCTGCTGGCACACGTACCGCTGCGCGTCGAACCAGGGACAACCCTGATGGCTGGATGACCGCAGATCAGAAGGGTCCGGTTGAGGGGACCACTCCCGGCTGGGATGACCGTCGTTGACGTTGCATCTTGGGGATGTCGAAGCCGAGGGTGGCGTAGGCGGGGAGCCGTTTGGCGTGCATGCGGTCGAGCACCGGGATGAGGGTGTCGACGTAGTCGTGGAGCTCGACGTGGTGTTTGCCCTCGTGGATGCGCAGGAGCCGCCCGACGTACTGCACGACTCGGCCCTTGAAGGCAAGGGGGAAGGCGAGGAACAGGGTGTCGAGCTCGGGCCAGTCGAAGCCCTCACCTAGGTAGGACCCGGTGGCGACGAGAACGATGCCGGCGTCTCGGGCGCTGGTGGCGATGGCTTCACTGACGGCTGCGCGGGCCTTCTTGCCCAGGCCGGCCGAATCCCTCACGGCGGATGAGATCACAGCGATCCGCCGCTACCAGGCTCGCGACCGTACCTATGACCTGGTGTCCTCGGTTCTGCGCGATCCATCGGTCGCCGAGAACATTGCGATGGACGAGCGGCGACTCGTGCGCAGCATCGTGCGTGTGCTTACGGACGCGACTCGCCGGTGGCGCGTGCCGGAACCAGCTCAGGTGTATCGAGGTCAGCGCAGCGTCGATCGGGTCTTCGGCACGACGGCGCGAGTGGGACAGGTCCTCGAACCCGAGACGTTCTTGTCGACCTCGATCTACCGAGACGTCGCTCTCGACGAGTTGACTGTTCCGTCTGGAAGAGGCGGGCCGGCGCTCTTCGAGATCGACGTTGCGCCGGGCACGAAGGCGCTGTGGGTCCCGCCGGTGGGGGATCCGGCGCTCGCCTACCAGGGCGAGCTGCTGTTCCCAAGGCGGACGTCCCTGCTCGTCCGGGGTGAGCGGGACGAGGGCGGTATCCTCGTCCTTGACTGCGAGGTGTTGCCGTGAGCCGATTCATCGGAGAAGTCGAGGACTTCCGACGGCCAGGTGAACCGCGCCGGCTGATCATCACCGAGGATCTGCTCGATGAGCTCGGCGTCACCGACTGCCCTCGGTCCGAGCAGCAACGTGCCGTTGACGACTGGCTTGCCTCGAACCGACCCAACCAGATCCTCGCTCTATCGCTGCGCGACGACGGGTTCGTCGATGAGAACGTGTCAAACAACTTGTCAAACGAACCACGACGGACGGGCCCGGACGGCGCCGGACGGACCGGT
>JBBSLC010000058.1:0-17859 GCA_038255685.1 Acidimicrobiales bacterium | reverse complement strand
GCGCGGGTCCCCCTAGGGTTCCGCTGGGCTCGGATCGGCCGGGCGGGAGGAGGCGGTCATGCCGCTCGAAGGCGAGTACGAGCCGAGCACGACCGAGTGGGTGCGCAACCAGGTGGCGCTCTACGAGGGCTCTCGTGGCACCGAGGGGACCGACATGCGGGGGATGCCCGTCGTCATCGTCACGAGCCGGGGGCAGCGCAGCGGCAAGCTCCGCAAGACACCCCTGATGCGGGTGGAGCACGACGGCAGCTACGCCGCGGTGGCGTCGCTCGGGGGCGCCCCGAAGCACCCCGTCTGGTACTTCAACCTCGTGGCTGACCCCCACGTCGAGGTGCAGGACGGTCCGGAGAAGCAGGACATGGTGGCGCGAGAGGTGACGGGCGAGGAGAAGGCCACCTGGTGGGAGCGTTGCGTGGCCGCGTTCCCCGACTACGCCGACTACCAGGCCAAGACGGACCGGGAGATCCCTGTGCTCGTCCTCGAGCCGACGGCGAGCTGAGGCTGGCCGCTCCGGTGGCAACGACTTCCGGCGCGAGCGGCCGGCGCGTGGCACGCTGGTGCTCCGGCGCCGTCGACCTCTGAGGAGACCGCATGGGTGAAGCAGCACTGCAGGGCGACGAGCGCAGGGCCCACCGGCGGGTGCCGGCCAGGTTCAGGGTCCACTGCCGTCGACTCGGTCGGAGCGG
The DNA here is from genome assembly GCA_038255685.1 of Acidimicrobiales bacterium. GTDB lineage: Bacteria > Actinomycetota > Acidimicrobiia > Acidimicrobiales > CADCSY01 > CADCSY01. The sequence goes on along the minus strand of JBBSLC010000058.1, from coordinate 17,173 downwards.
CATCGACGAGGACGTGGATGCGGTCGACCTCTCCATGGGTGGCATCAGGATCGCAGCGCCGGGTGCCTTGCGCACGGGCGACGTGGTGGAGCTCACCATCAGCGACGGTGACGAGCTCGTCACGTTCTCCGGGCTGGTGGTCGCCAGCAGTCGCGGTCACGGGTCGGCGTACAGCCACGTGGCCTTCACCCGTCTCGCACCGAGCGCGCTGGAGCACCTCGGACACCTCGTGGACGCCAGCACCGGCGCCTGAGCAGCGCCCCAGCACGAGAGCCCCCTGGTCGGTGCCATGATCGAGGCACACGAGCGCACAGGGAGTCCCAATGCCTGCAAACCCGCTGAACGTCGACGACTTCGGGGGTGAGCTCTTCAACCTCGGGATGTCCGAGGGTGCTCGACCCCTCCTCGATGCGGTGAAGACCTTCATCGCCCAAGAGGTGCAGCCCATGAGCGAGGAGTTCTTCGCCCTCGGTGCTGACCGCGCTGACCGCTGGGGCTACGCACCTGGCCAGCTCGAGCTGCTCGAGGGCGTCAAGGACAAGGCAAAGGCGAACGGCCTCTGGAACTTCTTCCTCCCCAACGCCGAGACCGGCCAGGGCCTGTCCAACCTCGACTACGCCTACATCGCCGTCGAGCTCGGGAAGAACCCGCTCGCATCGGAGTGCCTCAACTGCGCGGCGCCCGACACCGGCAACATGGAGGTGCTCGAGCGGGTCGGCACCCCCGAGCAGAAGGCGCGGTGGCTCGAGCCGCTGCTGAACGGCGAGATCCGCTCCGCGTTCGCGATGACCGAGCCGGACATGGCCTCCTCCGACGCCCGCAACATCTCCACGGTCGCCGTGCTCGACGGCGAGGAGTGGGTCATCAACGGCGAGAAGTACTACATCTCCGGCGCCGGCGACCCCCGCTGCAAGGTCATGATCGTGATGGTCAAGACGAACCCGGACGCCTCGGCCCACCTGCAGCAGTCCCAGATCCTCGTGCCCCTCCCGCACCCCGGCGTGGAGATCCTCGGCCCGATGCACGTGTTCGGCAAGGACGACGCCCCCCACGGCCACATGCACCTCCGCTTCACCGACGTGCGTGTCCCGAAGGAGAACATCCTCCTCGGCGAGGGGCGCGGGTTCGAGATCTCCCAGCTCCGCCTCGGCCCCGGCCGGATCCACCACTGCATGCGCTCGATCGGCGCAGCGGAGAAGGCGCTCCAGCTCATGGTCGAGCGCGGCCTCAGCCGTGACGCCTTCGGCAAGCCGCTCGTCAGCCTCGGGGGCAACACCGAGATCATCTCCCGGGCCCGCATCGACATCGAGGCCATGCGGATGATGGTGCTCAAGGCAGCCAAGGCCATGGACCTGATGGGCAACGCCGAAGCCCGGGTCTGGGTCAGCGCGGTGAAGGCCATGGTGCCCGAGCGGGTCTGCCAGATCATCGACCAGGCCATCCAGATGCACGGCGCCACCGGTGTCTCGAAGTGGACCCCGCTCGCCGACATGTACACCTCGCAGCGGACGCTCCGTCTTGCCGACGGGCCCGACGAGGTGCACCACATGGTCGTCGGCCGGGCCGAGATCGCCCGCTACCAGCCGCAGGCGCCTCGCTGAGCTCGGATCGGGGAGGGCCGGACCGGTGACGGCGCCGCTGCAGCTGCGGTTCGTCACCTCGGCGCCGAAGGTCGGCGACCTCCCCGATGCCCCTGCCGAGGTCGCGCTCATCGGGCGCTCCAACGTCGGCAAGTCGTCGTTGCTCAACGCGCTCGCCAACCGCAAGGTCCTGGCGAAGACGTCCAAGACACCAGGCCGGACCCAGCTCCTCAACTGTTTCGCCTTCGAGGACGGCACGGCGATCATCGACTGCCCCGGCTACGGCTTCGCCAACGCCCCGGTGGAGGTCCGCCGGCGCTGGCAGCAGGTTGTCGAGGACTACCTCAGGCAGCGCGAGCAGCTGGCCATGGCGATCCTGCTGGTCGACGGCGAGGTCGGGCCGACGAAGCTCGACCTCGAGATGCTCTCCTGGCTCCGCCACGCCGGCCTCCCCCACACCGTGGTGGCGACCAAGCACGACAAGGTGAAGGCGTCGCAGCGAGAGAAGCGCAAGCGCGAGCTCGCCGAGCGCTGCGGGGTCCCCCCGGCCGAGGTCGTCTGGGTGAGCGCGGCGAAGGGTGTCGGCATCGACCGCCTCCGCCTCCTCGTCCACCGCTGGCTCGCGCCACCAGAGGCGCCGGCGCCGTAGGAGGCCAGGTCAGTGCGCCCGTTGGCGGGGGAGCGCGCCGCTCGGTACGGTCCGGGGCGCACCGGCGAGCGTGGTGGGCGGCCCCGATGGCTGCCCGCGAACCCCGCTCCCGACGACCAGGGGGACCGCCGACATGGCCAGCAACGCCGAGAACGCCTTCGAGACGCTGAAGGGGACCGAGGGCACCGACGAGGGCACGGGCGAGTGGTTCGAGGTCACCCAGCAGCTGATCAACGACTTCGCCGACCTCACGATCGACCACCAGTGGATCCACGTCGACCCGGAGCGGGCCAAGGAGCAGTCACCGTTCGCCACGACGATCGCCCACGGGTTCCTCACCCTCTCGATGCTGACCCACCTGGCCGGCTCCGTCCCCTCCTCGGCGGGCGGCCGCATGGACGGGATCGTCATGGGCATGAACTACGGCTTCGACAAGGTCCGCTTCGTCAGCCCTGTCAAGGTCGGCTCGAAGATCCGCGCTGCCAGCACGGTGAAGTCGGTGGAGCTGAAGGGTGCCAGCAGCATCCAGGTGACGAAGACCTACACGATCGAGGTCGAGGGCGCAGACAAGCCCGCGGTCGTCGCCGACTGGGTGACGAGGCTCTTCTTCAGCTGAACCGCCCTCAAGCGGCGCCCGTTCCGGTCGATTGAGTGGGATGGCGTCGCCACCCCCTCCCGATCGGTTCCGCAGCGAGGGAGATCGCGGCCGACGTCGCCCTGCACCATGGGCGGGGCGGCCCCCGGCGGACGCCCCGGGACCGAAGGTCGCAGGCGCCCGCGCTCGGCGCCTCCGGGCAGCGATGGGCTCCCGGCTGCGGCCCCCTGTCAGACCGAACCGCCTCAGGGTGATCGGACTGGCGGCGATCGTCGCCATCGGCCTCGCAATCATCCTGGGATCACGAGGGGGTGAGGGCGAACCGTCGCTCCGCGAGGTCGCCATCTCCGAGCTGCTCACCGACGCTGCAGCGGGGGACGTCGAGGCCGTCACGATCGACGATGCCGATCGCGAGGCATCGATCACCTACCAAGGTGAGACCGAGCCCTCTGCTGTCGCCGGCTACCCCGTCGACTTCGGCGGGACGCTCACGGCCGAGCTCGCCGATGCTGGCGTGGACGTGGAGGCGGAGCCCTTCAAGACGCCGACCCGGGCGACAGACCTCGCGCTCTCGCTGGCCCCGCCGCTCGTCATCATCGTCTTCCTCCTGTACTTCCTGCGCAGCAAGGGCGGTCTCGGCGTCAGCAAGCTCGGCAAGGGCAAGGGCGACGCCGTCAGCGTCCCCGACACCCGCTTCGACGATGTGGCCGGACTCGACGAGGTCGTCGACGAGTTGCGTGAGGTCGTCGACCTGCTCCACCGTCCCGAGCGCTTCACCCGTGCCGGCGCCAAGGTGCCGAGCGGCTTCCTGCTCGAAGGGGGCCCCGGCACGGGCAAGACCCTGCTCGCCCGCGCCGTCGCCGGCGAAGCTGGCGTCCCGTTCTTCTCCCTCGCCGGGTCCGACTTCGTGGAGACCTTCGTCGGTGTCGGTGCGAGCCGGGTGCGAGCGGTGTTCGCCAAGGCGAACAAGCTCGGCCGGGCGATCATCTTCATCGACGAGATCGACGCCATCGGCAAGGCGAGGACCTCTGGTCCCTCCAACGGCTCGACCGACGAGCGCGAGGGCACGCTGAACGCCCTGCTCGTCGAGATGGACGGCTTCGCGACGTCGGGCGTCATCGTGCTCGCGGCGACGAACCGGGCCGACACCCTCGATCCTGCACTCCTCCGGCCAGGTCGCTTCGACCGGCGGATCACGGTGCCCAACCCCGACCGAGGCGGGCGCCAGCGGATCCTGCACCTGCACCTCGAGAGCCGCGGCATGGGCACCGCAGCCGACCTCTCCTCGCTGGCTCGCCGCACTGCAGGGATGAGCGGCGCTGACCTGGAGCAGCTCGTCAACCAGGCGTGCATGGAGGCAGCCCGGGAGGACGCTGACGTCATCCTCCAGTCCCACCTCGACGCCGCCCTCCAGGTCTCGATGCTCGGTCGAGCCCGGCGCTCGGCGACGGTGACCGAGCGGGACCGCAAGATCACGGCGTGGCACGAGGCGGGCCACGCGCTCGCGGCATTGAAGCTCGCCGCCGCGGGGGATCCCGTCTCGGTCACCATCATCCCGCGGGGTGCATCGGGCGGAGCCACCTGGATGGACGGTACCGACGACGAGTTCCTGACCCGCTCGGAGGCCGAAGCATCGCTCACCGTGAAGATGTCAGGGCGCACAGCCGAGGAGCTGCTGCTCGACGGTGACTTCACCACGGGCGCCGCCGGGGACTTCCAGGCGGCAACGGACCTCGCCCTGCGCATGGTGGTCCACTACGGCATGAGCGATCTCGGCGTCGCCTTCCGCCAGCCGTCTCGGCTCGAGGGCAACCAGGCCGACCTCGTCGCCGCTGCTGTCGACCGCATCCTCGATGGTGCCCTGGCAGCGTCTCGTGCGCTGCTGGCGGAGCACCGGACGCTCCTCGATGCGATCGCCGAGGCGCTGCTGGTCGACGAGACGCTCGGCATCGAGCAGCTCCGAGACCTCGAGCGTGAGGTCGAGTGTGGGCTCTTCGAAGGAGCGCTCGAGGCGGTGGCGGCCGCTCCCGGCGCGTGACCGGCTAGAACCGTCCTCGGGGCTGTCGAAGGTCGGCGGCCGGAGGGGAGCGGCATGGCCGACAACACCTACAAGGTCACCGAGGTCGTCGGGACCTCGACGGAGAGCGTCCACCAGGCGATCCGCAACGGCGTGGCGAAGACGGGCCAGACGGTTCGCAACCTGTCTCTTCGCCAGCGATAATCCGCCGGCTGGCTCCCGGACGACCGGCAGAGCCGGATCGTCCTCCGCGCTGTCTGGTTCGAGGTGACGCAGATCCGCGGGCACATCGAGGACGGCGAGGTCGGCCACTTCCAGGTGTCGATGAAGATCGGGTTCCGTCTGGACGAGGATGGCGACGCCTGAGGAACTCCCCCTGCCGGGTGGGGCAGGCCACCCTCAGACCCACTTCCCCGGGTTGAGGATGCCCTGGGGGTCGAGCGCAGCCTTCACCGTGCGGTGCAGGTCCATCACGTCGGGGCCGAGCTGTTCGAGGAGGTGGCGGACCTTCAGGGTCCCGACCCCGTGCTCGCCGGTCACCGTCCCGCCGAGGGCGAGGGCCGCGTCCATGACCTCGTCGAACGCCCGGTCGGCCCGGGCGACGGCGTCGGGATCGGCGGCGTCGAAGGTCACGAGCGGGTGGAGGTTGCCGTCGCCGGCGTGGCCGATGACGGGGATCGCCGTCTCCGTCCTGGTTGCGACCTCGGCGACCGCGGCGACGAGTGCCGGGATCTGGGGGATCGGGACGCCCACGTCCTCGATCAGCACGGTGCCGAGGCGCTCGACGCACGGGATCGCCATGCGTCGCGCGCCCATGAGCAGCTCGCCCTCGTCGAGGTCGTCGGTGACGGCGACGTAGGTGGCGCCGGCGCCCTCCATGGCCGCAGCGAGGGCAGCCGCCTCGTCGCCACCTGCGTCGCTCTGGCCCAGGAGCAGTGCGCCGATCCCTGGGTCGAGGCCCATCGGCCTGACCCGTTCCACCGCTGCAACCGCCTCTCGGTCCATCAGCTCCAGCGCCGCCGGGCGGAGCGACGCCATGATCCTGGTCACCGCGCGCCCGGCGTCGACGACGTCGGCGAACGTCCCGACCACGGTCGCGACCGGTGGCGGGGGCGGGCGGAGCCGCAACGTCGCCTCGGTGATGACGCCGAGGGTGCCCTCGGAGCCGACGAAGAGTCGCTTCAGGTCGTAGCCGGCGACGTCTTTGATCGTACGGCCGCCGAGCCGGACGACCCGACCGTCGGCGAGCACGACCTCCAGACCGAGGACGTAGTCGGTCGTCACGCCGTACTTCACGCAGCAGAGGCCGCCGGCGTTGGTGGCGAGGTTGCCGCCGATGGAGCAGATCTCGAACGACGACGGGTCAGGTGGGTACCAGAGCCTGTGCTCCCGTGCCGCCGCCTTCACCTCGGCGTTGAGCAGACCGGGCTGGACCGTTGCGAGCATCGCCGCAGGATCGACGGCGATGGCGCGCATGCGCTCGGTCGACAGCGTGATGCAGCCGTCGACGGCCGCCGAGCCGCCGGAGAGCCCGGTCCCAGCGCCTCGGGTGACGACGGGGACGCCGAGGCGAGACGCAACGCGCATCGTCGCCTGGACATCGGCGGTGGAGGCTGCGCGCACGAGGGCGACGGGGACACCAGGTCGCACCGTCATCGCCCGGTCGAAGCGGTACCCGTCGACCACGTCGGGGTCGGTGACCAGGGTGCCGGCGTCGAGGACGTCACTGAGCGCGGTGCAGATCTCCTTGCTCGTTGTCATCCCTTGATCATCCCTCGTCTCACGACCGCACCTGGCGCGCCGCTCGCTGGGCTGCGTGTGGGCGCGGTGCAGCGGGGGAAGGAGCGGCGACGAGGAGAGGGAGGTCCAACGTGGACACAGGGATCATCATCGCCATCGTCGTGGTCGTCGTCATCTTGCTCGTCGTCGCCGCCATCGTCAGCAGGTCTGCGAAGGAGCGCAAGACGGAGCAGCGGCGGGAAGAGGCGGGACAGCACCGCGAGGAGGCCAAGACCCGCGGGCTCGACGCCGACCGCCAGGCGGCCCAGGCCGAGGAGCGCGCCGCTCGTGCTCGGCGTGAGGCGGTCGTCGCCGAGCAGGAGGCAGCGGAGGCGGAGCGGCGCCGAGGTGAGGCGGACCAGCTCAGCCAGCGAGCCGACGAGCTGGACCCCGACATCGACGGCGACGGTCGGGTCGACGGCGACACCGCCCGCGATGACCGACCCGAACAGGAGCCCCGGGCCACCGACGAGCGCCCCACCTGATCGGTGCGGAGCACGTCGTTGCGACCCCGGGAGGCTCCCGGGGTCGTCTCGCGTTTCGGCGCACGTCCGCCCCCGGCTAGACCGTCTGCTCACGCACAACCGAGGGAGACGACGATGGCGAGCACCGACCTGTTCTCGATCGAGGGGAAGACCGCGCTGGTCACCGGCGGCAGCCGTGGCATCGGCCTGATGATCGCCCGGGGGATGGTGGAGGCCGGCGCCCGGGTCTACATCTCGTCCCGCAAGGCGTCGGTGTGCGACGAGGTCGCCGCCGAGCTCTCCGAGATCGGCACCTGCGTCGCGCTGCCCGCTGACCTCTCGACCGAGGCCGAGTGCCGACGCCTCGCCGACGAGCTCGCCGAGCGGGAGCCGGCCCTGCACATCCTCGTCAACAACGCCGGTGCGACGTGGGGTGCGCCGATGGCGGAGTTCGACGACGCCGCATGGGATCGGGTCCTCGACCTCAACGTGAAGGGCGTGTTCCACCTCACCCGCTTCCTCGTCCCACAGCTCGAGGCGGCCGGCAACCAGGACGACCCGGCGCGCGTGATCAACATCGGGTCCATCGACGGCATCCACGTCCCCGGGCTGGAGACGTACTCCTACTCGGCGTCGAAGGCTGCGGTGCACCAGATGACGCGGGTCCTCGCCAGCAAGCTGGCGCGCAAGCACATCACGGTGAACGCGATCGCACCCGGGCCGTTCGAGTCGAAGATGATGGCGGCCACGCTGGCGTCGTTCGGTGACGAGATCGCTGCGTCGGCCCCGCTGCAGCGGATCGGTCGACCCGATGACATGGCCGGCACTGCGATCTTCCTGTCGTCGCGCGCAGGCTCCTACCTGACCGGGACGATCATCCCCGTCGACGGTGGCATCGCCACGACCAAGTAGGCGAGCCACCCTCCGACCGACCGTGGCGGTGACACGGTGACGAGCAGTCGGAGGAGAGGCACAGGGCTGCCACGTCTCCTGTGACGAACACGGGCAGTCGCATGCCCAGGGACACTGGCGTAGCCTGGCTCGGACACGGAGAGAGGGGACCTCGTGGAGACGCTGAGCTCGTTGCAGGACCAGCAGGGGATGGACTTCGAGGGAGCACCCCGTCGAGGGACGGGTCGGTGAGCACACCTGCACGACGGCGCGAGCCGCTCCGGGCCAAGGGGGGTAGCAGTGCCACGCGCGCAGCTTCGTCGCAGGGTGCAGCCGACCCAGTGACCGAAGGTGACGGTGGCAGTGCGACCGGCACGTGGGTGACACTGCGAGCTGCGGCTGCCCAGTCCGGCGTGACCGTCGCTGCCCTCCGGCGGGCATACCGCGAAGGACGCATCGAGACACGCGAGACCGAGGGTCCGAACGGCAGCCAGAAGCTCGTCGAGCTCGGGCAGGTCCGCGCGAACGTCGGCGCCAGGAAGAAGGTGGCGTCGGGGACGGCGGCACCCGGCACGGGACTCATCCCGATGGCCGACGTCGAGCAGTTCATCGGGCGTCTCGACGACGCTCGGCGTGAGGCAGAGGCGGCCGCTGTGCGCGCCGCGAAGGCGGAGACGGTCGAGGGCTTCCTCCGGGAGCAGCTCGGTCAGGCCCGCGCCGAGCAGGACCGCCTCAAGGAGGAGCTGGCGAAGGCGCAGGCCGAGCTCGGCCAGACCCGGGCGTCGGCCGAGCAGTCGTCGAAGTCCGCCTGGTGGCGCCGCTGAGCGGTGCTCGGCTCAGAGCGCTGCCATCCACCGCTCGGCGTGCGCGGCACGTCTGCGGAGCTGATCGGCGGTGGCGTCGGCGATGCGCTCGACCGATGCCAGGCGGTTGAGGCGTCCGTTGACCTCGCGATGCGAGAGGCCGGTGTAGCGCGCCAGCTCCTTCGCCAGCTCGGCGTTCGTCGACCGCAGCGCGACCTTGACCTCGGCGAGGGGGCGGTCGATCAGGTCCTCGGGCAGCCCCTCGGCGAAGCGGCCGACGCCGAGGGGCGGGGGAGACGGCAGGTCGATGGCGACCGCCGTGTCCTCCTCGTCCTCACTGCCGTCGACGTCAGCATCCGCGTCGGGATCTTCATCGAAGGTGGAGCGAGCCCCGTCGCCGTCGATGACCTGGGAGGACAGCACCTCGAAGAGCGACAGCTGGCCCTGCTCGTCCTCCGGCACCTCGTCCAGCTCGGCGGGGTCGAGTGGCTCCTCCCGCTGCTCGCCGTCCTCCCAGGAGCGCCGGAGGCTGTGGCGTCGCTGCTCGGCGATGGTGTCCGCCCAGCGCCTGAGCCGGTGGTCGTCGGGGATGAAGAGCCAGGCCCGCTCCTGACGGGCGCGCCCACCGGTGTGGCGGACGAAGCGACCCACGGCCTGGCGGAAGAAGAGCTCCGTCGTGGTCGTGGTGGCGAAGACCCCGAGTCGCAGACGTGGGATGTCGACCCCCTCGGACACCATCCGCACCGCCACGAGCCAGGGCGCACGACCGTCTGCGAAGGTCGCGATCCGCTGGGAGGCCGTGGGGTCGTCGGACGTCGCCACGGCGGCCGTCACCCGGTGGCGCTGGTAGAGGAGGTGGGCGATGCCCCTCGCGTGGTCCTGGTCCGCGGCGATCACGAGGCCGGCCGCATCCGGTTGGTCGACCCGCAGCTCCATGAGCCGCTCGTTCGCCTGGCCGAGGACGGTCGGCAGCCAGTCGCCCTCGAGGCTGAGGGCGGTGCGGAGCCGGTGGGCGGATCCCTGCAGGTCGAGCGGGTCGTCGAAGCCGGCTGCGTGGTGCGTGCCGTCGGGGGCCGTCCACTCCATGAAGCCGTTGATCGTCGGGAAGTAGACCGGGCGCACCACGCCCCGGTCGGCGAGCGCGCTCGTGTACCCGTACTCGAAGTCGGGTCGTGCCTCGTCGCCGATGTAGGTGACGAAGGGGATCGCATGTGTGTCGCTGCGGAACGGCGTCCCCGACAGCGCGAGCCGGCTCGGAGCGGCATCGAACGCACGGCGGACAGCTGCCCCCCAGGCTCTGTCCTCACCCGTGTGGTGCAGCTCGTCGAGCACGATCACGCAACGAGGAGCGTGGTGCGCAAGGGCGTCAGGGTTCGCCGCCACCTGCTGGTAGGTGACGACGATGCCGTGCATGTCGGCGGGGAGCGTGCCCGGCGCCGACGACCACGAGGGCTCGAGCTGGAGCCCGAGGCGAGCAGCCGCTCGCGCCCACTGGAGCTTCAGGTGGCTCGTGGGTGCCACCACGATGACGCGATGAGCTGGGTTCGCGCTCAGGTGCTGGACGACGGCGGCGAGGGCGAACGTCGTCTTGCCTGCCCCCGGCGTGGCCACGGCCAAGAAGTCGGCTCCGTCACCGGCGGCGAGGAGGTCGAGCGCCTCCTTCTGCCAGCGGCGGAGGCGGATGGAGCGGACCATGGGACCGTCCATGCTGGCACGAGGCTGCGGCTGCCTCGGACATGGGCTCGTCGGTGGGGCAGGCCTACGAAGCGTCCCAGACCATGGCGTGTGCGCCTTCGGTCTCATCGAGCAGCCGCTCGGGGCTGGCCTTGTCGATGTGGCCGATCAGGCCGTTGTAGACGCCGTAGCCGACGAGCTGGCGCAGCCTCGGCGAGAACTCCTTCGCCAGCTCGCGAGGGATGCCCAGCTGCTGGTTCTCCTGCTGGCGGATCCAGCCGGCGCAGTAGTTCATGGCGATGCCGACCCGGCGCGCATCCGACGCGTTGGCGCCCCCGCCGTGCCAGAGGCTGCCGTGCCACACGAGGACGCTGCCCTTGGCCATCTCGGCGGGGATGGAGTCGTACGGCTGGCCGTAGTCGGGCGAGGTCGGCGCCTTGTGCGATCCCGGGATCAGCCGGGTCGCCCCGTTGTCGGCGGTGAAGTCGGTGATGGCCCACATCGTGTTGCAGACCGTCGCCACGTGGGGCTTGGCGATGGGGATGAGCTGGTCGTCGGCGTGGATGGGCTGCGCGGTCTCTCCGGGATCGATGGCGATCGAGGAGAGCGAGGAGACCAGGCACCCGGCGTCGAGCACCCCCTCGACGACGGGCAGCACCTCGGGGTGGACCGGGATGGACTCGTAGAGCGCGCCGTGGACGAGCAAGTTGTAGATCCGCACCGTGCTCGCCCCCTCGAAGCTGTTGCCTGCGGGCTCGATGCCGAGCGCTGCTTCGAGGCGCAGGAGGTCGGCGGCCAGCTCGTCGACCAGTCCGGGGTCGACGACGCCCTCGAGGATCGTGTAGCCGTCCTCGTCGAGGCTGCGGCGGTGGTGCGTGAGGAGCGCGTCGTCCATGGCGAGACGGTAGGTCAGGCTCGATCTGGTCGGGGTGGTCGGGCGAGGGCGATGATCCCCGCGGCGGCGAACGTGAGCGCAGCGGTGACGGTGAACGGGACCGAGTACCCGCCGGTGCGGTCCTCGAGCCACCCCACGGCGAGGGGGCCGAGCCCGCTGCCCGTCTGGCTGGCCACGCCGATCAGCCCGAAGACGGTGCCGAACGACACCATGCCGAACAGCTCGGAGACGAGCAGGCTCTGCATCATGTAGATGTTGCCGATGGTGAAGCCCACCACGAGCACGAGGGCGTAGGTGAGCACCGTGCTCTCGAAGGCGACGATGGCGAGCACGGCGCTGCCCTGGACGACGAGCAGGACGATGGTGAGGACCTTCTTGTCGATGTTGTCGGCGAAGACGCCGACCACGAGCCGGGCGACGATGCTCCCGAGCGCGGTGACGGAGAGGGCGAGCGCAGCGGCGCCCCTCGACCCGAAGCGGACCTCGAGGAACGAGATCTGGTGGATGAGGAACCCGGTCTGGGCCATGAGCACGAGGACGAACCCGACGAGGATCGCCCAGAAGGCAAGCGTCCGCGTCGCCTCCCGACGGGTCCAAACCCGACGTTGCACGGCGTCGTCGAGGCTGGCCCGGCTGACCTTGGGCGGCGGGGCACCGTCATCGGGGAGCAGACCCAGCTCTGCCGGCTCCCACACGAGCACCCCCCAGAGGACGGGCAGGCCGACCAGCAGGATGATCACGCCGAGCACGGGGCCGGCGAGCTCGAGGCCACCGGCGTCGACCAGGGCGGTCCCGAGCGGCACGAGCAGCACGCCACCGACGGACACGCCGGTGAACGAGATGCTCATGGCCCGGGCCCGACGGTTCACGAACCAACGAGCCATGATGGCGTTGACGGCGACGCCGGTCGTCATGCCGAAGCCGACGGCGAGGACGGTGTAGACGGCGTAGAGCTGCCAGAGCTCCTCGACGAAGCCGACCAGGCTCACCGCACCGGCGAGCAGGAAGATGCCGACTCGCTGGAGCCGGAGCGGCCCGTCCCGGTCGATGCGCGAGCCGATGATCGCCCCGGTGATGCCGCTCACGGTGAAGTAGAGGCCGGTGGCGCCCGACACGGCGCCGTTCGACCACCCGTTCGCCTCTCGCAGGGGTCGGAGGAAGACGGCGAGGCCGTAGTAGCCGACCCCGACGCTCACGAACATCAGTGCGGCGCAGGCGATGGCCACGTACCACCCGTAGAAGACGGTCCCCGGCAGGAGGCGGGTGGCGATCGGGGCCCGACCACGCTCGGCGAGCTCCTGTCTGGCGGGCACGCCCTGACCCTAGGTCAGGCTGCACCCGCACCGACCGGGAGGGCGCTCGGCGCCCGGTTGCCACAGGTAGGGTCGGCCGATGGATCTGAACGAGAAGCCGACCGTCGACATCCCCGTCGGTGACGAGCCGCCGAGCGAGCTGGTGCTCGACGACCTCGTCGTCGGGGAGGGCGACGAAGCGGTGGCAGGCAAGAGCGTCGACGTCCACTATGTGGGCTGCGCCTGGAGCGACGGCGAGCAGTTCGACGCCTCCTGGGACCGTGGATCGACCTTCGGCTTCGCCCTCGGTCGTGGCCAGGTCATCGCCGGCTGGGACCAGGGCGTCGCCGGCATGAAGGTCGGCGGTCGGCGCCGGATCACGATCCCGCCCCACCTCGGCTACGGCGCCGCTGGCGCCGGCGGTGCCATCAAGGGCGGGGAGACCCTCGTCTTCGTCGTCGACCTGCTCGGCGTGGGCTAGGGCCCCGTCATCGACGTCGTGTCCTCGGCGGTGGCCCAGCCGCCGAGGTCACCGGCAGCGCCCTTCGCCACGTACATGGCGGCATCGGCCTCGCGGAGGAGCGACGCAGGTGTGGAGTCGTCGTCGGCGATGCGCAGACCGGCGCTCGCAGGGCAGGAGACCTCGAGCCCATCGATGCGGTGGGGCTGCGACAAGCACTCGACCAGCCGCTGGGCGAGGTCCCTGCACTCGTCCTCCGAGCGGACCTCGGCGACCACGACGAACTCGTCGCCGCCGAGCCTGGCGATCGTGTCGGCCGGTCGGACGATCGCGCAGAGGCGAGCCGCCGAGGTCACGAGCACCTGGTCACCCGCCTCGTGCCCGATCCGGTCGTTGACGCCCTTGAAGCCGTCGAGATCGACGAAGAGCACGGCGAGCTCACGGCCGGAGCGGGCGCGCCGGGCGAGGGCGAGTGCGAGCCGGTCGAGCAGCAGGGCGCGGTTGGGGAGGCCGGTCAGCGCGTCGTGGAGCGCGAGGTGGGCGAGCTTCTCCTCCGACGCCCGGCGGTCGGTGATGTCGGTGGCGACGCCGAGCATGCGCGTGACCCGGCCGTCGGCATCGGTGACGACGGTCCCCTTCGTGCGGTACCAGCGCTCCTCGCCGTCGAGGCGGATCGATCGGTACTCGACCTCGTAGTCGGCGCCGTGCACGAGCGAGTCGGAGACCGCTCGGATGACCCGTGACTGGTCGTCGGGGTGGAGGAGCTTGAGGAAGGTGTCGGAGGGGCCGTGGGTCTCTCCGGTCTGGAGGCCGTAGAGGCGCTTGACGTCGCCGAACCAGGCGAGGTCGTCGGCTTCGACGTCCCACGCCCAGGCGACGGCGTTGGCCGCGCCGAGTGCCATGCGGAACAGCGTCGCCTCGTCGCCACCGACGGGTTCGCCGTCGTGTCCGCCCTTGCCCACTCCGCCCGGTTCGCTCATCCAGGATCTCTTCGGCACGAACCCCCTCTTGTCTGAGCGTTCTCCACGCGTGCCCTGCGGGGGGCCTCCTGGTAGCATCGCTGCTGCGTCACCCTGCTCTTGCAGGTGATCGTCGGCCTTCGGGTCGACGGGCCGCTCGGGTTCCGTCTCGGTTGGCCACGTCTCCCGCTGCCAGCGACGGCAGCAACCCCGGCCTCGGCCGGGCTCGTGGGAGGCAGCCGATCCAGGCTCGTCGCAGCCCCACCCGCGCCGCTCACCGGCAGCGCGCCACAGGAGTCAGACCATGGCACAGACCTTCGCCGACCTCGGCGTCCCCGCCGACCTCGTCGCGCGGCTCACCTCTCGGGGCATCGAGTCGCCCTTCGCCATCCAGACCGATGCCATCCCCGCCGCCCTCGCCGGCAAGGACGTGTGCGGGAAGGCACCCACCGGGTCGGGCAAGACCCTCGCCTTCGGCATCCCGCTCGTCACCCGTGTCAGCCAGGCCCGTCCCCGCCGTCCGCGGGGCCTCGTCCTCGCCCCGACCCGCGAGCTCGCCAGCCAGATCGAGGGCGAGCTCACACCGCTGGCTGCGGTGCGCAGCCGCAGCGTCGCCGCCTTCTACGGCGGTGTCGGCTTCGGCACCCAGCTGAACGCGCTGCGGCGCGGCGTCGACATCGTTGTCGCCTGCCCGGGGCGCCTGGCAGACCTCGTCGCTCGTGGCGACATCCGCCTCGACGAGGTCGAGATCGTGGTGCTCGACGAGGCCGACCGCATGGCCGACATGGGGTTCCTGCCCGAGGTCAAGCGCCTCCTCGACCAGGTCCGCACGGACCGCCAGACGCTGCTGTTCTCGGCAACGCTCGATGGCGACGTGGACGTGCTCGTGAAGCGCTACCAGCGCAACCCGGTCCGCTCCGAGGTCAAGGCGCTCGTCGAAGAGGTCGATCTCACCCAGCACGCGTTCTGGGCGGCTCCGCGCGAGGAGCGAACGGAGCTGACCGTCCGCGCGATCGAGCACCACGGGTCGTCGATCGTCTTCTGCCGCACCAAGCGAGGCGCCGACCGGCTGACCAAGCAGCTCGGCAACCACGGCGTCACCGCGGCGGCCTTCCACGGCGACCGCAGCCAGCAGCAGCGCGAGCGAGCACTCGCTGCCTTCACCGCCGGCCGCGTCCAGGCGCTCGTCGCCACCGACGTCGCCGCTCGCGGCATCCACGTCGACGAGGTCGGCGTCGTCATCCACCACGATCTCCCCGCCGACCACAAGGACTACGTGCACCGTTCGGGGCGCACGGGTCGAGCCGGGTCCGCCGGCGCGGTCGTCGCCCTGGTGCTGCCCGAGCAGGCGTCCGAGGCGAGGAAGCTCCAGCGCAAGCTGGGCATGGCGCCTCGCATCGAGGAGGCCATGCCGCCGGTCTTGGTCGACGGTGCCCCGAAGGTGCGCCTCCCCGTGCGCAACGACGTGGTCCCCGGCCCGGCGATCAAGGGCCCACGCCACAACCCCTCCAACGACCAGCGTCGGTCCCGCAAGCCCTCATCCGGCCCCGGCGCCCGTCAGGGCGGCCGACCCAGCGGTCCTGGCAGTGGTCCTCGTCGCAGCAAGCCACGCGCTCGCTGAGGGCTCGGGCACGGCCGACGTCGTGCCAAGATCGGACCGGTCGACACGCCGTCGACCGGGGGAGGACCACGTGGCAGACCTGCTGGCGCTGTCGAGCCGGATCATCGACGAGGGCATCACCGACGAGCCGGTGAACCGGGTCACCAACGAGCTGTCCGAGCTGGCCGATGACCTCGCCCTCGTCGAGTCCTTCTCGCACTGCGCTGCGCTCGCCACCGACGAGGGCATCGTCTGCTTCGACGTGAGCGGGGCGCGCACCGGCCCCGCCGTCGTCGCCGCGCTCCGGAGCTGGAACGAGGCGCCGGTGCACTCGATCGTCTACACCCACGGCCACGTCGATCACGTCGGTGGCAGCCCAGCGGTCGCAGCCGATGCGGTCGAGCGAGGCAACCGCGAGCCGCAGGTCGTCGGCCACGCAGCCGTCGCCGACCGCTTCGACCGCTACGACGCCACGAACGGCTTCAACCTGCTCATCAACAGCCGGCAGTTCGGGGGTGTGAGCCAGCAGCTCAAGCTCGGCATCGGAGGCGAGGAGCGGTTCCTTCCCGAAGGTGCGCTGCGGCCGACGCGCACCTTCCTCACCGACGACGAGATCAACGTCGGCGGCGAGCGCATCGAGCTGCACCACGCCCGAGGCGAGACCGACGACCACCTCTGGGCGTGGCTCCCCGAGCGCCGATGGCTCTTCGCCGGCGACTTCCTCATCTGGAACTTCCCGAACGCCGGCAACCCGCAGAAGGTGCAGCGCTACCCGCTCGAGTGGGCGGCAGCGCTGCGGACGATGGCAGCTGCCCGACCTGAGCTGTTCGTCCCCGCCCACGGCCTCCCGATCGCCGACGCCGACCGGATCGACCGGGTGCTCACGACGGTGGCCGACGTGCTCGAGCGCCTCGTCGCCGACGTGGTCGACGCCATGAACACCGGTGCCTCGCTCGACGAGATCATCCACGAGGTCGGCGTGGCTTCCGAGGTGCTCGCGCTGCCGTACCTCCGACCGCTCTACGACGAGCCCGAGTTCGTCGTGCACAACGTCTGGCGCCAGTACGGCGGCTGGTGGGAGGGCGACTTCAGCCGCCTCAAGCCTGCTCGTGCCTCTGACCTCGCGACCGAGCTGGCCACCCTCGCCGGTGGCGTCGAGGCACTCCGGGTCCGGGCAGCGGCGCTCGCCGACGTGGCGACCACCGCAGATGACCTCCGCGTCGCCTGCCACCTGATCGAGCTCGCGGTCCAGGCCGCGCCCGGTGACGCCGCCGTCCACGAGACCCGAGCCGCCGTCTACGAGCAGCGCCGCAAGGCGGAGTCGTCCCTCATGGCGAAGGGGCTCTTCCGGGCCGCAGCTGCTGCGTCCGAGCTCGCCCTCGGCCAGGAGAGCGGTGCTCGGCCCACCCGGTCGGGCACGCCCCTCAGCGGCACGTAGACCTGGGGCCCGCACCTAGTGTGCGGAGATGGCTGGATCCATCCTCGGTACCGCTGTCCGCCGGGTCGAAGACCCCG
>JBBSLC010000057.1:0-17862 GCA_038255685.1 Acidimicrobiales bacterium | reverse complement strand
TGCGCCGCATCGACCACGGCACCATCTACGTGCTGATCGCCGGCACCTACACCCCGATCTGCCTGCTCGTGCTCGACGGCCCGCTGCGGTGGGCACTCCTCGTCGGCGTCTGGGTGGCGGCGACGACGGGCTTCGTGATGAAGCTCGCCCGCTTCGACGGGAGCCACTGGCTGGGCTCGTTCCTCTACGGTGCGATGGGTTGCGCTGCGTTCGTCGCCATCCCCCAGCTCGTGACCCGGCTACCCGTGTGGGTCTGGGCGCTGCTCGCCGGCGGCGGCGCCATCTACGGGATCGGGGCGCTCATCCTCGCCCGCCGCTGGCCCGACCCGCGTCCCCGGGTCTTCGGCTACCACGAGATCTGGCACACGCTCGTGGTCGTCGCCGGCGCATGCCACTACGCAGCGGTCTTCCACGTGGTGGCGACCGCCTGAGCCCTGCCGGCGCCTCAGCCCGGATCGATGCCGCCGACCACGCCCGCTGCGGCGAGCGCCCTGATCCGCTCGTCGTCCACGCCGAGCTGGGCGAGGACCTCGGCCGAGTGCTGGCCGATCTTCGGCGCGGGGCCCCGCACCGCCACCTCTGATCCGGAGAGCGTGAACGGCGCGGCCAACGTCTCGAAGGTGCCGGCATCGGGATCGTGGACCTCGGTGAACATGCCGATCGCCCGCGCCTGCGGGTCGTCGACCAGCTCGGGCAGCTCGGCCACCTTGGCCCAGACCACGCCAGATCCGTCGAGGCGGGGGGCCCAGTGCTCGTAGGGCTCGGCACCGAACACCTCGTCGAGGATCGCCATCAGCTCGGGTCCGTTCCTGAACCGGTCGACGGGGGTGGCGTAGCGCTCGTGGTCGGCGAGGTCTCCTCGCCCGATGGCCTTGCAGAAGCTGCCCCAGACCCGCTGGTCGCTGGCCGAGAGGTTGATCCAGGCACCGTCGCCGCACCGGAACCGGGTGTTGAGCGGGCTGAACGGCTCGGTGCGACCGCGCCGGTTCGGCTGGGTGCGATCGACCAGTGCGGCGGACACGTCACAGGCGATGCTCCACGCCGCCACCCGCATCAGTGCGGTCTCGACGACCTGGCCCTCGCCGGTGCGGTCCCGCACCCGGAGTGCGGCGAGCACGGCTGAGAGCAGGGCGAGGCCGGTCGGGTGGTCCCCTTGGCCGGGCCGGAAGGCGTGGGCCGGGTCGCCGGGCTCGCCCACCAGGCTCATCACGCCGCCCCGCCCGAAGAAGGCGGTGAGGTCGAAGGCGCTGCGGTCGGCGTCGGGTCCGGTGCTGCCGTAGCCGGTCACGATCGCGTAGATCAGCGCCGGGTGCTCGGCCCGCAGCTGCTGGGGGGCGAGCCCGTAGCGAGCGAGGCGCCCTGGCAGCAGGTTGGTGATGACGACATCGGCGTGGGCTGCCAGCTCACGGACGAGAGCGGCACCCTCGGGGTTCGACAGGTCGACGGCGAGGCTGCGCTTGCCGCGGTTGTCGAGCTGGAAGGGCACGTCGGCGTCCTCCATCCCGTTCGCCGGGACGGGCTGGCGGAGCTTGCCTCGCATGCCATCACCGCCGAGCGGCTCGACCTTGATGACGTCGGCGCCCATGTCGGCCATGAGCGCCCCACAGCTCGGCGCTGCGATCCAGTTCGCCACTTCGAGCACCGTGATGTCGTCGAGCGCTCCCGCCACCGGTCCCTCCCCCTCCGTCGCCGTCAACCCTCCCTGCACCGTGCCACACGAACTGCTGCGAACCTCACCAGGTGTCGATGTTGGGGCGCTTCTTGCCCTCGCGGCGCGCCGGGGGCGCCGACGCCAGCAGCACCGAGGTGATCCAACGCCGGGAGTCGACGGGGTCGATCACATCGTCGATCTCGAGGTGCGACGCCATGTTGAGGGCCTTCCCGTGGGTGTACGAGCGGGCGACCATCTCGGCGAACAGCGCCTCCCGCTCGACCGGGTCCTCGACCGCCTCGAGCTCCTTGCGGTAGCCGAGGCGGACGGCGCCCTCGAGCCCCATGCCTCCGAACTCCCCCGTCGGCCAGGACACGATGAACAACGGCGCCTTGAAGCTGCCGCCGGCCATGGCCTGGGCGCCGAGCCCGTAGCCCTTGCGCAGCACGATCGTGGCAAAGGGCACGGTGAGGTTGGCGCCGTTCACGAACAGCCGGGCGCAGTGGCGGACGAGGCCGGTCGCCTCCGCCTCGGGACCGACCATGAACCCGGGCGTGTCGCAGAGGAACAGCACGGGGATGTCGAAGGCGTCGCACAGCTGCAGGAACCTCGCGGCCTTGTCGGCGGCCGGGGCGTCGATGGCGCCGGCGAGGTGCGTCGGGTTGTTGGCGACGATGCCGACCGCCTTGCCCTCGACCCGGGCGAGGGCGGTCACCATGCCGAGCCCGAAGCCGGGGCGCAGCTCGAGCACCGAGCCGGTGTCGCACAGCCCGTCGATGACGGTGCGCACGTCGTAGGTGCGGAGGCGGTTCTCGGGGATGAGGTGGCGCAGGGCGCGCTGGTCCTCACACGCCCAGTCCTCGATCGGTCCCTGGAAGTAGGACAGGTACTGCTTGGCCAGGCGGACCGCATCGGCCTCGTCCTCGGCCAGCACGTCGACCACGCCGTCGGGGACCTGCACCGAGACGGGACCGACCTCCTCGGGGCGGAACACGCCGAGGCCGCCTCCCTCGATCATGGCGGGGCCACCCATGCCGATGTTGGCGTCGGGCGTGGCGATGATCACGTCGCAGCAGCCGAGCAGGGCGGCGTTGCCGGCGAAGCAGCGGCCGGCCACGACGCCGACGAGTGGCACCAGACCGCTGAGCTTGCCGAACAGGTTGAACGCGAGGCAGTCCAGCCCTGCGACCCCAGGCGAGTCGGTGTCACCGGGTCGACCACCACCGCCTTCGGCGAAGAGGACCACCGGGAGCCGCTCGCGCTCGGCGAGCTCGAAGAGGCGGTCCTTCTTGCGGTGGTTCTGGTAGCCCTGGGTGCCGGCGAGCACGGTGTAGTCGTACGAGACGGCGACCGCTCGCGCTCGGTCGCCACCCACGAGGGGTGCGTTCACCGTGGCCAGTCCCCCGACGAGGCCGTCCCCCGGCGTGTTGGCGATGAGGTCCTCGAGCGATCGGCGCCGGCGCTGCGCAGCGATCGCCAGCGGGGCGTACTCGACGAAGGAGCCGGGGTCGCACAGGTCGGCGATGTTCTCCCGCGCCGAGCGGTGGCCGACGGCGTGGTGGCGGGCGACGGCGTCGGCGCGCGCCTCGTCGAGCCCCACGGCGTGGCGGTCGAGCGTCTCCGCCAGGTCGGCGCGGACGTGGTCGAGGTCGACCGCCTCCCGGCTGACGGCCTCGCCTGCCGCTGTGGCACCCGGCTCGACGAACACGAGCGGCTGGCCGGCCTGGACCGTCTCGCCGACGGCGACCACGACGGCGCGCACGGTGCCGCTGGTGGAAGCCGTGATGACGTGCTCCATCTTCATCGCCTCGAGCACGACCAGCTCCGCGCCAGCGGTCACCGAGTCGCCGTCCGCCACTCGCACGACCACCACCGTCCCCTGGACCGGCGCCGCCACGGCGACCGAGCCATCCGGTCCCTGTGCTCGCTCGGACACCGCCGCTTGCGGTGCGAGTGGGTGGTGCTCGCTCGACGGGAGGCGGGCCGCGCTGGCCACCAGTGCGGCCATGTGGTCGTCGACGAAGGTCGTGGTCGCCTGCCCGGCCACGACGTCGGGATGGGTGAGGAGGGCACGGAGGAAGGTGGCGTTGGTGGCCACGCCCTCGACTCGCAGCTCCTCCAGCGCGCGACCGGTCCGGCGCAGGGCAGCGGCGTGGCCGTCGGGGCTGTGGGCCACCACCTTGGCGAGCAGGCTGTCGTAGCGAGGGCTCGTCGTGTAGCCGGCGTAGCCGAAGGTGTCGACCCGGATGCCAGGGCCCGACGGGGGCTCGAAGACCGTGATCGTCCCCCCCGACGGGACGACGGCGCCGTCGGCGTCCATCACCTCGAGGTTCACCCGCGCTTGCACCGCAGCGCCCCGGGGTGGCGGCACCGCGCCCTCTCCGAGACCGACCTCGGCGAACGACGCCCCACCGGCGAGTCGCAGCTGGGCCTGGACGAGGTCGATGCCCGTCACCGCCTCGGTCACGGTGTGCTCCACCTGCAGGCGGGCATTCACCTCCATGAACACCCACGACGGGGCGCCACCGGACACCGGGCCGACGAGGAGCTCGACGGTGCCGAGGCCCCGGTAGCCGACCTCGCTCGTGAGGCGGGTCGCTGCGTCGTGCAGGGCGGCCCGCAGCGGCGGGTCGAGTCCCGGCGCGGGCGCGACCTCGACGAGCTTCTGGTGCCGGCGCTGCAACGAGCACTCCCGATCGCCCACGGCGACGACGCCGCCCGAGCCGTTCCCGGCGACCTGGACCTCGATGTGGCGGGCGTCGGGCAGCAGCTGCTCGACGTAGAGGTCTCCGTTGCCGAAGGCTTGCTGCGCCTCGGACCGGCACCGCTCCCAGGCCTCGGCCACCTCCGACGGGCGGTGCACCACTCGCATCCCGCGGCCGCCCCCGCCTGCGATCGCCTTGAGCAGGATCGCTGCGCCCGACCCCAGGCCGGCGAGGACCTCAGCTGCCTCCTCGGCGGTCGTGGGGCTCGTCGTACCAGCCAGGACCGGGACGCCGAGGCGCTGTGCGAGCGCCCGCGCCGCGCCCTTGTCGCCGAACGTGGCGAGGACCTCTGGGCTCGGTCCGACGAAGGTGAGGCCTGCGTCCTGGCAGCGGCGGGCGAAGGCCGCAGACTCGCTCAGGAAGCCGTAGCCAGGGTGCACCGAGTCGCACCCTGTGGCGGTCGCCACCGCAACGAGCTGGTCGATGTCGAGGTAGGCGCTGGGACCGGCCCCCTCGAGAACCCGGACGTCGTCGGCCCGACGGGTGTGGAGGGAGTCGGCGTCGTCGACGGGGTGGACCGCCACCGTCTCGATCTCGAGCTCGGCGGCCGCACGGGCGATCCGGATCGCGATCTCACCGCGGTTGGCGATCAGGAGCCTGGCGAGGGGCACGGTGCTCAGACGGCGTCGACGAGGCTTGCGCACCGGTCGAGCAACGGCAGCACGACGTCGGCCTCCGCCGACGGGAGGCCGATGATCACCTCGGTCACGCCCGCTGCGCCGTAGTCCGCGATCGTCTCGGGCTTGGGACGCACGCCGAAGACCTTGAGCATGAGCGACGCCGGGTCGCGCCCGGCCTCGGTCGCCACGGCGTGCAGCTCGTTGATGCGCTCGGCGACGACGCCACGTCCACCGATCGGCATGAAGCCGTCGCAGTACTCGACGATGTGTCGGAACGTGACCGGTCCCCCGGCGCCACCGAGGAGGATCGGCGGGTGCGGGCGCTGGACCGGCTTGGGCCAGGACCAGCTCGGCTCGAGCTGGACGTGTTCGCCGTGGAAGCTCGCCTCGTCCTGCGTCCAGAGCGCCTTCATGGCGAGCACGTGCTCGCGTGACACCGCCCGTCGCTTCGACGGCTCCACGCCGTGGTGCTCCATCTCGTCCTCGTTCCAGCCCACGCCGATGCCGAACACGAAGCGTCCGCCCGAGAGGTGGTCGAGGGTGGCTACCGCCTTGGCCGTGACGATCGGGTCCCGCTGCGCGACCAGGCAGATACCGGTCCCGAGCTGGATCCGCTCGGTCGCGACCGCCGCTGCGGTCAGCGCGAGGAACGGGTCGTGGGTCCGCCGGTACTCCTCGGGCAAGTCACCCCCCGCCGGGTAGGGCGTGCGCCGGCCCACCGGGATGTGGGTGTGCTCGGGGAAGTAGAGCGAGTGCAGGCCCCGCTCCTCCACCGCCCTCGCCAGCTCGACCGGACCGATCGACCGGTCCGTCGGGAACAGCATCACGCCGATGTCCACGGTTGCGACGCTACGACACGGGGACGATCGCCCGTGCCGGCCACCGCAGCCCCACCTCCCTTCGGCAGGCGCTCGGTCTCGACACGATCAGGCGAAGCAGCGGAGGGGCGTGCCACCGTTGAAGGCGATCATGTCGCCGAAGGCGGCGAGCACGTCGATGGGGGCGCCGGGCGCCTCGCCGTCGAGCTCGGCGTAGGCGCGGTGGAGGTTGCCGACGATGCGCTCCGAGTCGAGCAGCTCGGCGTAGGCGCCGAGGTCGGCCTGGCGGGCTGCGTCGAGCGGGGCCTCGCCAGCGGCGTGGGCGTCGGCGGCCAGCTCCTGCACGAAGCGGAGGTAGCCGGCGACGGCGTCGACGGCATCGGGGCCGCAGACCCCGCCGTGGCCGGGGACGATCGTGTCGGCCCCGAAGGCCCGCACCCGCTCGATGGCGTCGATCGACCCGGCGAGGGAGCCCATGACCACGAAGGGCGTGCCGCCGTTGAAGACGAGGTCGCCGGCGTAGAGGACGCTGTGCTCGGGGACCCAGGCGACGACGT
Organism: Acidimicrobiales bacterium; assembly: GCA_038255685.1. GTDB lineage: Bacteria > Actinomycetota > Acidimicrobiia > Acidimicrobiales > CADCSY01 > CADCSY01. The sequence goes on along the minus strand of JBBSLC010000057.1, from coordinate 11,451 downwards.
CACCGGTCGTGTGGGCGGGCGTGCCGATGTGGTGCAGCTCGACGAGGAGGTCGTCGACGTGGACGTCGAGACGCTCGTCGAAGGTGACGAACGGGGCGCTGACCTCGAGATCACCCCACTCGACCTCGCCGAAGACGTGCTCCAGCCCACCGATCCGGGTGGCGAGGACACCCTCGCGACAGTGGCGGTGACCGATGATCGTCGCGCCCGGCAGCAGGCAGTTGCCGTTCGTGTGGTCACCGTGGTGGTGGGTGTTCACGAGGGTGCGCACCGGTTGGCTGGTCACGCCGGCGATGGCGTCGAGCAGGCCACGGGTGCGTCGCTCGGTGGAGCAGGTGTCCACGGCCACGACGCCGCTCGCGCCGACCAGGAACCCGGTGTTGTTGATCCACCACGAGCCGTCGGGCTGGACGTAGGCGAACAGCCCGTCGCCCACCTCGACCACTTCCGGAGGCGGCAGGTGGCCGTCGTGGTGGTGGTGGTCGTGGGAGGTCGGGGCGCCCATCGCGGAGACGATACGAGGGAGCGCTGAGCTCCGGCGGCCACACTGGGGCATGGACGCTCACGAGGCCATCGTCACCAAGCGCGACACCCGGCGGTACCTGCCCGACCCGGTGGCCGACGAGGACCTGCGAGCCCTGTTCGGCGCGGCACGGATGGCGGGGAGCGCGAAGAACGGTCAGGTGACCCGGCTCGTCGTCGTCACCGAGGACGAGGGTCGGCACGGGCTCGCCGCCGCCGGTGACTTCACCGGCTGGATCCACGAAGCGCCCGTCGTGGTGGTGCTCGTGGCGCCCACGGAGGGGATCCGGCCGTTCGACCTCGGGCGCATGGCGCAGAACCTCATGCTCGAGGCGCACGACCGCGGGCTCGCCACCTGTCCCGTCACGTTCCAGCACCAGGACCGGGTCCGCGCCGCGCTCGGCATCCCCGCCGACCACGAGGGGCCGATGGGCATCACCGTCGGGCATCCCGGCCCCCCCGACCCCGACCGCCAGGCAGCTCCCCGCATCACCGTCGACGAGCTCGTGCACCGGGAGCGCTGGCAGGGCTGATCAGATCTTCGCCGCCTCCCGGAAGCGGGCGACGACCGCTGCGTCGCCGAACGTCTCGAGGTCGCCCAACGGTTCGCGACCCCACACCAGCAGGAGCAGGTCGCTCGCCGCCCCACGCACGGCAGCATCGCCCTTCGCGTGCCCTCGGGCGACGTCGACCCGGTCGGCGTGCATCGTGAAGAGCCACTCGCCGTCCGCGTCGGTGGCGTGGAGGTGCAGCGTCTCACCGTGACCGCCGATCGGCTGGCCCTTCGCCCTCGGGATGAAGACGTCGCACATCTCATCGACGCCGTCGACGGCGAAGTCGGGGTCGACGGGGCCGGGCGCCGCGCCCGCTGCGAGCTCGGCGTCGATCCGGTGGACCGAGGTCTCCTGAGCGATCCGACGCGAGTACCACGCTGCCGTCCCGGGTCCGGCCCAGGTCCAGCGCGGTGCTCCTGGATCGACATCGGACATCGCGGCAACGGCGTCGTCGACGCCTGCCCGGAACCAGTCCGACAGCGCCTGGCCCTCGGCCGGACCGTGCCGCCAGGTGGCGGAGTCGGGGAAGCTGTCGGGCGCGTCCCGAACCACCGCCGCCTGCCACCGGTGGACGAAGCCGGTGTGCTCGACGAGGTCGGCGAGCGTCCAGTCGGGACAGGTCGGCACCGCCACGGTCAGGTCGCCGGCGGCGAGGTCTGCCATGCGGTCCCCGTCCCGGCGCAGGTGGGCGAGGTGGTCAGCGTGCTGCACGCCCGAAGCCTGCCAGAGCCGGTCTGTCAGGCGCCGCCCGGTTCAGTCGCCCGTCTCGTCGCTCACCGTGAAGCCGAGCGCCGACAGGACCGGGCCGGCGAGGGCCACGACCTGGTCGCTGCCGATCGAGCTGCCTCGGAGGCGGTCAGCGCCGAGGGCGCCGTCGAACGTCGAGCCGTGGAGCGCCGTCCCGGTGAACGTCGCCTTCGACAGCTGGCAGCGGTCGAGGGAGCAGCCGAGCAGGCGGCACCCGACCAGACGTGCCGCAGTGAGGTCGGCGCCCGTCAGGTCACACCCGATGAGGTCACATCGCTCGAGGTCGGCCATGCCGAGCTGGGCATCCACGAGCTTGCAGTCCTCGAAGGTCACGTCCCTCAGCCGGGACGCGGAGAGGGTGACGCCCACCATGCGGCAGCGCTCGAAGCGGACCCGCACGAGGTTCGCCTCGGTGAGGACGGTGCCGGACAGCTCGCACCCTTCGAGCACGACGTCCATGAGCCGGACGCGGTCGAGGTTCACCGCCGTGAGCCGGACCCCGACGAACCGCGACCCCACGACGTCCACGAGCGGCGCGTCATCCCCCACCACGTCCATCCCGGTCACCCGCACGCCCTCGAGCACCATCTCCGGTTGGAGCACGAGGTGGTCCACCTCCTCCAGGACGCCTGCGATCCTCGGCGCCTCGACCGGCTGGCGGCCCGACCTCACCACGGCGAGGTCCTCGGGCTCCGACCCTCCGTCTCCATCGGACGATTCTGGCCGCTGCCGGCTCTGCGTCGGGTCGGGTCGGGTCGGGTCCTGCCACCACGCGGCTGCGTGGGCGACGGCAGCGCGCGCTGGCACCATGGGGTGATGCCTGCACGTCGTCTCGTCCTCGCCTCTGCGTCGCCGGCGCGACTTGGCCTGCTGCGGGCGGCGGGCTTCGCGCCCGACGTGGTCGTGAGCGGGGTCGACGAGGACGACGTCGAGCTCGGCGACGTCAGCAAAGCCGTGCTCACGCTCGCTGAGCGGAAGGCCCACGCCGTCGCCGACGAGCTCGAGGGTGACGGCCTGGTCGTGGGCTGCGACTCGCTGCTCGACCTCGACGGCGCCGCCTTCGGCAAGCCGGCGACGGCCGAGGAGGCGATCGCTCGCTGGCAGCGGATGCGGGGCCGGACGGGCACGCTCGTCACCGGGCACTGCATCGTCGACACCCGCGCTGGTGCGACCGCCTCCGATGTCGCAGCCACGACCGTGCGCTTCGGCTGCCCGAGCGAGGCCGAGATCGCGGCGTACGTCGCGACCGGCGAGCCGCTCGCCGTGGCCGGCGCGTTCACGCTCGACGGGCGCTCGGCGCCGTTCATCGAGGGGATCGACGGCGACCACGGCAACGTCATCGGGCTGTCGCTGCCGTTGCTGCGGAAGCTGCTCGGCCAGCTCGGCGTGGAGGTCACCGACCTGTGGGCCTGAGCATCGGGGGGCTCGCCCTCGACCCGCCCGTCGTCCTCGCCCCCATGGCCGGGGTGACGAACGCTGCGTTCCGCCAGCTGTGCCGGGCCTACGGCGACGGGCTGTACGTGAGCGAGATGGTGATGGCGCGCGCCCTGCTCGAGGTGAACGAGCGCACGTCCCGCATGGTCACGTTCGGTCCCGACGAGTCGCCCCGCAGCGTCCAGCTCTACACCGTCGACCCCGCGGTGACCGGGCTCGCCGTGCGCCACCTGATCGACGAGGTCGGCGTCGACCACGTCGACCTCAACTTCGGCTGCCCAGCGGCAAAGGTGACACGCAAGGGCGGCGGCGCGGCCCTCCCGGTGCACGGCGTGCTGTTCCGCTCGATCGTCGCTGCGGCCGTCAGAGCCGCCGGCGAGGTGCCCGTCACCGTCAAGCTGCGCATCGGCGTCGACGACGAGCACCGCACCTTCCTCGACGCCGGTCGGGCAGCCGAGGCCGAGGGCGCAGCAGCCGTGCTCCTCCACGCCCGCACCGCAGAGCAGCTCTACTCGGGGCACGCCGACTGGTCGGCCATCACCGCGCTCAAGGACGCGGTGACGACGATCCCGGTGCTCGGGAACGGTGACATCTGGGAGGCGTCCGACGCGCTGGCGATGATGGCCGAGACGGGCTGTGACGGTGTGGTTGTCGGGAGGGGCTGCCTCGGTCGCCCGTGGCTGTTCCGTGACCTCGCTGACGCCTTCGCCGGACGGCCAGCGCAAGCACCGCCGGTGCTCGGCGAGGTGCTCGACACGATGCGGACCCACGCCTCCCTGTTGTGCGAGCTCATGGAGGAGCGCTTCGGGATCAGGGACTTCCGCAAGCACGTCTCGTGGTACCTCCAGGGCTTCCCCCTCGGCGGCGAGCTGCGCAACCGCCTGGCCCAGGTCTCGTCCCTCGCCGAGCTCGACGCGCTCGTCGACGACCTCGACCGGACCATGCCGTTCCCCGAGCACGCCCTGCGGCTCGCCCGTGGGCACACGAACGGCCCCCGCCGTGTCGCCCTCCCCGACCGCTGGCTCGAGACCGCCGACGACCCGTCGTCCCCGCTCGGCGCCGACGTCCTCGTCTCCGGCGGCTGAGCTCGCGCCTCCGGCGCGATCGACCCGGGAATCGGGTCAGATGTGCCGGAGACGCGTCGACCGACCGAGGTTCAGACCGGGCGCAACGGGAGGTGCTCGCCGGCTGGGAGCTCGACGGCGATGTTGTCGCCGGCGCAGAGGATGCCGCCGGTGAGGACGACCGCCATGACACCTGCCTTGCGGACGAGCTCGCCCTGCGGGCCGCTGCCGAGGACGGCGGCCATGAGACCCTGCTCGATACCGTCGAGCTGCAGGCACGGGTTGCGCAGACCGGTGACCTCGACGACTGCCGTCTCGCCGAGGTGGAGCCGGGTGCCGGTGGGGAGGTCGAGCAGGTCGATGCCGACCGTCGTGACGTTCTCCCCCATCTGCCCGGGCACGACCTCGAAGCCTGCGGCCCGGAGCTCGTCGTGCAGCTCTGCGTGGACGAGGTGGACCTGTCGAAGGTTCGGGCGTGTCGGGTCCCGCAGCATCCGGCTGCGGTGCTTGACGGTGGTGCCGGCGTGGACATCACCTTCGACGCCGAGACCGGCGAGCAGGCGGATCGCTGGCTGCGCCGCCTTCGCCATGGTGTAGCCGGGGCTGCGATGGACGCCGAGCACCGTGCCGCCGCTGACTGCCGCTCGAACCGCCGCCACGAGCCGCAACCTAACCTCCGCCGCGCCGCACGCCGAGCGGATTCCGGACGATCACCGAGCGGCAAGCGACCGTCAGCCGGCCGAGAGGAGCGTGCACGACTCGAAGCCGGTCAGCGCCCGGCACACCACGGAGGCGCTCCTACGCTGGTGCGATGACGAGGTGGAGGGTTCGAGCCGCGACCGAGGCGGATGTCGGCGCCATCGACGCCCTCGTTCGTGCGCTCGCCGTCTACGAGCGAGAGCCCCATGCGGTCGAGGGCAGCGCCGACGACCTCGCCGTCGCGCTGTTCGGCCCCGATCCGCGTCTGCACGCCCATGTCGCTGAGGTCGACGGCGAGGACGGCCCCACCGTCGCCGGCGTCGCGCTGTGGTTCGTGTCGTACTCGACCTGGCGGGGCCGCCACGGGATCTGGCTCGAGGACCTCTTCGTGCAACCGGCGCACCGTGGCCTCGGGCTCGGCCGGGCACTGCTCCAGGAGCTCGCTTCGGTGTGTGCGGAGCAGGGTTGGACGCGGCTGGAGTGGTCCGTGCTCGACTGGAACGAATCGGCCCAGGGCTTCTACCGCTCCCTCGGCGCTGCCCCCCAGGATGCGTGGACGACGTGGCGCCTCGACGGCGGGGCCCTTGCCGCTCTCGGTGATCCACCTCGAGCGGAGCAGGCGCACGAGCGATAGGCCAACCAGGCTGTCGACTGCGCCGGTCGACCGTCGCCCAGGCGCTGCTGCGTCAGCAGCCGAGTGCGTAGGCGACCGACCAGCACACGCTGGCCATCGTCTCGTCCTCGACCACTCCGACTCGGGTGGTGAGGGACGACTGGGCGATCGTGTGGAGGCCATCGCAGTTGATCGCCGACGCCCGGTCGAGTCCAGCCCCCTCGTGATCGAAGAGGACTTCGGACGCGAGCCCCCGGATCGACGTTGTGATCTCGGCCACGGTGACGAGCGCGCGCACGTCGATCACCTCTGGACGGGTCAGGACGAGGACAGGTCGCGTCTTGCGACCGACCTGTGCGATCCAGATCTCGGCTCGGGTCACTCCTCACCCCACGTCTCGACGACGTCCCAGAAGCCGTCCGGACGTTCAGGACGACGCTCGTAGGCCGCTCGGTCACGGTTGGCGAGCGCCTCTCGGACCGCTGCGGCGACACCGTCGCGAGCAGCCGCTGAGAGGCTCACGCCGAGCTCGCGCGCTCGCGCTGCGAGGGCATCGTCGAGGGTGAAGGTCGTGCGTACGGACGCCATCACTTGATGCTAGCGAGAGGTGATCGGCTGATAGGGGGACGGCTCCCCGAGCCACGACGCTGAGCGTGCACGGTCCGGTTCTCCCTGGAGCGGGTCGCGCGGGTCGAGCACCCTCGGGATCCCGTGCGCCCAGCGCCCGCCCTCGACGATCGACTCGCAGAAGACGTTGGCGTAGGGCTCCGTCCAGGTCCGGGTCGTCCCGTACCCGAACGCCCGCTCGTGGCCGAGGGCGGCGCCGAGCATCGCCGCGCCGACGAGGGCCTCGCCGTAGTCGCTGCGCGCCAGCTCGCCGGCATAGCAGTCGAGGACCTCCATCGCCTGCTCGAGCACCGCCTCCTCGAACGGGACGACGAGGTTCTGCACCACGAGGTGGCCCCACGTCTGCCACGCCCACCATCGGAGACCCGCACGGTCGACGGCGGTCGAGCTGATCGCCCTGGCGACGAGCTCGTGGGCGTGGTGCGCGTCGTGCGGCCCGGGACCGACGATGACATCGGGCCCGAGCACGTCGACCTGCTCCGCCAGGAGGTCCGCGACTGCAGCCTCGGCCGCTTCGAGGTCGTCACCACGGCTCATCGCCACGGGCGCCGCCGGGAGGTGCAGCACCCAGCCGGCACGAGCAGCGCCAGCCTGCGCTTCTGCCGCACGCCGCTCGTGCTGCTCCGGACGTCCGAGCGACGCACAGAGCACGTGGACCTCGTGGCCGTGCGCCAACAGCTCGATGCCGAGCGGGCCGGCGCCGATGACCTCGTCGTCCGGATGCGGTGCGACTGAGAGGAAGACCGTCACCCGGCCATCGTTCCAGGCGCAGCGCGTTCCCGACGCCCCCCCCCCGGCGAAGCGCGCCACGCCCGCACGATCTACGGTGCCGAGAGTGGGTACGTGGGCCGACCTCGAGCACGACGTCGCGGCGCTGGCCGACGACTGGCGGGCCGCTCGGCCTGAGCGCCAGGCACGTCGCCACCTCGAGCGCGCCGACTTCGACCACCTCCGCGACATCGGGTTCCTGCAGACCGTCGCGACCGAGGAGCGCGGCGGGCTCTGGCGGGGCGTGCCGGCGTCGACCCGTCCCATCGCCGGACTGCTCCGGACGCTTGCCGGCGGTGACCCGTCAGTGGCGCTCGTCTCGGCCATGCACCCTGCGGTCGTCGGGTTCTGGCTCGCGCAGACCGGCGGCGGGTCGCCCGCATGGCTCGAGCAGCGAGCTGCGGTGAGCGAGTCCGCCAGCGACGGCGTGCAGTGGGGCACGATCACCTCCGAGCCGGGGAGCGGCGGCGACATCGCCCGCACCACTGCTGTCGCCACCCCGATCGAGCGAGCAGCATCGACGGTGCCGGGTGCCACCTACGCCATAAGCGGCGACAAGCACTTCGGCAGCGGATCGGGCATCGCCCACCTGATGGTCACCACCGCTGTGCCCGCCGACGGCGACGCACCGGCCCTGTTCGTGCTGGACATGCGTGATCGGCCCTGGGACGGCACGGCCGGGGTGCAGCTGCTCGCCGAGTGGGACGGCATGGGGATGGCTGCCACCCAGAGCCACGCCATGCGGTTCGACGCCTGCCCGGCGGTGCGCATGGCGTGGGACGGCCCGATCGAGGAGATCACCACCGCCGCCGGGCCGTTCGTCGCGACGCTGTTCACCGCAGTCGTGCTCGGCGTGCTCGACGAGGCGATCCGCACCGCCAAGGCGCACCTCAGCCCGAAGGCCGAGGGGCTGCGGGCCTACGAGCGGGTCGAGTGGACCCGGGCGGAGATGGACCACTGGGTGGCCGTGCAGGCGTTCGAGGGCGCTCTGCGTGCCGTCGAGGCCGGCCCGGGCCCGGCGGCGCTCCACGCTGCGCTGCGAGCCAAGACCGCCGTGGCGGAGCTGGCCGAGGCGTCGCTCGGGCGCATCGCCCGGGTGGTCGGCGGTGGCACCTTCTCCCGGCGCTCGCCATACAGCGCCTGGTACGAGGACGTCCGGGCGCTCGGGTTCCTCCGCCCACCGTGGGGCCTCGCCTACGACGCCCTCTTCGCCACCTCGCTCAGCTGAGCGCCGGCCGTGGCCAGCCGGGCGAGCACTCAGGGCCGGTTCGAGAGGAGGGCTCGGTCGACACGCCGAGCCAGGACCTTGGTGATCGTGCCCGTCAGTGCGGGTGACAGGCGGTGGAGGTACCACAGGGCCCGAGCGGACGCCGGCACGACGATGACCCCCTGGTTGCGGGCGATGCCCTGCAGCGCCAGCCGGGCGAACCGATCGACGTCGATCGGCTTCTGACGCACCACGGCGAGGTAGCTGCGGGCGGTGACCGGGGCGCGGGCGGTGGGAGGGAGGTCGCCGTCCGGGAGCCGGTCGAGAATCGGTGTGTCGACGGCACCAGGACAGAGCACGCTCACCTGCACGCCGTGCAGTGCAGCCTCGGCCCGAAGTGCACCGGAGAGCCCGACGACCGCGTGCTTCGTCATCGCATACGCGGCGACGAACGGCGGCGCGACCAGTCCAGCCCCGGACGCGACGTTGACGATCTGACCCCTCCCACGCTCGATCATCGACGGGTACACCGCGCGCACGCCGTTCACGACACCTCGGATGTTCACGTCGATGATCCGGTCCCAGTGCGCTGCGCTCATCTCGTGCGTCGCACCGCCGAGGGAGATGCCAGCGCAGCTGACGAGGAGGTCGAACGGACCGAGCTCGTCGACGAGCAGCTGGAAGGCTGAAGCATCCCGCACGTCGAGCTGACGACAGCCACCCTCACCGGGCGCGATGTCGGCGAGCACGACGCGCGCACCTGCCGCCTCGAGTGCGCTGCCGAGGGCGCGCCCGATCCCGGACGCCCCGCCGGTGACGAGCGCAGTCTTGCCGGCGAAGCCCACCCCGTCACCGTACGCACCCCCGCGTCGGGGCGCGCTGTGCGCCGGACGCTGGCAGCGACGTCAGGTCGGGATGCGGGCTGCGGCTCGCTCCAGCTCGGCGGTGAGCTCGTCGGGGGCTTCGAGGGAGAGCATGTGGCCGGCCCCGTCGATCACGCGCAGCGTGGCGCTGGGGATGATGGCGGCGAGGCGACGGCTCTGGGCAGGCGGCGTGAGGCGGTCGCGGCTGCCGACCACGATGTGGACCGGGAGGTCGACCGAGGCGAGCGCTTCGCTGAAGTCCATGGCGCGCATGGCGGCGAGGAAGCCGGTCCTCGTCGCGTGCGAGGTCGCAGCCAGGGTCTCCCTCACCGCTTCGAGGTGGCTGGCGACGACGGCACGGCCGACGGTCCCTCGGACCATGCGATGGCCGAGGCGCCGACTGCCGAGCGCCCGGTCGAACGTGGGGCTGGCGAGCACCCGGGCGGCGGCGGCGTCGAGCGCCGCCCTCCCCCCGACCTGCTCGCACGCCGTGGAGACGAGCACCATCGCACCGACGTGCTGCTTCACGACGTCGGGACGCTCGACGAGCAGGGCTTGGCCGGTCATGCCGCCCATCGAGTGGCCGACGACCACCACGTCAGTGGTGTCCAGGTGGGAGATGACGGTGGCGAGATCCTCGGCCAGCGCGCTCATGGTGAGGCCGTCGCTCCCGGCGGAGGAGCCGGCGTGGCCACGCTGGTCGTAGACGGCGACCCGGTGCCCCTTTTCCACGAGCCGGGTGGCGACCGGGCCCCAGATGCGGGCTTCGTTCGTCCAGCCGTGGGCGAGCACGAAGGTCCGCTCGCCCTCCCCCATCGTCCGCACCGCCAGGTGGCCGTCGTCGTGGGTGGGGAGGACGAGGTCCTCGCCGACGGGGAGCAGCAACGGCTGGCCACCGGTCTGGTCGAGGACAGCGGGACGGCGGCGCCCGGCGACGACGGCACCGGCGACGGCGAGGACGCCGAGGCCACCGAGGCCACCGAGGACGGCACCGCGCCGCCTCATCGCCTCGCCCCGAGCTGCGCGAGGCGGTCGACGGCCCGTACGGGCAGGAGGCGGCTTGCGTGCCAGCCGAGCTTTGCCTCGAACCCGACGGGCACGACCGAGCGGTTCTTCCGCACGGCGCCGAGGATGGCGTCGGCGACGAGCTCGGGGGCGTGGCCCCGCCTGGCGAAGGCGCGCTTGACCTGGGCGACCTTCTCCGGGTCGGCCTGCTCGCCCCGGTACCGGGTGCTGGCCACGATCGGGGTGTTGATCACCCCAGGGCAGACCGCCGTGACGCCGACGCCGTGGCCAGCCCAGTCGGCCCGCAGGGCTCGGGAGAAGGCGAGGACGCCGGCCTTGGTGGTGCCGTAGGCGACCTCCGAGGCGGTGGGGATGTAGGCGAGGCCGGAGGAGACGTTGACCACCTGACCCCGTCCTCGCTCCACCATCGCCGGGCCGAAGGCCCGACACCCGTGCACGACACCCATGAGGTTGATGCCGAGGATCCACTCCCAATCGTCGAGCGGGGCCTCGAGCAGGCGGCCCGACATGCCCACGCCGGCGTTGTTCACGACCACGTCGGGCGTGCCCTGGTCTGCGAGGACCTGCTTGGCCAGCCCCTCGACGGCATCCGCGTCGGCCACGTCGACCACGTGGGCCACCGCACCCGTGGTGCGCACCTCGCACTCGGCGGCGGTGCGCTCAGCCGAGGCAAGGTCGATGTCGGCGCACACCACCCGAGCGCCAGCGGTTGCGAGGGCGATCGACGTCGCCCGGCCGATGCCGCTCCCTGCGCCCGTGACGACGGCGAGCGCACCGTCGATCTGCATCGCACCTGGCTTGGTCCGCTGTCTCCTACCTGGCATCGCTGACCAGCTCCTCGTGGTTCGTGGTGGTCCGGACCGGTGCCGGTCGTCGGGGGGTGACCTGGTAGTGCTCGACGTCGAAGCGGCGGGTCATCCGGGTGAAGCGCCACGTGAAGTCGGGCCACAGCGTGGGGTTCCGGCCGCTCGCGTCCATGTACCAGCTGCGACAGCCCCCGGTGCTCCAGACGGTGCGGCTCATCTTCTCCTGCACGTCGTCGTTGTACGCCTGGGCGGTGTCGGCGTCCGGCTCGACGCTCGCCAGGTTCCGAGCGGCCATGGTGCGCAGGCAGTCGGTGATGTAGGTCAGCTGTGCCTCGATCATCACCACGAGCGACGTGTGGCCGATGCCGGTGTTCGGACCAGCGAGCATGAACAGGTTCGGGAAGCCGGGGATGGTGGTCCCGAGGTACGCCGACATGCCGCCGGTCGCCCACGCCTCGGCGAGCGAACGTCCGCCTCGGCCATGGACCTTGTCGGCCACGGGGTTGTCGGTCACCCGGAAG
>JBBSLC010000056.1:0-17995 GCA_038255685.1 Acidimicrobiales bacterium | reverse complement strand
TGCCGGCGTTGTCGTAGTGGAGCTCGTTGACGAAGACGGTGCCGTCGTCGGGAGCGACCGCCGCCGCCGGTGTCGAGGTGACGGGGAGCACCCCGATCGCCAGTGCTGCTGCCAGTGCTGCGACCAGGGGCCGCCGTCGGTCCATCACGCTGTTCCTCCACGTCGCGAACGGTGTCGGGCCGACCGTAGGAAGGCCGGGTGAACCGGCCGTGTCCGCCCGGGCACGAGGGGATGGCCGGCGGCTGGCCATCTGGGTGGGCCGAACGGCCCATGTAGGTCGCACCCCGCCCGGCGCCGGTTTCGGCTGCACGACGCCCCTCGTTCACCTCCCGGCCATGTGCCAGCGGTAGGGCCACGAGGAGACAACGCGGAGGTGCCCCATGGTCCAGCTCACGCTCGTGCTCGTGATCCTCGGCCTCGCAGTGCTCGTCCTGTACCGGCTGGGCTTGGAAGCGGTCGCACCGCATGGCCAAGGAGAGACCGAGCGAGCGGGACCACCACGCCGACGTCGCTGACGGCGGCGAACGAACGGTGTGCTTCGCACCATTCGCGCAGCGTTCTCCCTCTGGCTCCCTCCCTGTGGCTTGCCGCTCACCCTCGGCACCGATGCTCGCAGGGCCGGCAGGACCGCCGGCTCCCCGAGACCTCGGAGGTCGAGATGAAGCGACGGATGTTCGTGGCGAGCGCGTGTGCGCTCGCCGTGTTGAGCGGATCGGTGGCCACTGGCGCCGCTGCTCCAGACCAGGCGAACGGCCCCAAGCCCCCGAAGGACGAGATCCTCGTGATCGGGCACCGGGGGGCGAGCGGGTACCGGCCCGAGCACACCCTGGCGGCGTACGAGCTGGCGATCAGGCAGTGTGCCGACTTCATCGAGCCCGACCTGGTGTCGACCAAGGACGGCGTCTTGGTGGCCCGCCACGAGAACGAGATCAGCGGCACGACCGACGTCGCCGACCGCCCCCAGTTCGCCGACCGGAAGAAGACGAAGCCGATCGACGGCACCTCGCTCACCGGTTGGTTCACCGAGGACTTCACGCTGGCCGAGCTGAAGACGCTCGGGGCGGTGGAGCGCATCCCCGATGTCCGCCCTGAGAACACCACGTTCAACGGGATGTTCGAGGTGCCGACGCTGCAGGAGGTCATCGACCTGGCCCGCAGCTCGCGCACGTGCGACGGCAACGTCGTCGGGATCTACCCGGAGACGAAGCACCCGACCTACTTCGACTCGATCGGGCTCTCGCTCGAGGAGCCCCTCGTCGAGACCCTGCACGCAAACGGCTACCGCGGCCCTCGCGCTGCGGTGTTCATCCAGAGCTTCGAGGTCTCGAACCTCCAGGAGCTCGACCGGATGACCCAGCTGCCCCTCGTGCAGCTCTTCGGTGGCGGCTCGAGCCAGCCCTTCGACTTCGAGGAGTCGGGCGACGAGCGGACCTACACGGACCTGGCGTCCCCCGACGGCCTCGCCTTCGTCGCCGGCTACGCCGACGGCATCGGTCCGAGCAAGGGCCGCGTCATCCCTGTCGTGGGCGGCGAGCTCGGCGAGCCGACGTCGCTGGTCACCGACGCCCACGCCGAGGGCCTCCTCGTCCACCCCTACACCTTCCGGCGCGAGAACACCTTCCTGCCGGAGGAGTTCCAGATCGGCGACGACCCCATCGACCCGAACGCCGCCGGGGACCTCGTGAGCGAGATCCAGGCCTTCCTCGACGCCGGGATCGACGGGTTCTTCACCGACAACCCCGACATCGGCCATGAGGCGGTCGAGGCGCACACGGAGCCCTGACCCTCCTCCATCCCTCGGTGAACCGTGCGGGTCTGTCCACCTCGACGGGCTGCAGACCCGCACGGTTCGGAGGTCGTCCCCGGGGTCAGCCGGCGTGGATGGCGCGGAGATGGCGCCCGTCAGGCCCGCCTCGGGGGATCCGCCCAGCGGGCTCAGGTGCGGGCAGTCGGTTCGACTGGGTGAACGCGATGAGCTCGTCGGGGGGCATGGCGGGGGCGATGTGCCAGCCGCTCGCGTGGTCGCAGCCGAGGGCCGCCAGGCGCTCGAGCTGGTGGGCGTGCTCGACGCCCTCGGCGATCACCGACATGTCGAGGGCGTGGCCGAGACCGATCACCGCAGCGACGATCGCCTCCTCGGACCGGCCGTGGCTGAGCCCGTTGACGAAGGAGCGGTCGATCTTCACCTCGTCGAACGGGAGGTGCTGGAGGTAGGTGAGCGACGAGTAGCCCGTGCCGAAGTCGTCGAGGCTGATGCGCACGCCGTGGGAGCGCAGCGCCGTGAGCTGGTCGCGCGCGTGGTCGGGGTCGACGGCAAGGACGGTCTCGGTGACCTCGAGACCGAACTGAGCCGGCGAGATCCCGAAGCGGTCGAGCACTCCCACGACCTCGGCGACGAGCTCGGGACGAGCGAGGTGGCGGGCGGAGAGGTTCACCCAGAGCGTCTGGACGGGCACGCCACCGCCGACGTCGCGCCATGCAGCGAGCTGCCGGGCAGCCTCGCCGATCACCCAGGAGCCGAGGTCGACGATCAGATCGCTCTCCTCGGCGAGGGGGATGAACTCAGCCGGCAGGAGGAGGCGGTCGCCACGACGCCACCGCACGAGGGCCTCGGCCCCGATGACTCCGCCGGACACCACGTCGATCATCGGTTGGTAGTGCAGGACGAGCTCGCCGGCGGCGATCCCTCGACGGAGATCGGCGGCCAGGTCTTCGCGACGGCTGCCCTGTCGTCGCCCGAGCCCGCGCAGGCCCCGCAGCCGCTCCTCGCTGAGGCGCAGGGCGTGCTCGACCTCGCGCAGGTCGGTCACGTCCCGGCCGACCGCCTGGACCTCCACCATGGTCCCGGCCTCGTCGAAGATGCCCCGGCTCTGCCAGCGGACGTGGCGGCGGTTCCCTGCGACGATGTTGATCGTCTCGGACGTCACGGACTCGCCCCCGCGCAGCGCCACGATCGTGGCCCGGACGACGTCGACGTGCTCGTCGACGAGGTGGGAGAGGAAGCTCGCTCCGACGAGATCCTCCCTGCTCCGGCCCATGAAGCGGCAGTAGGCGTCGTTGGCGAAGGTCACCACCGTGTCGAGGTCGTGGCGGCAGAGCAGCTCGCTCTGGTCGTCGGCCATCGCCTGGAAGCGCTGCTGGACCTCTTGGAGCGCCTGCTCGGTGCGCCGGTGCAAGGTGAGGTCGATCATGGCCGTCGCGTCGGGAGCCGGCGACCGCTCCGCGTCGAAGAGCTGCCACCCGCTCCGGCCGCCGTGCTTCGCCTGGTACATGGCGGTGTCGGCGTCCCGCAAGAGCGTCTCGGGCGAGTGCAGCGAGCGTGAGCCGACGACGAGTCCCACGCTGGCGCTGACACGGACGTCGATCCCGCCGATCAGGAACGGCTCGGCCAGCACCTCGAGCACGCGCCGGGCGAGCGCCTCGAGGTCCGCGACGTCGCTCCCGCCGTGGCGCAGGACGGCGAACTCGTCACCACCGAGGCGGGCGACGGTGTCGTCGCTGCGGACCGCCGCCCGCAGCCGCTCGGCGATCCGCACGAGCAGCTCGTCTCCTGCGGTGTGACCGAGCGTGTCGTTCACGACCTTGAAGCGGTCGAGGTCGAGGAAGGCGAGACCGATCGATCGATCGCCGCCCTGCAAGGCGAGCTGGTCCTCGATCCCGCAGATGAGACCCCGTCGGTTGGCCAGTCCGGTGAGCGGGTCCAGCATCGCCTCTCGTGCGAAGTGCTGCGTCAGGGCCTCGAGCACCCTCGCCACCGAGACCGTCCCGAGCCGGCCGTCGCCGAAGTCGACGACGAGGTCGTCGAGCCGGTGGCCGGCCTCGCGCCCCATGACCTCGGCGCCGACCTCGGTCAGCGGGAGCTCTGCGGCGAGGACCTCGACCCGGCGCACCACCAGCTCGCCCACCGTCCGGCCGCTGAAGGTGAGCAGGGCCCGTCCGTAGCCGAGCCGACCGGTGACCACGTTCTCGAACGCTGCCCGCATGATGAGGCCGACGCCGTCCGGGAACGAGACGATGACGCTGCTCTGACCCTCGTCGAGGCGGAAGCGACGGTCCACGTCGACGACCGCCGTGGTCGACGACACCGGCGCGGCGCTGCGAGCGACGTCAAGGAGGCGCACCACACCCGGGTGCGCCACATCGTCGGACAGGGGCCGCTCCGGTGAGGGTGACGGATGCTCGACGAGCGAGGGGATGTCCACCATCCTCCATCGACACCCTCGACGTGCAGCCCGACCCCAGCGAGGTGAACAGCGAGTGAACCTGTGCCCAGGATCGGCCGAAAATGGCGACGAGGGGGGGCCCGCACCCTGCGGGTCCCCCCGTCACCGCGTCAGGAGCCGACCCGCGGGTTGCCCTCCGGCTTGGTGACCCACCAGACAGCAGGGCGGGGGAAGCCGTTGACGTAGTCGGGCCAGGTGCTCTGGGGGTTGGCGAGCGTGCCTCGCTCGCCCGGGTGCTGGATGGCGACGAACAGCGTGGTGTTGCCGGGCGTGAAGCACGGCCCCGTCACCTCGGCGCCCGCCGGAGCGGTGAGGAAGCGCTTCACCCTGCCCCGGTCCGGACCCGTCGTCGGGCACGCCTGCAGCGTGTCGTTCTCCTTGAGGCTGCCCGGTTGGCCGTCGGTGCTGATCCACAGGTTCCCGAACGAGTCGGTGGTGAGGTTGTCGGGGTTGGCGATCGAACCGACGCTCGCGGGGTCGACCGAACCGAACTTCCTGCTGGGGTCTCCCACCGGGCCGCACAGCATGAAGACCTCCCAGCTGAAGCGGAGCTCGCCGGGGTCGGCGTTCACCTCGGTGAGCTCGATGATGTGGCCGTAGGGGTTCGGCGAGCGGGGGTTGGTGGCGGTCGCGCCCTCCTCGCCCTCCTTGCCCCGGTTGGTGTTGTTGGTCAGCGCCAGGTAGACCCGGCCCGTCGCCGGGTCGCGCTGGAAGTCCTCGGGGCGGTCCATCTTCGTGGCGCCGAGCAGATCGGCTGCCTCACGCGTCCGGATGAGGACCTCGGCCTGGGAGCCGAAGGCACCCGAGAGGCGGGGGTCGCTGTGCACGACGGGGATCCACTCGCCGGAGCCGTCGTCGTTGAACTTGGCGACGTGGAGCGTGCCGCTGTCGAGGATGTCCCGGCCGGTGGCCCGGTTGCTCGGGTCGAAGCTCCTCTCGGAGATGAACTTGTAGGCGTAGTCGAAGCGCTCGTCGTCGCCCGAGTAGACGCAGGCCTTGCCAGCCCGGGAGATGGCGACGACCGAACCCTCGTGCTTGAACCGGCCGAGGGCGGTGCGCTTCTTGGGCGTGGACGTCGGGTCGAGGGGGTCGACCTCGACGATCCAACCGTGGCGCATCGGCTCGTTCGGCTCGATGCCCATGTTGAACCGGTGGATGTGCTTGAACCACTCGTAGCCGAAGCCGGTGTCGCTCAGGCCGTAGCGCTGGTAGCTCGCCTTCACCATCGGGTCTGCGACGCCCGAGAGGTTGCCGAAGTACCCGTTGAAGTTCTCCTCGGCGGTGAGGACGGTGCCCCACGGGGTGAGACCACCGGCGCAGTTGTTCAACGTGCCGAACACCTTCGTGCCGGTGGGGTCGTCGTTGGTGCGCAGCAGCGGGTGCCCAGCCGCGGGCCCGGTGAGCACCATCGGGGTGTTCGCCGTGACCCGACGGTTGTAGGAGCTGGTGAGCACGGGGCGCCACCCGGCGCCGACCCGCTCGATCTCGATGACCGTGCCGCCGTGGGCGTGCAGCTCGACGAGGACCTGGTCACGGGTGAGCGAAGGCGATTCCGGGTCGTAGCCCGGGAACATGTTCTGCGCCTCGCTGTACTCGTGGTTCACCCACAGCAGGCCGCGCTGCTCAGCGTCCTGGAAGGGCAGCGGGATGAAGGCGATGTAGTCGTTGTTGTAGCCGAACCGCAGCTCCTGGTCGCCCGGGGTGAGCGTCCTCGGGTCCTTGGCCGGGACGCCGGCGAAGATCGGGTCGCCCCAGGCGATGAGGACGTTGCCGACGTGGCCGGGTGAGAGCAGGAGCGCATCCGCCGTGCTCGGCCCGACCGGGGTGAAGCCGAGGGCGCCGCTGTCCGAAGCGTTCGAGGGACCAGGTCCGAGTCCTTGACCCACCGGCTCGGCTGCGGCGCGGGTGAGCCCGGTGAACGGGTTGACCGCGGTGGCGACGGCAGCGACGGCGGCGCCTCCGATGATGCGACGGCGGCTGAAGCGGGAGACGACCGCCTCGAGCGTCTCCCCGTTCCCGTAGAGGTCGTCCCGGTCCTCGGGGTCTGGCTGGTGCTTGTCCACATCGGCGATGGTCACGCTGCTCCTCGGTGGTGTGTCTCGTGTCACGGGAGTCTGGAGAACGAAGGTGACAGCCGAGGTCGACTTCGGCGACGTCGACATGAAGTGCAGGTGAACACTCTGGGCCAGCTGGGAGCATCGCCCGTACACCCGTGCTGGCAACGTTCGCCTCGCGTTCACCCGGTCATGGCCGCCCGTCCACACGGCTTCCGTACCGTCGAGCGCATGCCCGTCCTCTCCCGTGCTCGGCACATCGGCTGCGATGGCGCCTTCAACATCCGCGACCTCGGCGGCTACGCCACCGCAGGCGGACAGACCGTGCGCTGGCAGGTGCTCTACCGGGCCGACGGCCTCCACCGCATACCCGCCGAGGGGACCGCTGCGCTCGACCACCTCGGCTGGCGGACGGTGCTCGACCTGCGGACCGGCGCCGAGGTCGATGCAGGGGCGTACCGCAGCGGGTCGTGCGAGTTGATCCACCTCCCGATCCTCCGCGCCACGTGGGGGATCCCCGAGGTGACCGACGTCGAGCCGGTCGAGTTCCTCTCCTCCCACTACCTGCAGATGCTCGACGAGGGTGCTCCCGCGATCGACGCTGCGTTCACCATCCTCGCCTCGAGTGCACGGCTGCCGGCGGTGTTCCACTGCTCAGCGGGCAAGGACCGCACCGGCGTGCTCGCCGCCCTCGTCCTCTCGGCGCTCGGCGTGCCCGACGACGTCATCGCCGCCGACTACCACCTCAGCGCCTCGGCGGTCGACCAGCTGGTGGCGTGGCTGCGAGCGACCCGCCCTGAGCTCTCCGAGGAGATGGCCCGTCAACCGAAGGCGTTCCTGTCCTGCCCTCCCGAGGCGATGCACACCTTCCTCGACGCCCTCCGGGTCCGACACGGCTCGGTCGAGGGCTACCTCGTCGGGATCGGTGTCGAGGCGGACACCCTCGTGCGTCTCCGCCAGGTCCTCCTCGAGCCGGCCTGACGCTCGAGCACCAACCGTTCCGCGGGTGTTCACCTCGGGGACGGAGGAACGGGGCGCACCGCGGCGAACTCATCCTGCATGGATCGCCGCAGGTTCCTCCAGGGTGCGCTCGCAGGTGCCGGGGCAGCAGCCCTCGGTGGCGCCGGTGTCGCCCGTGCCACCGACGTCGTCAACCTCGCCACCCTCTCCCGACCCGACCTCGTCCCGAGCGCCACGCCGGTCAAGACCGTCGTGGTGGTCTCGATGGAGAACCGCTCCGTCGACCACTACCTGGGCTGGTACGGCGCCGAGAACAAGCGCTTCGACGGCACCACCAAGGCCGCCTACCGGGACCGGCGAGAGGGCTCGTCGACCGCCGGCGAGCGCGTCGAGACCGAGACGTGGGGCATCGGCGGTCGGAAGGACTACCACGGCCGCGGCTTCCGCGACCCCGGCCACAGCGTGAAGTCCGGTCGGGTCCAGGCCAACGGCGGGCGGATGGACGGCTGGCTCGACGAGGGCAGCGCGACCGACGAGTTCGCCCTCAGCTACTACCGGCCAGAGGACATCCCGGTCTGGGCCGACCTGGTGCGCACGTTCACCACCTACGACCGCTACTTCTGCTCGTTCCTCGGCAACACCCAGCCCAACCGGTGGTACCTCTACTCGGGCCAGACCGGCGGCGAGATCTACAACACCCTGCCGCCGAACCGCATCCAGGAGCGCCCCGAGTGGGCCGCCGGCTACGACTGGCCGACGATCTGGGACCAGCTCGACGCCGCCGGCGTGAGCTGGGCCTTCTACTACTCGAACCTGCCCAACACGGCGTTCTGGGGGCCCCGCTACCTGCCGAAGACCCGCCACATCAGCGAGTACTACGCCGCGGCCGAGGCGGGGCTCCTCCCCCAGGTGTGCTTCGTCGAGCCGTGGTTCATCGCCCCCGACGGCATCTCCAACGACGACCACCCCCACGCCGACCTCCGCTACGGCCAGGAGTTCCTCTCGGACGTGACGGGGGCGTTCGCGGAGTCGCCCCAGTTCCGCGAGGGGGCGATGTTCATCACCTACGACGAGTGGGGCGGCTTCTGGGACCACGTGGCCCCGCCGGCGCTGCCCGACAGCCAGGACGACCCGAGCTGGGTCGACTACACGCCCCGCCCCGAGTGGGCCGACTTCGGCCGCGGCGGCGCACCCGAGTTCGGCCAGCTCGGGATGCGGGTCCCGACGGTGACGCTCTCCCCCTGGTCCGTCGGGGGCCTCGTCGACAAGTCGACCTACGAGCACTGCTCGATCACGAAGTTCATCGGTGAGAACTGGGGCTTGCCGGTCGCCGACCTCAACCCGTTACGGGTCGGCGCGACCCGCTCGATCGGCCAGACCTTCGACTTCTCACGCACCCCCGTCTACGAGGTCGACGTGGTCCCCTACGACGCCCCCCTCGAGATCCGCACCGAGGCCTACGAGGAGCGGCTCGCCGCCGCCGGCCTCGGCGCGACCGGCACCCAGTTCGACCTCTACGACCTCGCCGACACCGGCTGGTTCGAGGGGCTGGCCGTCAACGTCGACCACCGCTTCGAGGACTCCTTCCGCCGAACCCGGGTGCGCTGACGCGAGACGCCGGTCAGGTGCCGAGCTCGGCGAGGAGGGTGGGGAGACCCCTGATCGAGTCGAGCTCCCAGACCCCGGGCCGGGCACCGACGACCGGGTCGACCTGCTCGAGCGCCCACGTGATCTCGTAGGGCACGTGGACAGCCCGTCCACCGACCCCGACGACGGGCAGCACGTCGGACCGCAGGGAGTTGCCGACCATGAGGAACGCGCCGGGGTCGATGGCGTAGCGGTCGAGGATGCGCCGGTACGTCACCTCGTCCTTCTCCGAGACGATCTCGATCTCGTCGAACAGGTCTGCGAGCCCCGAGCCTGCGAGCTTGCTCTCCTGGTCGAACAGGTCTCCCTTGGTGATCACCATGATCCGCTGCTGACCACCCGCCAGGGACTCCACGACGTCCCGCACGCCCTCGAGGAGCTCGACGGGGTGGTCGCGCATGGCCTTGCCGGCGTCGATGATCCCCTGGATCTCCACCGAGGTCACCCGACCGTCGGTGACCTCGATGGCGGTCTCGATCATGGACAGCATGAAGCCCTTGATCCCGTAGCCGAAGGCGGCGAGGTTGCGGCCCTCCGTTGCGACGAGGCGCTCGGGCAGGTCGGGGAACGGGCCGTAGGGCTCGAGCAGCTCGGCGAAACGGGTCTGGGTGACCGAGAACAGCGTCTCGTTGTGCCACAGCGTGTCGTCGCCGTCGAAGGCGATCATGTCGATCATGGGCGGGCCACCGTACCGGCGCGCCCCAGATGGTCCGCCTCAGAAGACGGCGGCGATGGCCCCGGCGACGAAGGAGAGCACCACGGCAGAGACGGCGATGATGGCGACGACGCGCACCCAGGCCCGGCGGGGGGAGCCGCGCCGGCCCGGCGACGCGACCATCAGCGGCTGCGGTACGCGGCGCGGGAGCCGGCGGCGTCCTTGTTGAGGCGCTTCGAGAGGTGCAGGCCCTCGAGGATGAACTCGACGGCAGAGGCGACCGCCGCCGGGCTCTCGTCGTCGCCGGTCAGCGCGGACACCGGCTCGCGCAGCTCGGGCACGGACGCCACGAGCTCGACGTAGGTGCTCGACGGGACGTCGTCGCCGGCGTGGACGATGCGGCCCTCGTCGAAGGCGGTGACGACCCCGGCGAGCGTGCCGGCGCTGAAGCGCTGCTTGAACACCGTGAGGATGGCCGCCTTGACCAGGTTCTCGACCACCACCTCGTCGCGACCGTCGTCCATGGTCTCGACCTCGATCTTGCCCATGGTCGAGGCGACGAGCGCCTCGAGGTCGCTCGTGCGGGGGACCACCTCGGTCTCGCCGAGGCGCAGGGCCCGCCTCGTCGCGTTGGCGAGGAGCGTCTCGGTGTTGGCGACGGTGAGGCGCACCGACACACCGGAGCGCTGGTTGACGTGGGGGCTCACCCGGGCGAGGTGGGAGATCGTGGCGACGACCTCGGACAGCTCACGGGGCAGCGCGACCCGCATGCCGTCGGAGTCGAACGGCTCGCGCTCCTGCTCGGCGATGGCGATCTCGGTCTCGACGTCGAGGGGGTAGTGGGTGCGGATCTGGCTCCCGAAGCGGTCCTTCAGCGGGGTGATGATCCGCCCGCGGTTCGTGTAGTCGTCGGGGTTGGCCGACGCCACGAGCAGCACGTCGACGGGGAGGCGGACCTTGTAGCCTCGGACCTGCACGTCGCGCTCCTCGAGCACGTTCAAGAGACCGACCTGGATGCGCTCTGCGAGGTCGGGCAGCTCGTTCATGGCGAAGATGCCGCGGTTGGTGCGGGGGACGAGGCCGTAGTGGAGCGTGAGCTCGTCGGAGAGGTACCGGCCCTCGGCGACCTTGATGGGGTCGACCTCGCCGATCAGGTCGGCGATGGAGGTGTCGGGGGTCGCGAGCTTCTCGCCGTAGCGGGTGTCGCGGTGGATCCACTCGACCGGCGTGTCGTCACCCTTCTCGGCGATGAGGTCGCGGGCGTGGCGGCTCGACGGGTTGTAGGGGTCGTCGTTGATCTCCGACCCGGAGACGATCGGCAGCCACTCGTCGAGGAGGCCGACCAGGCTCCGGATCATGCGGGTCTTCGCCTGGCCCCGCTCTCCCAGGAAGATCACGTCGTGTCCGGCGAGGATGGCGTTCTCCAGCTGCGGGAGCACGGTCTCCTCGTAGCCGAGGACCTTCGCGAACAGCGGCTCGCCGGCGCGGATCTTGGTCACGGCGTTGCGCCGCACCTCCTCCTTCACCGGCACCGACTCCCAACCCGAGTCGCGGAGCTGGCCGAGCGTTGCGGGGCGGGACGTCATGGAGCCAACGTACCGCCGCGCCCCCGGGATCGCAGTCCGGGCGAGCACCTACCCTGTCCCGGCGATGGCGCTCGCCCCCGATCACCGCCCGGCGCCACTCGACCTCGGCGGGACGTGGCGCGCCGTCGTGGCCGACGAGGGCCTGCGGCGCGCCTTCGCCCACCCCGACCACCGGGACGACGGCTGGGCGTCGATCGAGGTGCCGGGACACTGGCGGACGAGCCCCGACCTCGCCGACACCGACGGTCCGGTCCTGCACCGACGGCGCTTCGAGGGCGCCCCCCCGCTCCCTGGAGATCGGGCCTGGCTCGTCCTCGACGGGCTCTTCTACCAGGGCGACGTCTGGCTCGACGGGGCCTACCTCGGTGACACGGAGGGCTACTTCGTCCGGCACTCCTTCGAGGTCACCGACGCGCTCGCTGCCCGCACCGAGCACACCCTCGCCGTCGAGGTGACGTGCGCACCGCAGACCGACCGCACCGCCAAGCGCAACATCACCGGGGTCTTCCAGCACTGGGACTGCCTCGACCCGACCTGGAACCCCGGTGGCATCTGGCGACCGGTCCGCCTCGAGCACACGGGACCCGTCCGGGCTCGCAGCCTGCGCGTCGTGTGCACCGACGCGACGGCCGAGCGGGCGATCGTGTCGTTCCGAGCCGAGCTCGACAGCGATGCGGCGCGGACCATCGCGCTGCACACCACCGTCGGAGGGGTTGACGTGCTGCTCGACCGGCCGGTGGCCGAGGGCAGCAACTTCGTCGAGTGGGAGGTGGCGATCGCCGACCCCGCCCTCTGGTGGCCCCACGCCCTCGGTGAGGCGACGCTGCACGACGTCGCCGTCGAGATCCGGGTCGACGGCAGCTGCAGCCACCGCCTCACCCGGCGGATCGGCCTCCGGTCGGTCTCGATGCGACGATGGGTGCTGTCGGTCAACGGCGAGCGGCTCTTCCTCAAGGGCGCCAACCAAGGCCCCACCCGCATGGCACTCGCCGATGCCACGCCCGAGGAGCTGCGGCGCGACGTCGCCCTGGCGAAGGATGCCGGCCTCGACCTGCTCCGGCTCCACGCCCACGTCACCCGGTCCGAGCTCTACGACGCGGCCGACGAGGCCGGGCTGCTCCTCTGGCAGGACTTCCCGCTCCAGTGGGGCTACGCCCGCACGATCCGCAAGCAGGCGGCGAAACAGGCTGCGGCCATGGTCGACCACCTCGGCCACCACCCGTCGATCGCGATCTGGTGCGGCCACAACGAGCCGCTCGCCATCGACATCGAGCCGGGGCGGTCCTCGGAGCAGGCAGCGATGACGAAGGTCGCCGGCCGGTTCATGGTCGCCCAACAGCTCCCGTCGTGGAACAAGACGGTGCTCGATCGAGCCGTGCGCCGGGCCATCGAGGAGGCCGACCCCAGCCGGCCGGTGATCCCCCACTCGGGCGTGCTCCCCCACCCCGGCTCGGGTGGCACCGATGCCCACCTCTACTTCGGCTGGTACCACGGCGACGAGCGGGACCTGCCGGGCTTCCTCCGGGCGTGGCCGCGCATGGCGAGGTTCATCACCGAGTTCGGCGCCCAGGCGATCCCTCCGACCGACGGGTTCTGCGAACCGGGCCGCTGGCCCGACCTCGACTGGGAGCGACTCGAGCGGACCCACGGCCTGCAGCGGGCCGTGCTCGACCGCTTCGTCCCCATCGCCGACCACGAGACGTTCGCGTCCTGGGCGTCGGCGACCCAGGCGTACCAGGCGACCGTTGTCCGCCACCACATCGAGACGATCCGCAAGCTCAAGTACGCGCCCGCCGGCGGGTTCGCCCAGTTCATGTTCGCCGACGCCCACCCCGCCATCTCGTGGTCCGTCCTCGACCACGAGCGCGAGGCGAAGGCCGGGTTCGACGCCCTCGTCGCTGCGTGTCGCCCGGTGATCGTCGTCAGCGAGCGCCTCCCTGCGACGGTCGCGCCCGGTGACGCGCTCGCCCTCGACGTGCACGTGGTCTCGGACCTGCGCACCGAGCTCGTCGACGCCGTGGTCACCGCCACCGTCTGCTGGCCGGGTGGCGACCACGCCTGGACGTGGGAGGGGTCCGTCCCCGCCGACTCGGTCGTGCGGGTCGGCACCATCTCGGTCGTGGTCCCCGACACGCCGGGCGAGCTCGTCGTCGAGCTCGCGCTCGCCGCCCCCGGCATCGTCGCCGGCAACCGCGACCAGACGGTCGTCGTCGCTCCCTGACCGCTTTCTGGACGCTGCACCACCTCAGGCGTGGTCGATCGTCCAGAAAGGGTGACGGGACGATTGCGCGCAGGTTTCGCGGCGGTGCGAAGATCGAGCCGTGCGAATCCACCACCACAGCTTTGACGCCGTGATCGTCGGTGCCGGGGGGGCCGGCCTGCGGGCAGCCATCGAGGCCGCCGGCGAGTGTCGCCTGGCGGTGATCACCAAGCTCTACCCGACTCGTTCCCACACCGGCGCCGCCCAGGGCGGCATGTGCGCCGCCCTCGCCAACGTGGAGGAGGACAGCTGGGAGTGGCACACCTTCGACACCGTGAAGGGTGGCGACTACCTCGTCGACCAGTCCGCCGCCCAGGTGATGTGCAAGGAGGCGATCGACGCCGTCATCGAGCTCGAGCACTACGGGCTGCCGTTCAACCGGACGCCCGACGGCGAGATCGACCAGCGCCGCTTCGGCGGTCACACCCGCAACCACGGCGAGGCGCCGGTGCGCCGGGCCTGCTACTCGGCCGACCGCACCGGCCACATGATCCTCCAGACCCTCTACCAGCAGTGCGTCAAGCGGGACGTGAACTTCTTCAACGAGTTCCAGGTCCTCGACGTCGCCTTCAGCGAGGGGCGCGTCGCCGCCTGCATCGCCTACGAGCAGGCCACCGGCGACCTCCACGTCTTCGCCACCAAGGCGATCCTCTTCGCGAGCGGCGGCTTCGGCAAGATGTTCAAGGTCAGCTCGAACGCCCACACCCTCACCGGTGACGGTCCGGGCCTGCTGTACCGCCGCGGCATCCCGATGGAGGACATGGAGTTCTTCCAGTTCCACCCGACGGGCATCTACAAGCTCGGGATCCTCCTGTCGGAGGCAGCACGCGGTGAGGGCGGCATCCTCCGCAACGCCGACGGCGAGCGGTTCATGGAGCGCTACGCACCGACGGTGAAGGACCTCGCGCCTCGCGACATGGTCTCGCGCGCCATCCTCACCGAGATCCAGGAAGGTCGGGGCATCGGCCCCAACAAGGACTACGTCCACCTCGACCTCACCCACCTGCCGCCCGAGCAGATCGACGCCAAGCTCCCCGACATCTCCGAGTTCGTGCGCACCTACATGGGGCTCGAGCCGAAGACCCAGGGCATCCCGATCCAGCCGACCGCCCACTACGCCATGGGTGGCATCCCGACCAACATCGACGGCGAGGTCGTCACCGACGCCGACGGCACCGTGTTCCCCGGGCTCTACGCAGCGGGCGAGTGTGCGTGCGTCAGCGTCCACGGCGCCAACCGGCTCGGCACGAACTCGTTGCTCGACATCGTCGTGTTCGGCAAGCGCGGCGGCCGGGCGATGGCCGAGTACGTCAAGACGGCCACCCACGCCGAGCTGCCTGCCGACGCCTCCGACGACGTGAAAGCGCGCATCGAGCGCATCTTCGCCTCGACCGGGACCGAGAAGGTGGCGGACATCCGCAGCGAGCTGCAGGAGCACATGATGGACAAGGCCTCGGTGTTCCGCACCGAGGAGAGCCTCGGGGCGATGGTCACGATCCTCGAGGACCTGAAGGAGCGCGTCGAGCGGGTCGGCATCGACGACAAGGGCGAGGTCTACAACTACGACATCACCGAGGCGCTCGAGCTCGGCTACCTCGTCGACCTGGCCGAGGCGGTCGTCGTCTCGGCCCGAGCCCGCACCGAGAGCCGCGGCGCCCACTGGCGAGACGACCACCCCATCCGCGACGACGCCAGCTGGATGAAGCACACCATGGTGACCCGCCAGCCCGACGGCACCGTCACCCTCGACTACAAGCCCGTCGACGGCGACCTCTACGTCCCGATGGAGAGGAAGTACTGATGACCGACACCATGGAGCGGAGCGCCAGCGGCAGCGAGCCCACGGGCGAGGAGGGGGCGACACCCCCTGAGCGCTTCACCGTCTCGCTCAAGGTCAAGCGCTTCAACCCCGAGGTCGACGACAAGCCGCACTGGCAGGAGTTCACCGTCGAGGGCGTCGAGGGCACCGACCGGGTGCTCGACGTGCTCCACCAGGCGAAGTGGTACCAGGACGGCACGCTCACGTTCCGCCGCTCGTGCGCCCACGGCGTGTGCGGATCGGATGCGATGGTCATCAATGGGGAGAACGCACTCGCCTGCCAGCTCCTCATCCAGGAGACGGGGACGGCGATCACCCTCGAGGCGATCCGCGGTCTGCCCGTCATCAAGGACCTCGTCGTCGACATGGAGCCCTTCTTCGCCCAGTACCGATCGGTGCTGCCCTACCTCATCACGAGCGACGAGCCCGGCTACAAGGAGCGTCACCAGACCGCCGAGGACCGGGAGCGCTTCGACGACACGACCAAGTGCATCCTCTGCGCAGCCTGCACCACGTCGTGCCCGGTGTACTGGGGCAACTCCTCCTACGTCGGCCCCGCAGCGATCGTGCAGGCCCACCGCTTCATCTTCGACTCCCGCGACGAGGGCTCTGCGGACCGCCTCGACATCTTGAACGAGAAGTCGGGCGTGTGGCGCTGCCGCACGGCGTTCAACTGCTCGAACGCCTGCCCGCGCGGGATCAAGGTCACCCACGCCATCGAAGAGGT
Source organism: Acidimicrobiales bacterium (assembly GCA_038255685.1). GTDB lineage: Bacteria > Actinomycetota > Acidimicrobiia > Acidimicrobiales > CADCSY01 > CADCSY01. The sequence goes on along the minus strand of JBBSLC010000056.1, from coordinate 2,064 downwards.
CAAGCGGGCGATCCTGTACGACCGGGTCTAGCCACCGCCCGATCTGGGCATCTCGCGCCGCCGGCAGGAGCTCGGGGGCGCGACGACGAACTCTGAGACCGCCGTCACATCGCACCACGACGCAGCCCCGACCCGACGGCGGAGCACCTCATGCCGAGCGCACGACGGACGTCACCCGGCGCCGCCTTCCCGCCCATCACGCGCCGACGCAGCGAGCTGGCGGGCGAGCTCACGGCCACAGCGGCGACGAGGCTGCTCTCACTCCGCCGAGCGGTGCGGGCGAGGCGAGTGTGGCTCCTCGCCACGATGGCCCGGCTCGGCGTGCTGTTGATCGGGAGCAGGATCGCGGCGCTGCGCGCCGCCCGTGGCTCGTGGATCCGCGTGCGTCCCCTCGTCGATCGTGCAGCGACCGGCTCCGCTCATGCCGCAGCCGCCGGGTTGCGCTGGAGCCGAGCGGTGGGCAGTCATCGGTTCCGCACCCTCCGTGGCGCACTCGTGCCCGCCTTCGGGCCACAGGCCGGAGCCGCCGCCGCCCTCCTCGTCGCCACCCTGGTCCTGACGACCTCCGGGCTCGCCGCCGCCTCCGTGCAGGGCTCGTCGGGGCGCCCGGGCCGAGTGGCCGTCGCCGCGACAGAGGCGCCACTCGCCACGCGGATCCCCGCGAACCTGCTCGTCGACCCCCCGACCTCCGTGGCGAGCCCGAGGGTTCCCGCTGCTCCTGCGGCACCGCCACCCGACACCAGCTCCGGCGTCGTCACCGCGGCATCGAGCTCGCCCGTCCAGGTCGACCTCACCCCCGTCCCGCCGTCGGAGCGGGGTGCGCTCCCGCTCGGCAAGGGGATGTGGCTCTGGCTGCCAGACCGCGTCGAGGGCGGCGACGTCGACGCCCTCGTCGCCCGCTCCCGACAGGTCGGCCTCACCCACCTCTACGTCCGGACGGGCTCGTCACGAGGGGGCTTCTACGCTGCGCCCTACCTCGACGAGCTCCTGCCCAAGGCACACGCAGCCGGCATCCGCATCTACGGCTGGGACTTCCCCTACCTCGAGGACGTGGGCGGCGACATCGGGCGCGCCGTGGCGGCGATCAGCCACACGACGCCGACCGGCCACCGCATCGACGGTTTCGCCGCCGACATCGAGACGCCCTCCGAGGGCACCAACCTCACCGTCGAGGGCGTCGCCTCCTACGGCGCCGGTCTCCGGTCGGCCGTCGGCGACGCGTACCCCCTCATCGCGGTCGTGCCGCGGCCGTCGGCGTTCATGCTGCAGCGGTTCCCGTACACCGAGGCCACCGCAGCGTTCGACGCCATCGCCCCGATGACCTACTGGTTGAACCGCCAGCCAGACACCGACGTCATCAACGACGTCACGATCCTGAGCCAGCTCGGCAAGCCGGTGATCCCGATCGGCCAGGCCTACGACGGTGCGCCCGAGGGCGGACGTCCCGGCCCGCCTCCGCCGGAGGAGATCACCCGGTTCCTGGCCGCAGCGGAGGCGAGCGGCGCGGTCGGCGCCTCGTTCTGGTCGTGGCAGCACGCCAGCCCTGCGATCTTCGACGCCATCGCGGCCGCCCCGGAGTTCCGCTGGTCAGCCGGTTCGCCCGAACAGCTGCGACCGGGCCAGGTGCGCGCCCTCCAGGCCCAGCTCAGCGCACTCGGGCACCCGGTGGCGACCTCGGGGGCATGGGACCCGACCACGACCGACGCCGTCCTCGCCTACCAGCGTCGCGCCCGGCTCACCCCGACCGGGGTGCTCGACGAGGCGACCGTGCGCCTGCTGCTCGCGCCCTTCGCCCCGCCCGTAGGCGCCCGCTGACCCCTCGTCCCGAGGGGCCTCCGTCAGATCCTGTGAAGGATGGGCTGGAGCCGGAGAAGGGGGTTCTCGGCTCCAGCCCTGGTCCCCACGAGGAGCAACGTAGGCCGGGCGGGTGAACCCCTGACGACGGTGCGGCGTACGCGAGGTGAAGATCCGCGATCCGGTGCCGCTTCGCGGCAAGCCTCCCTCCTAGGGTGACCGCCGTGCCCGAGACGTCCACGCTGTCGGTGCTGAGCTGGAACCTCTGGT
>JBBSLC010000055.1:0-18155 GCA_038255685.1 Acidimicrobiales bacterium | reverse complement strand
GGGAGCGGGCAGCCGGAGGTCGAAGCCGCCCTTGCGGGCGCGCTTGATGCGACGGCCCGGGATCACGTGTCGTGCTGCATCGTCGCCCAGAGCCCGTGCTCGTGCAGGCGGTAGACGTCGAGCTCGCATCGCTCTCGGGTGCCGTTCGAGACCACCGCTCGCCCCTTCTCGTGGACGTCGAGCATCAAGCTCGTCGCCTTCTCGCGGCTGTAGCCGAAGAGCGTCTGGAAGACGAACGTCACGTACGACATGAGGTTGATGGGGTCGTTCCACACGAGCACGATCCACGGCGTGTCGAGGTCGGTGACCTCGTCCACGTCGGGCCGCTCGACCTCGACGGGGGCGGTGTCGGGCATGGGCCGATGCTATTGGCTGGCCAGGACCGCCTCGTGGGCCTCGATGGGCTCGAGGTGGTCCCGCAGCACCGGTGCCGGCGCCCTCGTCACGAGCGAGGTGCGCACCACGGCGACCCACACCGCCACGGCGCCGAGGATGTGCGCGCCGACGATGGCGGCGGGCACGCCGGTGAAGTACTGGACGTAGCCGATCGCTGTCTGGACGACGAGCACCCCGAGGAGGACGCGGATCGCCTGCTCGACCACGCGAGGCGCCTGTTCGCGCCGTGCGACCCACAGCGTGAGCACGGTGAGGCCGACGAGGACCACGACGCTCGCGCCGTGCACCTTCGCGACCTCTGGCACCGCCACGTCGAGGCGGCGCGCCGAGGCGTCACCGGCATGGGGCCCAGCGGCGGTGACGACGGTCCCCGTGAAGACCACGAGGGAGGCGGCGCCGAGGAGCAGGCGGGTGAGGCTGATGATCCCGGACCCGACGACCGGGGCCCTCGGGCCGTCCGGCGCGCCTGCCCGGTGGTGGAGCACGACGGCGTTCCACAGCAGGACCATGGAGAGGATGAAGTGGCCCATCACGAACGGGGGAGCGAGCTCGAAGAGGACGGTGAGGCCACCGAGGACGATCTGGCCGATCACCCCGGCGACGAGGCCGAGCGACCACAGCGTGAGATCGCGGCGGCGGGGTCGGCGGAGCAGCGAGCCGAGGACGGCCAGCATCACGGCGACCGACACGATCCCGGTGATCGTCCGGTTCACGAACTCGACCATGGCGTGGAAGTCGGTCGGGTCCACTGGCGTGAGGCGACCCTCCTCGCAGTTCGGCCAGTCGGTGCACCCGAGGCCCGACCCGGTGAGGCGCACTGCGGCGCCGGTCACGATGATGAACCCCAGCGCCACGAGGGCGGCGAGGGTGACGCGCCGGTAGGCCTCGGGGGACAGTCGGGGGACGGCCATCGCTCAGCGATCGTACGGCCGGACCGGGGCCAACCCCGAGTCGGGCCTGCGGGCCGGCGAGCCGGGTTGGGCCCGGCGGAGCCGGCGTCGTAGTCTCGGCCCCGTGGCGTACGGACAGGTGGCCGAGGCTCGTGCGGCCGTCGCACCCTCGACCTTCGCCACGCTGAAGGGCTACGTCGCCCTCACCAAGCCTCGGATCATCGAGCTCCTGCTCGTCACCACGCTCCCGACGATGGTCGTGGCCCAGCGGGGGATGCCACCCGTCTCGCTGATGGTCTGGACGCTCCTCGGTGGGACCCTCGCCGCCGGTGGGGCGAACGCCATCAACATGGTCGTCGACCGTGACATCGACGCGCTGATGCACCGCACGAGGAACCGACCGCTGGTCACCGGCGTGATGACGCCTCGTGCCGCCCTGATCTTCGCGATCGCCCTGGAGGCCGGGTCCTTCGCCCTCCTCGCCCGCCAGGTCAACCTGCTGAGCGCCGTGCTCGCGGTGTCCGCCACGTTGTTCTACGTCTTCGTCTACACGTTGTGGCTGAAGCGCTCGACGTCGAAGAACATCGTCATCGGTGGTGCAGCTGGTGCGGTGCCCGTGCTCGTGGGCTGGGCGGCGGTCACCGGCTCGCTCGGATGGGCACCCGTCGTGCTGTTCGGGATCATCGTCTTCTGGACGCCGCCCCACACCTGGGCCCTCGCCGTGAAGTACCGGGACGACTACAGCGCTGCTGACGTCCCCATGCTCCCCTCGGTCGCGAGCCTGCGGTCGACGTCGGTCCAGATCCTCGCCTACAGCTTCGTCCTCTGGGCCGTGACGCTCGCCTTCGCCCCGGTCGCGCGCATGGGGGCGCTCTACGTCGTGAGCGCCGTGGTCCTCGGCGGGGTGTTCACGGGCTTCGCCGTGCGTCTCCTCCGTGACCCCACGCCGGCTCGCGCCATGCGCCTCTTCGCGTGGTCGATCTCCTACATCTCGCTGCTGTTCGGTGCGATGGCGCTCGACCAGCTGCTCCGGTCCGGGTTCTGACGGTGGTTTCGTCCGTGCGGAGGCGCTGTGTAGTGTCCGACCCGGCTCGACGACCGGTGTCATCGGCCTGTTCGCACCCACCGTCTCCTGAGGTCCGTCGCCCACGATGTCCATGACCGAGACCAGACCTGCGACCGGATCCGCTCCTGCGGCAGCCGACCACGATCTGGCCCGCTCGGCGCCTCCCGCGCCCACCGGCCTCAACGGGTGGCTCAGCACCGCTGACCACAAGCGCATCGGCCGGCTGCACCTCGTCACCGCCGTCGCCTTCCTCGTCGTCGGCAGCGTGGTCGGCGCCATCCTCGGCGCCGAGCGCGTCGACAGCGGGCTGCAGATCTTCGACGACTCGACCTTCGGCCAGGTGTACAGCCTGCACGGCGAGGTCGCCGTCTTCGGCTTCCTCGTCCCGTTCTTCATCGGCCTCGCCACCTACCTCGTGCCGCTGCAGGTGGGCGCTCGCGACATCGCCTTCCCGCGAGGTTCGGCGCTCGGCTACTGGCTCCACGTCGTCTCGGGCGTGCTCCTGCTCGTCGCCTATGCCGCCAACGGGGGTCCTGGCGGCGGCAGCGACGTCGGCGTCGACCTCCACCTCCTCGCCCTCATCGGGCTGAACCTGGCGATCATCGTCAGCCTGATCAGCGTCCTCGCCACGGCGATGGCATCCCGGACGAGCGGGATGACCCTCCTGCGCACGCCGCTGTTCACCTGGTCGGTGGTCGTCGGTGGCGGCCTCACCCTGCTCGCCTCGCCGGTCCTCGTCGCCCGGCTCGTCGAGGGCTACGTCGCTCACCACTTCGGTGACGTGGACCTCGCCTCGTCGAGCACCGCGTGGTTCTTCGCCGTGCCGCAGGTCTTCGTGCTCGCCGTCCCTGCAGCAGGTGTCGCTGCCGAGATCATCCCGGTCCTCAGCCGCAGCCGCCACCGCGTCCACGGAGCCGCCGTGGTCATCATCGGCCTCATGGGTGCGCTCGGCTACGGCGCCTGGGCCCAGCTGCCCGACCGCACCGACGAGCTGCTCTACGTCGGGGTGGCGCTCGCGAGCCTGCTGCCCGCCCTCGCGCTGGTCGCGCTCCTCGGTGACACGATCCGTCGGGGTCGCGTCAACCTCAGTGCTGCGAGCCTGCTGGCGCTCGGTGCGGTCATCCACCTCCTCCTCGGGGCGCTCGCCGGCGCGACCGCGGCGATCGAGCCGCTCGAGCTGCGCGGCACCGTCTGGCAGGCGGCCCAGGTCCACTACACGCTCTACGGCGGTGCGACCCTCGGTGCCTTTGCCGCCCTGTGGTACTGGGCGCCGAAGATCTGGGGGGTCATGCTCAGCGAGCTGGCCGGCAAGGCGGTCTTCGCCCTCACCTTCCTCGGCGCGATCCTGCTGTCGGCGCCCGATCTCGTGAACGGCCTCGTCGAGAACCAGCTGCTCGGTGACCCCGCCTTCGACGACAGCGCGCTGAGCGTCGCCCTGAACGTCGCCAGCCTGCTCGGCGGCGTCCTCGGCGTCCTCGGCATCCTCGTGGTGGTCGGGGAGCTGCTGGGCAAGGTCGCTCGACGCACCGGCGTGCCCGCCCCGGATGATCCGTGGGGCGGCGCCACCCTGGAGTGGGCGACGACGTCACCGCCCCCCGCCGGCAACTTCGCCGGACCCGTCCCCGCCGTGGCCACGGCGACACCGCTCCACGATGCCCGTACCGGGTCCGAGGTCGACGCCTGATGTCCATCTCCACGATCGACCACGAGCTCACGACGCCCTCGATGGCGGCGGCAGTCGTCGACGAGCGCCGCAACCTGATGATGGTCGGCACCTTCCTCGCCATCGCTGCCGGCACCATGCTCATCGGCGCGCTGCTCGGTGGCTGGCTCGCAGCCAGGGCAGACGCGCTCGGCGCCGGTTCCCCCTGGCTCCGCGAGGGCGTCGACATCCCCAACCTCGCCGTCGCCGTCACCTACTTCACCCTGCTGATGTCGAGCTTCACCGCACAGTGGGCCGTCCACGCGGCCAACCACGACGATCGCAAGAACCTCTACGCCGCCGTCGGGATCACCCTCGTCCTCGGGCTCGCCTTCGTGAACGGCCTGTCGTTCGTGTTCGACTCCCTCGGCCTCGAAGCTGGCAAGACCGACGTCGCCACGTCGACCTACGCCGTCACCGTGACCCACCTGCTGCTCGTCATCGCCGCCCACGTCGTCTTCGTCGTGATGGGCTTCCGTGCGCTCACGGGCCAGGTGTCGTCTCGACGCCGGGAGCTGGTGGCGTCGGCGGCTGCCTTCTGGCACTTCACCGTGCTCGCAGGCGCAGCGGTGTACCTCGTCGTCTTCTTCTTCGAAGGTGGACCCGCATGATCCCCACCGGCTCCAAGCTCTGGTTCGGCATCTCGGGCTTCGCCCTCGTGGCCGCGGTCGTCTACTTCGTCGCCAGCCGTGGCGAGGAGCTCGGGTCGATGGTCCTGCTGTCGCTGGCGGTCGCCGGCTTCACCCTGGGGCTGCTTTCGTCGCTCATCGGTGACGGCGACGACCTCGCGACCCGGGGTGCACGCCCCGACGTGGTCTCGGCGGCCGAGGCGGCCGAGGGAGCCGCCGCCCTGCCCGCCCACCCGCAGCTCGCTGCAGCGTGGCCGGCGCTCGGTGCCATCGGGGCGGGCGTCGTCGCCATCGGGCTCGCGACGGGCGGGATCCTCCCCTTCATCGGCATGATCCTCCTGGCCGCTGCAGGGATCGAGTGGATGGTCCAGGCCTGGGCCGAGCGGGCCACGGCTGACGCCGTGTCCAACCGCGAGCTGCGCAACCGCCTCATGTTCCCCTTCGAGATCCCCGTGCTCGCTGCCGTGGTGATCGGTGTGGTCGTCGTCGCGTTCTCCAGGGTCCTGCTCGCCGTCTCCAAGATCGGCTCGACCGTCGTGGCCATCGTGGTGGCGAGCGTCATCCTCGGCGTGGCGTTCCTCATCACCTCTCGTCCGAAGCTGAGCTCCTCGCTGCTGACCGTGGTCGTGGCCATCGGCGCGATCGGTCTGCTCGGCGGAGGCATCGTCGGCGCCGTGGCTGGTGAGCGCGAGTTCGAGGCCCACGAGGAGGAGGGTGACCACGGGGGCGAGGGTGGCGCACCGGTCGAGATCGTCGTGAGCGCGTCGAACACCGATGACTTCGACGAGGCCGAGCTCACGGTGCCCGTCGGCGTGCCCGTGCTCGTCGTCTTCGAGAACGACCAGGGCGGGGTCCAGCACAACGTGCACATCACCGAGCCCGTCGACCTCGAGCCGCTCGAGCTGATCACCGGCCCTGACTCGACCGAGGCCGAGCTCGTCTTCGAAGAGGCCGGTGACTACACGTACATCTGCGACGTGCACACCAACATGGAGGGCACCATCGTCGCCGTCGAGCAGCCGGCCGACGACGAGGCACCCGACGAGGGCGCCGAGGGCGGCGGCGCCAGCGTCGACGAGCTCGACGGAGAAGACTCCTGAGCACCTCTCGGCACCCCACCGGCGCTGGTCCGTGCACGACTTGGCGCTCCCGAGCGCCGTGGGCGAACCTTGGCGACGAAGCACGCGCACCGGCTGCCTCGTCGGCCAGTGCGATCCCCACCACCACGAGCCCCACCCGCAGGAGTGCAGCCATGCCGGTCCTCCGAGACGCCGTCAGGCCCCGCCGCCACCTCCGATGGCCCGCGCTCGGCGCGCTCGCGCTGCTCGTGGCCGGCTGCGCCACCGACGCCCCCCAGGACTCCCTCGACCCGGCGGGGCCTGCTGCCCGCACCATCGACAACCTCTTCGGGCCCGTCTTCCTCGTTGCCGTGGCGGTGTTCATCCTCGTCCAGGGACTGATCATCTACATGGTCATCCGCTTCCGCCGCAAGGGCGACGAGGACACCAGCTTCCCGGCCCAGCTGCACGGCAACACCCGACTCGAGGTCGGTTGGACCATCCTGCCCGCACTCGTGCTCGCCGTCGTGGCCGTGTTCACCGTGCCGGTCATCTTCGAGCTGAACGAAGAGCCCGAGAACGCCCTCGTCGTCGACGTCGAGGGTCAGAAGTACTGGTGGGGCTACGAGTACGGGGACCAGGCCATGGTCCCGGGTGGGGGCATCACCACTGCCAACGAGCTGCACATCCCCGCCGGTGAGCCCGTCTTCCTCCGGCTCCAGTCGAACGACGTGATCCACTCCTTCTGGGCGCCTCGCCTCAACGGCAAGCGCGACGTCGTCCCCGGCCGGCAGCACACCTGGACGCTCGAGGCCGACGAGCCCGGCGTCTACTCGGGCCAGTGCGCCGAGTTCTGCGGCACCTCCCACGCCAACATGCGCCTCAAGGTCGTGGCCCACGACCAGGCCAGCTGGGACGAGTGGGTGGCGAGCCAGCAGGCCGAGCCCGAGGTGCCGACGGAGGGCCTTGCCGCCGACGGCTACGAGGTCTTCGGTCAGCTGTGCGCGTCGTGTCACGTCGTCGCCGGCCAGTACGACGAGGTCGCCGAGTCCTCACCTGCGGCCCCCGACCTCACCCATCTCTTCAGCCGCGACTGCTTCGCTGGCTGCATCTACGACCTGAACGATCGCAACGAGCTCGAGGCGTGGCTGCGCAACCCGCAGCGCAAGGCCGGCTCGCTCATGGTCATCGGCGAGCTCGCCGAAGCCCAGATCGACCAGCTGTACGCCTACCTCACGACCTTGGAGTAGGGACCACCATGGCTCTCACCGAATCACGTCCCCTCGAGCTGACCACCGGTTCGGAGGTGGTGGATAGCCCCCTCGGGGCGTTCGTCCGGCCACAGGGGTCGACGGGCTGGCGCTCGTGGGTCACCACGGTCGACCACAAGAAGATCGGCATCATGTACGGGGCCACGGCGATGGTGTTCTTCGCCATCGGCGGCCTCGAGGCGCTGCTCATCCGCCTGCAGCTCGCCCAGCCGAACGGCCAGGTGCTCTCACTCGAGGCCTACAACCAGGCCTTCACGCTCCACGGCACGACGATGGTCTTCTTCGTGATCATGCCGTTGCTCGCGGCGTTCGCGAACTACCTCATCCCGCTCATGATCGGGGCGCGAGACGTCGCCTTCCCGAGGCTGAACGCGCTGAGCTACTGGATCTTCCTCGCCGCCGGGCTCTTCGTCTACTCAGGGGTGGTGCTCGGCGAGATCGCCGACAACGGCTGGTTCAACTACGCGCCGAACTCCGGTCTCACCTACTCGCCTGGCCACGGCATCGACTTCTGGGTGCTCGGTCTGCAGATCGCCGGCATCGCCTCGCTGATCGGTGCCGTCAACCTGATCGTGACGTGCCTCAACATGCGGGCGCCTGGCATGACCCTCATGCGGATGCCGATCTTCGTGTGGATGTCGCTCGTCGCGCAGTTCCTGCTGCTCTTCGCCATCCCCGTCATCACCGTCGCACTGTTCTTGCTCATGTTCGACCGGCTCTACGGCAGCAACTTCTTCAACGTCGAGGCCGGCGCCGACCCGCTCCTCTGGCAGCACCTGTTCTGGATCTTCGGTCACCCCGAGGTGTACATCCTGATCCTGCCGGCCTTCGGGATCATCTCCGAGGTCATCCCGGTCTTCGCCCGCAAGCCGCTGTTCGGCTACCCGTTCATGGTGTTCTCGGGCGTGGCCATCGGCTTCATGGGCTGGGGCGTGTGGGCCCACCACATGTTCGCCTCCGGGATCGGGCCGGTCTCGGTCGCTGCGTTCTCGCTGTCGACCATGTTCATCGCCGTGCCCACGGGTGTGAAGATCTTCAACTGGATCGGCACGCTCTGGAAGGGGAACCTCAAGTTCTCCGTCCCGATGCTCTTCGCCGTCGGCGTCGTCTCCCAGTTCACCATCGGTGGTCTCTCGGGCGTGACCCACGCCGTCGCCCCGGCCGACACCCAGCAGACCGACACCTACTACATCGTCGCCCACTTCCACTACGTGCTCTTCGGTGGCTCGATGTTCGGGATCTTCGCCGGCATCTACTTCTGGTGGCCGAAGGCCTTCGGCCGGTTCCTGTCCGAGTCGATCGGCAAGTGGCACTTCTGGATCATGTTCGCCGGGTTCAACCTCACGTTCGCCCCGATGCACATCCTCGGCCTCCAGGGCCAGCCCCGACGCACCGGCACCTACCCCGAGGGGATGGGCTGGGACATCATGAACCTCCTCTCGACCGCGGGCTCGTTCCTCATCGCCCTCTCGTTCCTCGTCTGGGTCTTCAACGTGGTGCGCAGTCGAACGAACGTCACGAACGACCCCGACCCGTGGGACGGCAGGACCCTCGAGTGGGGCACATCCTCGCCGCCACCGGCGCACAACTTCGACGTCGAGCCGACGGCGAGCCACCTCGACGAGTGGTGGCACCGCAAGTACGACGAGGACGAGAACGGCCGGCCGGTTCGCCGGGAGAGCTACGAGACGTTCGCCCAGCCCGGTTTCGATGCGTCGACGATCCACCTGCCGTCGCCGTCCTACTGGCCGATCCTGCTCGCCTTCAGCCTGCCGCTGATCTCCTACGGGCTCATCTACTCGCTGTGGTTCGCCGCCGTCGGCGGCGTCCTCATGATCGTCGCCATGTACGGCTGGGGCCTCGAGCCGTCAGTCGACCCTGACGCCGGCCACGGCGGTCACGGTGATGACCACCACGACGACCACCCCACGCCGGACCCGACCGACGAGGTCTCGTCGATGTCCGAAGTCGGCGCAGCCCCCGTCCCCGGAGCGTGACATGACCGTGACCGACCAGTCCCACGACCCGGACTCGCCGACCGCGGTGATCGACCGCGCACCGCACCGCGAGGACGGTCCGCTCGACGGCCACGCCACCAGCACCGGGCTCTCCAACGAGAAGCTTGCCATGTGGGTCTTCCTCGGGTCTGAGTGCCTGTTGTTCGGCGGGCTCATCTCGACGTTCCTCCTGCTGCGCAGCCGCGACGTCCCCGACCGGGTCGGGCCCGAGGTCTCCGAGCTCTACGACATCCCGTTCACCTCGGTGAGCAGCTTCGTGCTCCTGATGAGCTCGCTCACGATGGTGCTCGCCCTCGCAGCGATCCAGCGTGGGGACCAGCAGCGCCTGCGGACCTGGCTCGTCACCACCGCTCTGCTCGGCGCGACCTTCATGGCAGGTCAGGTCTACGAGTTCACCGCCTTCGTCCGCGAGGGACTCGGCTTCACGACCAACCTGCAGAGCTCGGCGTTCTTCGTGCTCACCGGCTTCCACGGCGCGCACGTCACCATCGGCATCGTCATGCTGATGAGCCTCTCGGTGATGTCGGCGCGCGGCAGCCTCACCCGCCAGCGCTCCGAGACCGTCGAGATCGCAGGCCTCTACTGGCACTTCGTCGACGTGGTGTGGATCATCATCTTCACCGTCGTCTACCTGATCCGCTGACCCCGGGGGTCCCCCACGATGTCCACCGAGACCGTCGAAGAGGCGCAACGCGAAGGCCATGAGCCTGCCGCGCCCCATGACGCCACCCACGACCACCCGTCAGATGGCAAGTACATCAAGATCGCACTGATCCTCGCTGCGCTCACCGCAGCAGAGGTCGCGACGTTCTACGTGGAGGAGCAGCTCGGCGCACTGCTGATCCCGCTCCTCCTCGGGATGATGGTGGTGAAGTTCTTCATCGTCGCCGCCTGGTTCATGCACCTCAGGTTCGACTCGAAGCTGTTCAGCCGGGTGTTCGTCTCGGGGATCCTGCTCGCCACCTTCGTCTACACGGCCTTCCTCACCACCTTCGAGTTCTTCTAGTTGTCTTCGCCAGCGATAATCCGCTGGCGGCTTGCCCACTCGGTTCTGGCCGGACGACCGGCTCCGCCGGATCGTCCTCCGCCTGTTGTTTGCGCCAGCGATAATCCGCTGGCGTGCTCCCGGACGACCGGCTCCGCCGGATCGTCCTCCGCCTGTTGTTTGCGCCAGCGATGATCCGCTGGCGTCGTCCCGCGGCGACTTCCGGGTTGGGTCGGGCCGGCGTTAGGTTCGAGACGTGCTCCTTGCGCAGGCCATCGCACCGGACCCGTGGCGGTTCCAGCCCCACCCCGAGGTGTGGGCCCTGATCGCCTTCCTCGGCGTCGCCTACTGGTACGCGATGACGAGGATCGGGCCGCGAGTGGCGCGCGAGGGCGAGCAGATCGTCAGCCGCCGACAGGTCGCCTGGTTCGGGGCTGGCCTGTTCACGCTGTGGGTCGCATCGGACTGGCCGGTGCACGACATCGCCGAGCAGTACCTCTACAGCGTCCACATGAGCCAGCACCTGCTGCTGAGCCTCATCGCCCCGCCGATGTTCCTGCTCGGGACGCCGACGTGGCTCGCCCGGCTCGTCATCGGGAACGGACGCGGCTACGCAGTGCTGAAGCGCCTCGCTCGTCCCATCCCTGCCACCGTCGCCTTCAACGCCGTCATCGTCTTCAGCCACTGGCCGGCGGTGGTCAACGTCTCGGTAGCCAACCCGGTGCTGCACTACGCCGTGCACGTCGCCGTCGTCGCCACGGCGCTGCTCATGTGGACCCCTGTCGCCGGTCCGCTGCCCGAGCTGCGGTTCTCGCTGCCCGTGCAGATGATCTTCCTGTTCCTGCAGTCGATCGTGCCCACGGTCCCCGCCGGCTGGCTGACGTTCGCCGACTCGGCCGTGTACAAGACCTACGACATCCCCACCCGCGTCTTCGGACTCTCGGTGACCCACGACCAGCAGATCGCTGGCATGCAGATGAAGGTCCTCGCCGGCGTGTTCCTCTGGACCGTCATCGCTGTGCTCTTCATCCGCTTCGCCACGAAGTCGGGCGAGGACGACCGAGCCCGTGGCAAGCCCGCCCTCGACCGTCGCGCCCCGGTCGGGCGCGCCGCCGATGGGTCGGTCCTCACCTGGGAGCAGGTCGAGCGTGAGCTGGCGACGGCTGGCCCCGCCCCCGTCGAGTCCCCGGGACCTCGACAGAGCTGAGGGCCCTTCGATCGCCCGGAATGGTTGCGCCCGCAACGATGTTGGACGGGTGACCGACCGCAGGAGCTGCTCAGCATGACAAAGTCCGCCGTGACCACCGCCGCACTGCACCCGATCGTCGCCGATCGCTGGAGCCCGAGGGGCTTCGACAGCAGCCACGTGCTCGACGACGATGACGTCACGGCCCTGCTCGAGTCGGCTCGGTGGGCAGCATCCAGCGGGAACAGCCAGCCGTGGCGCTTCGTCGTCGCCCGGCGCGGTGGTCCGGTGCACGCTGCGCTCTTCGAGACGCTCGCTGCCGGCAACCAGCTGTGGGCCGGGCGGGCCAGCGCCCTCGTGCTCGTCGCCGCCGAGATCGAGGATGGCAGAGGTCGCGCCAGGAGCCATGCCACCTACGACACCGGCGCCGCCGTCGCTCAGCTCACCGCACAGGCGACGGCACGAGACCTGGTGCTGCACCAGATGGGCGGCTTCGATGCCGCTGCGGTCCGGGAGATCCTCGACCTCGAGGCCAGGATCTCGCCCGTGGTCGTCCTCGCCATCGGCAGGTTCGACCCGACCGCCCCGCTCACCGACGAGCTCGCCACCCGAGAGCGCGCCGAGCGCAGCCGCAAGCCCCTCGACGAGCTGCTCCTCCCCGTCCCCACGGCGCTCCGGCGCAGCGCCTGAGGGGCCTCCCTCACTCCCAGCGGAACCTGGCTGCGGCCAGCGCTGGGGCGGCCACCGCCCAGGCTGCGAGGACGATCCACGCCTTCCCGGGGATGTCGGCCGAGGCGTGCAGTGCGCCGTCGAGCGCGGCGGAGAGGGCGGCAGCGGGGAGCAGCTCGGCGACGGCTCGCAGGGCGCTCGGGAGACGGTCGAGGGGGAAGACCATGCCGCCGAGGAGCAGCAGCACCAGGTAGAGGCCGTTGGCGGCGGCGAGGGTGACCTCGCCCCGAAGGGTGCCGGCCATGAGCAGGCCGATGCCGGCGAAGCCGACGGTCGCGACGAGGGCGGCGAGCACGGCGAGCAGTGGGCTCCCCTCCGGGCGCCAGCCGAGGGCGACGGCGACGGCGACGAGCACGACCACCTGCAGCGCCTCGACGACGAGGATGGCGAGGGTCTTCGATGCGAGCAGCGCGCGCCGCCCGAGGGGGGTGGTGCCGAGGCGCTTGAGCACGCCGTACTGGCGCTCGAAGCCCGTGGCGATGGCCAGGCTGACCATTGCCGTGGACATCACGGCCAGCGCCAGGATCCCCGGTGCCAGGAAGTCGACGGCGTCGGTCACCCCGTCGGGGAGCGGCAGCACGTCCACGACGGAGAAGAACACGAGCAGCAGCACGGGGATCCCGAGCGTGAGGAGCACCGACTCGCCCCGCCGGAGCGTGAGCGCCAGCTCTACCTTGGTCTGCGCCAGCACCGCCCGCCGCCACGGCGCGGCGCGCTGCACCTCCACCGCGGGCACGCCGGCCCGGCGGCCGATTGTGGACGCTGCACCACCGCACGGGTGGTCGAGCGTCCAGAAAGCGTGAGGCCGGTCATCGGCGGGACCTCCCGCGACGGCGTGCGGGTGTCGCCACGGCGGCTTCGTCGGGGGTGGTGAGGCGGAGGAAGACGTCCTCGAGGGTGTGGCGGCCGGCGCGGAGGTCGGCGAGGGGGAGGTTCTGCTCGGCCAGCCAGGCGGTGAGCGCGGCGACGGTGGCGGGCGTGCCGGGGGCGACGACGACGTACTCGCCGGGGGACGCCTCGGTCACGGTCACGCCGAGCGCAGCGGCGAGGGCCCCGGTGTCGAGGCGGGGTGTGGCGCCGAAGCGGATCTCCTCCCCACCGCCCGACGACATGAGCTCGGCGGGGGTGCCGGCGGCGACGACCCGGCCGTGGTCGATGATCACGACCCGGTCGGCCAGGCGCTCCGCCTCCTCCAGCTCGTGGGTCGTGAGCAGCACGGCGACGCCGGCATCCCGGAGCTCGGCGATGAGACGTCGGACGACCTGTCGGCCGCCTGGGTCGACGCCGGCGGTCGGCTCGTCGAGGAAGGCGACCTCGGGGCGCCCGACCAGGGCGAGCGCCAACGAGAGCCGTTGCTGCTCGCCGCCGGAGAGCTGGCGCCACGTGGAGCCGGCGACGGAGCGGAGCCCGACCCGGTCGAGCAGCTCGTCGGGGTCGGCAGGGTCGGCGTAGAAGGCGGCGAAGAGCCGGAGCGCCTCGGCGGGTCGGATGCCGGGGTAGACGCCGCCGGCCTGGAGCATCACCCCGATGCGGGGGAGCAGCGCCGGGGCGTCGGCAAGGGGGTCGAGACCGAGCACCCGCACGGTCCCGGCGGACGGTCGGCGGTAGCCCTCGAGCGTCTCGACCGTCGACGTCTTGCCTGCGCCGTTGGGTCCGAGGAGGGCGACGACCTCTCCGGCCCTGACCTCGAAGGAGATGCCATCGACGGCGCTCGTCGAGCCGTAGCGCACGACGAGCCCCTCGACCTCGACCGCCAGCGGACCCACGCCGGGACGCTACCGGTGGCCGACGCGTCCCCCGTGGCGCAACCCGTGCGATGCGGGCCGTGGGCCACGGCTACCGTCCGTCCATGCTCGACGTGCGCCGGCTCCGCAACGAGCCCGACGAGGTCCGGGCGCAGCTCGCCCGCAAGGGCGTCGACCCCGCCGAGGTCGATCGAGTCATCGAGCTCGACGTCGCCCGGCGCGCTGTCGGGGATCGACGGGACAAGGTCCGGAACCTGGTGAACCACCTCAGCAAGGAGGTCGGCCGGCTGCGTGGGGGCGGGGACGTCGCTGCGGCCGAGGAGAAGATGACCGAGAGCCGCGCCCTCGGGGACGAGGAGAAGCAGCTGGCAGCGGAGGAGGACGAGCTCGCCGCCGAGCTGCACGACCTGCTGCTCCGCATACCGAACACGCCTGCACCTGACGCACCCGACGGGGCAGGGGAGCAGGACAACGTCGTCGTCAGGACCGAGGGCTACGACCCCGATGCGTACGGCGAGCACCAGCGCGTCCCGCACTGGGACATCGGGTCCGAGCTCGGTCTGCTCGACCTGGAGCGGGGGGCGAAGATCGCCGGCTCGATGTTCCCTCTCTACCGCGGCGCAGGCGCCAAGCTCCTGCGGGCGCTGACCTGGTGGGCCCTCGAGCGCCACGGTGACGCCTTCGAGGAGATCCGGCCGCCGACGCTCGTGCGCAGCGAGACGCTCACCGCCTCGGGACAGCTCCCGAAGTTCGCCGACGACGCCTACTACATCGAGCGCGACGACCTCTGGGCCATCCCGACCGGTGAGGTGCCGCTCACGAGCGTGGGGCGCGACGAGATCCTCGCCGAGGCCGACCTGCCGGTGCGGATGATGACCGCAACCGCCTGCTACCGCCGCGAGGCGGGCTCCGCCGGGCGCGACACCCGAGGCGTGCTGCGCTCGCACGAGTTCGACAAGGTGGAGATCCTCGCCTACGCCACACCGGCGCAGGCGCCCGATCTGCTCGAGGAGATGGTCGGGCGGGCGGAGTCGATGCTCGTCGAGCTCGGCCTCGCCTACCGGGTCCTCGACATCTGCACCGGCGACATGGGTCAGACCCACCACCGCAGCTTCGACCTCGAGGTGTACGCGCCGGGCTGCGATCTGTGGCTCGAGGTGTCGTCGGTCTCGTGGTTCTCCGACTACCAGGCGAGGCGGGCCAACATCCGGTATCGCCGGACCGACGACCGCAAGGTCGAGCCGGTGCACACCCTGAACGGCTCGGCGCTCGCCTGGTCGCGCATCTGGCCGGCCATCCTCGAGACCCACCGCCGTCCTGACGGCAGCGTTGCGCTGCCCGAGCCGCTGCGCCCGTTCTTCGGGGGCAGCGACACCCTCGCCCGCCCCGCCAGCTGACCCGAGCACGACCGTCGGTGTGCTGCACCGAGCGCGGCCCGGGTGGGGTCCACCGGCATCCCACCAGCGGTTGGGCATGCCCTCGGGGCGGCGGTTACGTTGTCGACGTGACCACCGCGCAGACGCTGTTTGCAATCGCGCTCGCCTCCATCACGCTCCTGATCACCCTGTTCGGGGTCTACGTCGTGTCCACCACCGTGTGGGGCAACCGCTGGTTCAGGAAGCGCTGATGGCGACCACGACCCGCCCGCCTGCCGCAGGTCCGACGGCGACCTCCCCCGGCTCGAAGATCGTCTACAAGGGTCGCTCGGGCCAGTGGGCCTTCGTGGGCCACCGCATCAGCGGGTTCCTCGTCTTCATGTTCCTGCTGCTCCACATCGTCGACGTCTCGATGATCAACATCGACCCCGAGCTCTATGACGAGCTGCACGCGCTCTACGGCAACGTCCTCCTCCGGCTCTTCGAGGTCGGCCTGCTCTTCGCCCTGCTGTTCCACTCGCTGAACGGGTTGCGCATCGTGGCCGTCGACTTCTTCCCCGGCGTGATCCGCAACG
Source organism: Acidimicrobiales bacterium (assembly GCA_038255685.1). Classification (GTDB taxonomy): domain Bacteria; phylum Actinomycetota; class Acidimicrobiia; order Acidimicrobiales; family CADCSY01; genus CADCSY01. Next base: position 2,529 of record JBBSLC010000055.1, on the reverse strand, counting down.
AGCGCAAGATGTTCGCTGCTGTGCTCGTGCTCACCGTCGCAGCGGGCATCCCCGGCGGCTACATCATCATGCTGCCGTTCCTCGAAGGGAACGTCTTCTGATGGCCACGACCATCCCCCGCCCCGCCGGCACCGAGCCCACCTCGTTCACCCCCGCTCGCACGCCGAACCGCCCCCGCCAGCGTCGCCCCCGGCAGAACTTCGAGACGTGGTCGTGGTTCTTCATGCGGGTCTCCGGCCTCGTGCTCGTGTTCCTCTCGCTGCTGCACTTCGCCATCACCCACATCATCAACGACGTGATCGAGACCGACGCTGCGTTCGTGGCCGCCCGGTGGGAGAACCCCCTCTGGCGGCTCTTCGACCTCTCGCTGCTCTACCTCGCCATGATCCACGGCCTCAACGGTGTGCGGTGGAGCATCGACGACTACATCCGCTCGCAGAGCGCTCGAGCGACGGTGAAGGCGGTCCTCTACACCGTCAGCGGCGCGCTGCTCGTCTACGGCACGATCACCATCGTCACCTTCGGCACCTGAGCCGAGGGTCGACGTCCGCTCGCCCTCAGCCGGCGACGCACGCCTCGCAACGACCGACGAGGGCGAAGTGGTGAGCATCGACCTGGAACCCGTGCATCTCCTGCAACGTCGCCTGCACGTCGGCGAAGATCGAGTCCGGGAGCTGGAGCACCTGGCCGCAGGACTCGCAGGCGGCGTGGTGGTGGAGCTCGTCGGTGAGGTGGTAGATCGCCCGGCCGTGGCCGAGGTGCACGTGGGTGACCACGCCGATCGTCTCGAAGGCCTCGAGCGTGCGGTACACCGTGGAGAGGTGGACGTCGGGGTGGCGATCGTGGACCGCCTCGGCGATCTCCTCGGCGCTCACGTGTCGTCGGCCCTCGTCGAGCAGCACGGAGAGCACGGCGCGACGGGCGGAGGTGACCCTCCCACCCTCTTGGCGGAGCCGCTCGAGGACCCGGTCCCGGCGGTGATCGACCGGTCCTGGCACGGTGGAAGGCTACCTGCCGGCCGCGCACAGGCCCTGCTTCGTGGGACGCTGCTCGGATGATCGAGCACCTGCCCCGGATCGTGCCGGCGGCGCCGGGGCCCCCTGCCGGGGCGGGTGCGGAGCACCCCATGCGCCAGGTGACGGTGCGCGTCGCCGCTGATCCCGCATCGTGGGACGACGCGCTGCGGGCCGAGGTCGCCGCCTTCTTCGACGAGCTCGCCGACGAGTGGCACACGCGCGCATCGCAGCACCGCCACGAGCCGGTCCTCGATGCCCTCACTCGGGGCGGGACGATCCGAGGGCCGGTGCTCGAGGTCGGGTCCGGCACGGGGCTCACGACCGCGCTGCTGTGCGAGGTGCTCGGCGAGGCGGTGGTCGCACTCGACCTGTCGTGGGAGATGCTGCGTCGAGCGCCCGCCGAAGCCGGCGCCCGCTTGCAAGCCGACGCCAGCCGTCTGCCGGTCCGACCGGGCTCACTCGGGACGATCGTGCTCGAGAACGCGTTCCTCTTCGGTCCGGAGGTCGATGCTGCGCTGGCCCCCGACGGTGCGGTGGTCTGGATCAACAGCAACGGGTCTCGGACGCCGATCCACCTCCCCGTCGAGGAGGTCGCCGCATCGCTGCCCGGCGAGTGGGGTGGCGTGGCGTCTGAAGCGGGGTGGGGGACCTGGGGCGTGCTGCGTCGCGTCTGCTCGGTCGGCGTGGAGCCGTAGCGGTGGCGACGACCACAGCGACGATCTGCGCGCGCTGCGGAGCCACCGATCCCGTCGTGGGCGGGGTCTGCTCCCGTTGCGGCACCCCCGCCGGCCTGCACCCCCTCGGCCCGCCGACGAAGGCGCGTTGCCCGGTCTGCGGCACGGCTGTGCTGGCGGGCCGCTCCACCTGCCCTGGGTGCGGGATCGCCATCCCCGGCGCCAGGCCGCATGGCGCCGAGGTGACGGCCACCGCGTCATGGGTGTGGTGGCAGGTCGCGCTGGCGGCCGTCGGCCTCGTCGCGGTGACGACGCTCGTGGTCCTCGCCCTCGGTCGCGACGGACCCCGATCGCTCGACCCCCGCTGGCGCGTCGGGCTCGCCTCGATGGTCGAGGGTGCACCGGTGGTGAGCGGTGACACCGTGCTCGTCGCGACCACCGACGGGACCCTCGTCGCCATCGAGGCCCGCAGCGGTGCACCACGGTGGCGGCTGCTCACCGAGCAGCAGGTGACGGCGCCACTCGCCGCGAGCGGTGACCTGGTGGTGGTCGCGACGACAGGTGGAGGAGGAGGGGGTCTGGTCTTCGGGGTCGACCTCCGCACCGGCCAGGAGCGCTGGCGGGTCGCGACCGATGCGCCCGTCACCGATGCGCCCGTGATCGACGAGCAGGGGGTCTACCTGGCGCGAGGCGATGTGAGCGCCCATGACGTCGCGACAGGGGAGCAGCGGTGGCGCCGGCCGACCGACGGCGGTGCCGGTGCTCTCGCGATCGGTGACGGCACCCTCGTCGCCGTGGACGCCGACGGCGTGGTGGCGCTCTCCACCGACACGGGGGAG
>JBBSLC010000054.1:0-18297 GCA_038255685.1 Acidimicrobiales bacterium | reverse complement strand
TGAGCCGGCCTGTAGGCGGGGTTCTGTCCACCGGGGCCTTGCGGCTTGCCGGATGGGTGGCCATCCATCTGTGCGGTCCACCTGGGGACATCGGCCGGGCCGGCCGTCCCACGTTTGACCTTGCTCCGGGTGGGGTTTGCCGAGCCACCCCGGTCACCCGGGGTGCTGGTGCGCTCTTACCGCACCGTTTCACCCTTACCTGTGCGACCCGGTCGCCCGGGAAGCCATCGGCGGTCTGTTCTCTGTGGCACTTTCCTGCGGGTCACCCCGACTGGCATCTCGCCAGCACCCTGCCCTCTGGAGCCCCGACCTTCCTCGACACGATCGAGTCGTGCCGCGGCCACCCAGCCAGCTCACCGTCGTCACCAGTGTCGCACGGCGAGCGCCGGATGGCACGGTCCTCAGACCGGTTCGAGCGCCCGCTCGGGCTCGATCTCGTCCTCCTGGACGGTCTGGTCGGGGCCACCTTCGACGTTGATCGTCGGCAGGAGCCGGTCGAGCCAGCGGGGGAGCCACCAGTTGCGGTCGCCGAGCAGCTCCATCGTGGCCGGCACGAGGAGCATGCGCACGATGGTGGCATCGAGCAGCACGGCCACGGCCAGGCCGAGTCCGAACAGCTTGATCGTGCGGTCGGACTCGAGCAGGAAGCTGCCGAAGATGAACACCATGATCGCGGCCGCTGCGGTGATGACCCGTGCCGTGGCGGCAAGGCCGTTGGCGACCGACGCACTGCTGTCGTGGGTCCGGTTCCAGTCCTCCTTCACCCGGGAGAGGAGGAACACCTCGTAGTCCATCGAGAGCCCGAACACGATGGCGAAGAGCATCATCGGCATGAACGGCTCGATGGGGGCGGGCTCCACGCCGAAGATGTCGCTCAGCCAGCCCCACTGGAACACGGCGACGACGATGCCGTAGGCAGCCCCGATCGACAGCAGGTTCATGACCACTGCCTTCAGCGGCACCAGCACCGAGCGGAACACCGTCATCAGGAGCAGGAACGACAGGCCGAGCACGGCGGCGAAGAAGTAGGGGAGCCGATCGGAGAGGTAGTCGGAGAAGTCGGTGTTCACGGCGACGGCGCCGGTCACGACGACATCGACGCCGGCGGGCCCGTCGGCGTCGTCGAGCACGCTGCCTCGCAACCGGTTGACGAGGTCGGTCGTCGCCTCGTCCTGGGGAGCGGAGGTCGGGATGACCCGCCACAGCGCCGCCGTCGGCTCGGGGCCGTTCGGGATGGCCGGTGACACGAAGGCCACGCCGGGATCCGCGCGCACCGCAGCGGTGATCGGCTCGAGGGTGGCGGGGTCGGTGCCGGCGGGCAGGTCGGCGACGAGGAGCAGCGGACCGTTGAAGCCGGGGCCGAAGCCCTCGGCGAGCAGGTCGTAGGCCTGTCGGGTGGTCGTCTCCTCGGCGAAGTTCCCCTCGTCGGCGAAGCCCAGTCGCAGGCCGAGCACCGGGAGGGTCAGCACGAGCAGGAACAGCGCGCCCAAGATCGCCGCCGGCCACGGGCGCCGCTGGATGAGGCGGCTCCACCGGTACGACGCCGTCTCCGGCAGGGGGCGCTGCGCACGGCGAGGGACCTCACGTCGGAGCGGCGCGATGGCGAACCCGGCGGCGAGGACGACCACGGCGAGGGGCAGACCGAGCAGCAGCGGTGAGATGCCGAGGCCGACGCCGACGAGCGCGAGGGCGACGAGCCCGGCCGCCACCAGCCCCCGCCAGCGGGTCACCTCGACCCGCTCGCCGGCGAAGCCGAGCAGCGCGGGGAGCAGGGTGAGCGAGGCGACGACCGTGACGGCCACCACGAGGGCGGCGCCGACGGCGAGGCCCTGCACGAAGCTGACGCCCATGATGAGCATGCCGAGCAGCGAGATGACCACGGTGGTCCCGGCGAAGGTCACGGCACGCCCCGCAGTGTCGATGGCGATCGAGACCGACGCCTCGACGGTGTGGCCGTGGTGCAGGTTCTCCCGGTACCGGGTGACGATGAAGAGCGCGTAGTCGATCCCGACGCCGAGGCCGATCATCACGCCGAGGATGGTGGCGAAGTCGGGCAGCGTGAGGATGTTCGACACGAGCCCGACGAGGATCGAGCCGAGGCCGATGCCGGCGAGGGCGACGCCGACCGGGAGCCCCATCGCCAGCACCGATCCGAAGGACACGATCAGGATCACGATGGCGAACGCGAGCCCGAGGATCTCGGACTCCGGCTCTGCGAACTCGGCGAACATGGCGCCGCCGATCTCCACCTGGAGGCCGTCGAGGTCGGATACGGCGGCCTGGATGTCCTCCGAGACGGCGAGCGTCTCCGCGAAGGAGCTGTCTGCGTCCATCTCCAGCTCGGCGAACGCGATCCGGCCTGCGCCCTCGCCCTGCTGGGCGACCTGGAAGGTGCCGCCTTCTGCGTAGGGGCTGGCCACCGTCACGTCGTCACGTGCGTCGAGCTCGGCGAACAGCGCCTCCATGACGCTGCGGACCTCTGGGTCGTCGACGCCCTGGTCGGCCCGGAAGACGATCGTGCCGGTGATGCCAGCGCCCTGCCCGCCGAAGGACTCCTCGAGGATGTCGAAGCCCGTGCGGCTCTCCACGTCAGGAAGGGTGAACTCGTCGGAGAAGCTGGTGCCGACGGCGCCGGAGATGCCACCCGCGACGAGCAGGACGAGCACCCAGGCGATGGCGACCACCCGCCGGCGGCGGTAGCACCACGACCCGAGTCGGGCGAACACACCGCCTCGGGGTCGCGTCTCCCCACCCCGGAGCTGGGGGAGGAGGGGGGCTGGTGGTGGCGGCTGCCCCACGGGGGGATCTTGCACGTGCGCGTCCATGCTCCAGATCATCGTGGCGCGGGGGGCTGGGCGCCATCGGGGATGACCCTGATTCGTCCCCCGACACCGAGACTTCTGTCACATGGGGTGGCGCGAAGCGCACGAAGCGCTCAGAAGTCGAGCGCAGAGAGGTCCGGGTCCCACCCGCCGGCACGCCGGCGGGCCTCGAGCCACCTCGACCGGTCGAGTCGGCGAGCGGGCTCGACTGCGGCGGCGGGGGACCACGTGGCGGCGACGTCGTCCCACCCACGCCACGTCCCGACGGCCATCCCGGCAAGGAACGCGGCGCCGAGCGTCGTGGCCTCGGTGACCGGCGAGACCTCGACCGGCTTCTGCGACGCGTCGGCGAGCGCCTGGATGAAGGTGGGGTTGGCGCTCATGCCGCCGTCGACCCGAAGGCTCGGGATGGTCGAGCCACCGTCGGTCTCGGCCGCCTCGACGAGGTCGGCGCCTCGATGGGCGACCCCTTCGAGGACGGCGCGCACGACCTGCGCCCTCGACGTCCCCCTGGTCAGCCCGAGCAGGGCACCCCTCGCCCCGTAGTCCCAGTCCGGCGTGCCGAGTCCGAGCAGGGCAGGGACGAACACCGCACCGCCTGCGTCAGGGCACGAGGCAGCGACGTCGTGGGACGACGCGGCGCTCTCGATGATCCCGAGGTCGTCCCGCAGCCACTCGACGGCCGTACCTGCCGACAGCATGATCCCCTCCAGCCCCCACACCGCTGCGCCGCCGGCGCGCCACGCCACGATGGGGAAGGTGCCCCCCTCACCGCGTGTGGCGAAGGCGGGCCGGTCGGGTCCGACGCACAGGTCGAGCATGCCGCCGGTCCCGAAGGTGATCTTCGCCAGACCCGGTCGCACGCAGCCCTGCCCGACGAGCGACGCCTGCTGGTCACCGGCGATGCCAGCGATGGGAGGGGCGCCGGCGAGTGCCGTCGCCTCGCCCACGATGCCGGTGGAGTCGACGATCTCGGGCAGCACCGAGCGGGGGATCCGCAGCACGTCGAGCACCGGGTCCGACCAGGCCGACCCGTCGCCGTGGACCAGTCCGGTCACGGCTGCGTTCGAGAGGTCGGTCACGTGCGCCGAGCCCCCGGACAGGGTCCAGGCGATCCACGAGTCGACCGTGCCGAAGCACAGGTCACGGCTCCGCTCGGGGTCGACCATGTCCAGGAGGAAGGCCAGCTTCGTGGCCGAGGCGTTCGGAGCGACCCGCACGCCCTGCGACTGGAGCATCAGGCACATGCCGGCGGTGCGCAGGTCCTGCCACGAGATGCCAGGCCCCACCGGCTCGCCGCTGTGGCGGTCCCAGACGACGGTGGACGCCCGCTGTGCAGCGATGCCCACGGCCGCGACCGAGCCCACCTCGGCGAGGGCGGTGCGGGCGACGTCGAGGGCGGCGGCACCCATGGCGGCTGCGTCGAACTCGACGAATCCCGGCTGTGGCGAGCTCGGCAGCACCTCACGGTGGTGCACGACCGGGATCGAGGCGTCCGGCGCCACGACGGCGGCTCGGACCCCGCTCGTGCCGACGTCGACGACGAGGATCCCGCTCCCGGTACCGCTCACGACGCCTGCCCCTCGGTGCGTCGCCTCGTTCGAGCTGCGACGGCACCGCCGGCGAGGCCGGATCCAAAGGCGAGCACGGCGTTGAAGACGAGCGCCGGCGCCGATGGCACGTCGCCGTCGAGCAGGAGGAGGATGGCGGCCACGCCCTGGATGGCGACGAACGCGGCGAGCGCGGCGAGGCCCCCGTTGGTGAACGGTGCGGTCCCGGCGACGCGGGCGGCCACGAACCCTCCGACCGCGAAGCCGATGAGGACGGCGAGGAGGAGCGCCGGGGCGAGCGGCGAGCCGTCGCCGTCGTCGAGGACCTGGCGGCTCACGAGGGCGAGGGGCAGGCAGATCGCTGCAGCCACGATGCCGCCTCGGACGACAGCGGCGACGACCACCACGTCGAGGAGGCCTCCGGAGCGGGCTGGCGTCACGGCGGGGGACGCTACCGCCGCTTGCGCGCGCACTCGGCGTCCGCCGGCCGCCGGGATCCGATCGTCGTCTCGCACAGCCGTGAGGGCAGCACCGTCATGTCGAGGGCCAGGTGACGTCGCCGAAGGGTGAGGTCAGGCCGAGCTTGCCCGGGTTGAGGATCCCGTGCGGATCGAGCGCATCCTTCACCGACTGCAGCACGCCCATCCCCCCACCGAGGGCCTCCGCCATGAAGCGGCTCCGGTTGAGGCCGATCCCGTGGTGGTGGCTGAGTGCCCCGCCGCCGCGCAGCGCGGCACCGGTCGCTGCGTCCCAGGCGGCGACGTAGAAGGCCTCCCGCTCGTCCGCCGGCGGCCGGCCGGCGAAGGAGAAGTAGAGGCAGCCCCCGTCGAGGTAGCTGTGGGACTGGTGGGCCGAGGCCGCCTTCATGCCGTCGATGCCGTGCAGGGCCGCCAGCACCTCCTCGTAGAGGGCGGGGAGTGCTGACCACGGGCCGGCGATCTCCATCGTGTCGACGATGAAGCCCTTCCTGGTCAGCGCCTCGAGGGCGGAGACCTCGTTGCGATGGCTGAGCCAGCGGTCGACGAGGCCGGCATCGAGGGACTCGGCTGCGGCGCACACCTCGCCGACGACGGCGAGGGTGGCGTCCACGAGGACGGGGTCGCCCTCGTCCAACACGAGCAGGACTGCCTGCTCGCCGGTGGACCAGCTGCGGTCGGCCTCGGTGGGGTCGTAGAGGCGGGCGACGGCGGGCGTGGCTCCCCGGCGCAGGATCGTCCGGAGCGCGTCGATGCCAGCCTCGAAGGACGGGAAGGCCCACGCTGCCTTGCGGGTCGCCGTCGGCGACGGGTGGCAGCGGAACCGGGCGGAGGTGATGATCCCGAGCGTGCCCTCGGAGCCCACGAAGAGCTGGTCGAGGTCGGGCCCGACCGCAGCGGCAGGTGCCCCCCCGGTCTCGACGACGGTGCCGTCGGCGAGCACGACCTCGAGCCCGACGACCATCTCCTCGATCTTCCCGTAGCGGGTCGACAGCTGCCCTGCGGAGCGACAGGCGAGCCAGCCCCCGACGGTCGAGAGGGCGATCGACTGGGGCCAGTGCCCGAGGGTGAGGCCGTGGGCGCTGCCCAGCTCCTCCTCGAGGACGTCGCCGAACGTGCCGCACAGCACGTCGATCGTGCCCGACACGGCGTCGACGGCGGTGATGCCCGACATCGCCGTCGTGTCGAGGACGACGCCGCCGTGGACGGGCACGCTCGCCCCGCACACCCCGCTGCGGCCGCCGGCAGCGGTGAGGGGCACGTGGGCGTCGTGGCAGAGGCGGGCGATCGCCGACACCTCGGCCGTGGTGGTCGGCCGCACGAGTGCGGCGGGGAAGCCGGGCACGTCACCTTCGAGGGCCCAACCCATGGCAAGGGGCCACCAGTCGCGCCCTGCCTCGGCGAGCACCCGGGGATCCGAGACCTCGACGTCGCCGCATGCCGCTGCCAGCTCGTCGAGGAACGCTGCGTCGACGGCGACGGGCGGCGCGAGGAGGCGACCGGCAAGGTCGTCCCCCTCCAGCGCGATCGGCGGCGTGATCGTGCCAGGCGTGGGTCGCAGGTCGGTCATTCAGGCTCCGGTCGCGGTCGTGGACGAATCGGCGTGGGCCACAGGAAGGCCTGCGCTCTCGCGCTCGTGGGTGATCGACGTCCGCAACGCGTCGACCTCTCGCTGCACGCGTCCCTCGTCCCAGCCCAGGTCGTCGGCGACAAGGCGGGCCGCGTCCTCAGCTGCATCGGCGGTGGCGTCACGCGCTTGCCAGCGGGCCGGGATGCGCCTGCTCAGCAGGTCGTCGAGGCTCCCAACCATCTCGTAGCGGGCGGCGTAGCGGGCTTCGGCGCGGGTGAAGGGGAGTGTGGCCACCAACGGCTCGCCGAGGCTCGGCTCACCGACGATCATCGCTGCCACGGCTCGTGCATCGCCCCCGTAGCGGTTGGCGAGCCGTGTGAGCTCCTCGGCCGGGATGCCGAGGCGCGCTGCGGCATCGGCGTCGAGCAGCGCAGCGTGGCCATCGGCGCCTCGGAGGCGCAGCCGGCGCGTGCGCGTCCGACCGCCCCGCCCGATGACCTCGACGGCGGCGTCGACGGCGTCAGCCGCCATCTTCCTGTACGTCGTGAGCTTGCCGCCTGTGACCGCGATGACGCCGCTCTCGGATCGAGCGACCTTGTGCCGGCGGGACAGGTCCTTGGTCTTCGATGTCTTCGCCGTGGTCGTCCCACCGCTGACGAGGGGGCGCAGCCCGGCCCACGTCCCGAGGACATCGGCCTCGGTGAGCGGCTCGGAGAGGCTGGCGTTCATGGCGTCGAGGAGGTACCGCACGTCCTCCGGTGTGCACTGGGGCTCGTCGAGCGGTCCGTCGTAGTCGGTGTCGGTGGTGCCGATGTAGGTGCGGTCGCCCTGCGGCACCACGAAGACCGAGCGCCGGTCGGCGGGCACGGGAACGACAGCGGCGATGTCGTTGCGCACCTTGTCCCACGGCACGGTGATGTGGATGCCCTTGGCCGGGCGGATGGTGTTGGGGTCGTGGCCGACGTCGAGCGCAGCGACGTCGTCGCTCCACACCCCAGCGGCGTTCACGACGACGGTCGCCCGCACGGTGAGCGGTGCCCCCTCGGCCTCGCCGCCCCTGAACGGCTGGGCGACCACGCCGGTGACCCGACCCGCTGCGTCCTTCACGAAGCCGGTCACCGCGGTCCAGTTCGCCACCGACGCACCGAGGTCGGCAGCGGTGCGAGCGAGGGCGAGGGTGAGCCTGGCATCGTCGGTCTGCGCATCGTGGTAGACGAAGCCGCTGACGACGCGCTCGCGCCGGAGCGTGGGCATGTGGCCGAGCACCTCCTCGGCCGAGATCTGCTCATGGAGCTTTCCGATGCGGGCCCCGCCGGTCAGGTCGTACATCCACAGCGCGCTGTTGAGCGCCTTGGCCAGCTTGGGGTTGATGACCCCGCCCTTGCCGAACACGGGGATGAGGAAGGGCAGGAGCCGGACGAGGTGGGGGGCGGTGTGGCGCAGTCGTTGGCGCTCGGCGAGGGCCTCGTACACGAGTCGGAACTCGCGCTGCTGCAGGTAACGGAGCCCCCCGTGGACGAGCTTGGAGGACTTCGACGAGGTGCCGCTGGCGAAGTCGTGGCGCTCGAGCAGCCCGGTGCGCAGCCCTCGGGCCGCAGCGTCGACGGCCACACCCGCGCCCGTCACCCCGCCGCCGACGACGAGCACGTCGAGCTGGTCCTCGGCGAGTCGACGGAGGGCATCGTCACGATCGAAGGGCATCCTCCGAGCATGCCATCCAGCGCGCCGCTGCGAGGCAGCCGCGGCGCCGGTCCGGGCGCCGTCCGATGTGACCATGGTCACGATGGCCTGTTCGGAACCACCCGCTCCGGTCCTTCCCGAACCGACTCCCAACGCCCACACTGTGCGCTTGGCGCCTCGATCAGGCGTCACGTGGTCAGGGGGAGACGACGTGGTCAGCCAACGCACCACCGACGAGCGCAGCGAGCTGCTCGCCGTGCTGTTCGGGGACGGCGCCGACCCTGCGACCAGCCTGCTCCGCACGAGGGAGGTCGCCGTGCTGTTCCAGGTCTCCGAGCGGGCAGTGACCGAGTGGGCACGAAGGGGTCGGATCCCCTCGGTCCGCACACCTGGAGGTCACCGCCGCTACCCGGCTGACAAGGTCCGCACGCTCTTGGGCATCGAGCCGCCTGCTGCGGGCTGAGTCGCTCCAGGGGTGCCGGCGCCGATCTGGACTGGTGCTGGAGGGCTGCACCATACTCGACCGTCTGTGGCGCCAGGCCCGTCCTCGGCGGCCACGAGCTCGACGTCTCACCGCAAGGACGTGACCCCCCACCATGAACCAGGACTGGCGCGAGCACGCTGCTTGCCAGGGCATCGAACCCGAGATCTTCTACCCGGTCGAGGACGACGTCGCCGAGCCCGCCAAGGAGGTCTGTGCCCAGTGCCCCGTGGCTGCATCGTGCCTGGAGCACGCCCTCACGAACCGAGAGCGCGACGGCGTCTGGGGTGGCGCCACCGAGCGGGAGCGGCGACGCATGGTCCGTCAACGCCGACGCTCCGCTTGACCGGCGTCGCAGCGTGCCCGAGGTGACCCTCGACGACCTCGGCGGGTGGCCGAGCGTCCTGCGCCCCCTCCTCGCCGGCGACGACCTGACCTCGACCCAGGCGGGTGCGGCGCTCGCCGAGATCCTCGAAGGGGCGGCGTCACCTGCGCAGATCGCTGCGTTCATCGTCGGCCTCCGCTGCAAGGGCGAGACCGTCGAGGAGATGACCGGGCTGGTCGAGGCGATGCTGGGCGCAGCCGAGTCCGTCCCGCTCCCCCCGGGGATCGACCCCGTCGACACGTGCGGCACGGGGGGCGCGGCGTGGAGCCGTTCGCACGCGCTGAACGTGTCGACCATGGCGGCCTTCGTCATCGCCGGCGCGGGCGTGCCCGTCTGCAAGCACGGCAACCGCGCTGCGAGCTCATCGAGCGGATCGGCTGACCTGTTGGAGGCCCTCGGCGTCGTCATCGACCTCGGCCCGGTGGGCGTGGCGCGCTGCGTCACCGAGGTGGGCATGGGGTTCTGCTTCGCCCCCCGCTTCCACCGCGCCATGCGCCACGCCGGACCGGTTCGCCGGGAGCTCGGCGTGCCGACGGTCTTCAACTTCCTCGGCGCGCTCGCCAACCCGGCCGGCGTGCGTCGCCAAGCGGTCGGCGTGAGCGACGAGGCGATGGCGGGGGCGATGCTCGGCGTGCTCGGCGCCCGGGGCGCCGAGCGCGCGCTCGTCGTCTTCGGTCACGACGGGCTCGACGAGCTCACCACGACCACGACGTCGACGGTCTTGGAGCTGCGCGACGGTGCGACCAGGACCTACGTCGTCGACCCCACCGAGCTGGGGCTCGCCGTCGCCGACCCGGCCTCGCTCGTGGGCGGCGACGCCGCCGCCAACGTCGTCATCACGAACGCCGTCCTCGGCGGCGCTGCGGGGCCCCACCGCGACATCGTCGTGCTCAACGCCGCCGCCGGCCTCGTGGCCGGCGGGCTCGCGGACGACCTCGCGGCGGGCGTCGAGGCAGCGCAGGCAGCGATCGACGACGGCCGGGCGGCGGGCATCCTCGAGCGCCTCGTCACCGTCTCTCGTGCAGCCGCCTCGACCCCCGGCTGACGCATCGCCGTGATCGGCGCTGTGACCGAACGCATGGGCGATCAGCCGGCGAAGGCGACCTCGAGGCGCAAGCCGAGGAGGCGGACCCCGTCCTCGGGCTCCCAGTCGAGCGCTGGGGTGCGCTCGAAGCCGAGGGCCTCGTAGAAGGCGAGGGCACCGTGGTTCGTGTCGATGGTGTGGAGCACGACCGACGCCTTGCCCTCGGAGGCGGCGCGAGCGGTGCATGCCTCGGTGAGCGAGCGGCCGACACCACGCCTGTGGGCGTCAGGGGCGACGGCGAGCATGCGGATGGTCGCAGCGTGGGGGTCGTCGTGCTCGGCCAAGCGGTTGGCGGCGTCGGGAACGTACGTCGCGCCGCCGAGCACCTCGCCGTCGGCGACGGCGACGAGCACCACGGCGTCGCGGGCCCGGCCGGCCACGTCGGCCAGCTCCACCCGGTAGCCGTCGTCGAGGTGGCCGTGGGCGGCGGCGTAGGCCGCGACGGTCAGCGCCGACAGCGCGTCGTGCTCCTCTGCTCTGATCTCCCTGATCTCCACGTCAGCCTCCGAGGCTCCACATCGACTCCAGGTCATGGGTGCTGTACGCCTGGAACGCGATGAGCGTCCGGGTGTCGACGATGCCCTCGAGCCCGGCGAGGCGCACGGTCACGACCTCGGCCAGCTCCTCGTGGTGGCGGACCCGCACCACGGCGACGATGTCGGCGTCGCCGGCCGTCGAGTAGACCTCGGCGACGCCTTCCACGTCGGCGAGCTCTCTGGCCAGCGGGGCGATGCGCCTCGGGTCGGCGTGGATGAGGACGAAGGCAGCGACCACGGCGGACGACGCTACCTCCGGCGGGCGAGGACCTTCTGCCCACCGCTCGCACGCGCCGCCGGCTGGAAGCGGGGCAGAGGCCACAGCGCCGAGGTGAGCTCGCCGTCGCAGCTCGTCACCGTGATGCGGTGGGCCTCGCGATCGAGCCAGCCAGCGACACAGGCGAGCTCGTCGGCCAGCTCGGTCGGCACGGGCGCCCGATCGTCGCGGTGGGTATCTGCCGCAGCAGGGAGGTCGAGGGTGGGCGCCCCGCCTCCCTCGTCGGTCCAGCTGCGAACGAGGCGCCCGCCCGAGAGCTCGACGGTGCTGCCGCCCACCTCGAGCACGAGGCGCCCGGTCCGACGCACGGCGTCGAGGCGACGCTGCCGTCTGAGCGCGTCGGCGAGGGCCGACGCCTGGTCGCGGACGTCCGCTGCCTCCTCGAAGCGCTCGGCGGCGGCGAGCGCCTCCATGCGGGCGTTGAGCGGGTCGAGCAGGAGCGAGGGCTCGACCGTCAGCCCTCGCACCACCCGAGCGACGATCGGCGCGTACGCCTCCTCGGTCAGGCCGCCGTCGCACGGGCAGGCAGCGACGCCGATCTGCGCCGCTGCGCACGGCGCCGAGCGACCACCCGTGCGACGGGGGTTGCCGCTGCAGCGGCGGATCGTGCTCGCGGTGTGGATCGCCTCGGCGACCCGTCGCGCCGCCGCCGTCGAGGGCAGGGGGCCGAGGTAGAGGGCGCCGTCGTCGCGCACCGACCGCACGACCGAGAGCCGTGGGAAGCGGTCGCCGAGGGTCACCTTCAGGTACGCGTAGCGCTTCCACGTGGTGGCCTGGCGGTTGAAGCGGGGGAGCAGCTGGTGGATGAGCCGGACCTCGAGCACGGCGGCTTCGAGCGGGTTGGCGGTGACGATGTGGTCGATGGCAACGGTCTCCCGCAGGAGCTGACCGACCTTTCGCCTCTCCTCCCCGCTGAAGTACGAGCGCACCCTGGTGCGCAGGTTCGTCGCCTTGCCGACGTAGAGGGCCCGACCACCGGCGTCTCTGAAGAGGTAGACGCCGGGGACCCTCGGCAGGCCGTCCGTCAGTCGCAGCTTGGCGAGCTGCGGGTGCCCCTTCACCGTCGGCAGCTCGAGCAGGTCGTCGAGACCGATCACGCCGAGGCTGCCGGCGCGCTCGAGCAGGGCATGGAGCAGGTGGCCGGTGGCGAGGGCGTCGTCGAGGGCGCGGTGCGTCGGTCGGTGGGGGAGGCGGAGGTGGTCGGCGAGCGTCGACAGCTTGCAGTTCCTGACCTCGTCGCCGAGGAGCCGCCGGGCGAGGGCGACGGTGTCGACGAAGCGGTGGGGGAGTCGGGGCCAGCCGTGGCGGACGAGGGCAGCGTCGAGGAAGGCGCGGTCGAAGCGGACGTTGTGGCCGACGAGCGTGGCGCCCGCCGCGAACTCGAGGAACGAGGGCAGCACCGCCTCGACCCGGGGGGCGGGGCCGACCATCGCCGTCGTGATCCCCGTGAGGACGGTGATGAAGGGTGGGATGGCGACCCCGGGGTTCACGAGCGTGGAGAACGTCCCCAGGCACTCGCCGCCGCGGAGCTTGACCGCGCCGATCTCGGTGAGGGCGCAGTCGTCGGGCGAACCACCCGTCGTCTCGACGTCGACGACGACGAAGGTGACGTCGTGGAGCGGCGTGCCCATGTCGTCGAACGAACGCTGGTGGTAGGCCATCGACGAACGGTAGCGAACACCTGTACGGGGAACAAGCGTTCCCTCCATGTCGACCCCGCGCACGAGTGGTTCGCTACGATCGTCGTGTGACGACCCGTTACCGGTGCACCGCCTGCGGGAACCTGACGCGCTTCGATGTGACGGCGACGCGCCGCACGAGGGCCTTCCACCACTACACCGTCGGCGGCGACCTCACCGTCGAGGGGACCGAGGTGCTCGAGGAGCTCGTCGAAGAGGTCTCGTGCCGGTGGTGCGGGTCTCCCCGGGGGGTGGAGCCGCTCGGCGAGGTGGCGGCCGAGCTGGGTGGCGAGGGCCCGACCGGCGCGGGGTGAGCGGGCTGACGCCACCCGACGCGCTCGTCCGGCCTGCGTGCGAGGTCGCGCTCGAGGTCGCACGTGTCGGCCTCCGTGCGTCGCCACCCATCACCGTCCCTCGTGCGCTGCGACCCTTCGTGCGCTTCGCACGGTTGAGCGACCACGCCGTCGCCACCGTCCGACGGGTGCTCGACGAGGACGAGGCCTTTCGCCGCCACGTGTGCGCCACCGTCGACATCGCCGACCTCGGCGACGAGCTCGACGAGCCCTCGCTGCTCTTCCTCCGGCGCCCGGCGGGGTGGGAGCACTCGCTTGCCGAGCACGTCGAGGCGGACGCAGCAGCCCGAGCGGCCGAGCGCGCCGCGAAGGCGGACGTCGCCGCTGGCCGCCAGCTCGAGCTGGCGAAGGCAGCGCTCGAGCGGGTGCAGGGCGAGGTCGCCCCGCTGCGCGAGGCGCTCGGTGGGCTGCGAGCGGAGGTCGCGGACGAGCGGCGGCGCCGACGCACCGCTGAATCCGACCTCGGACGCCTCCGCAAGCGCATCGCCGACCTCGAGGCGGCAGCGGCCGAGCAGGCGGCACCACCTGCCGGCGAGCGCCCGACCTGGGTGGAGGCGCTGGCCGCAGCCGAGGCGAGGGCCGAGGCAGCCGAGGCGCGCGCCGACGAAGCGCAGGCGCGTGCGGACGAGGCGAGCGCGCGTGCCGACGCAGCAGACCGAGCGCTCGAGGTGGCTGCGCACGTCGACGTGGCGGCGTCCTCGGAGCGCTCGATCGTGGGCGGGCCGGATGCCTGGGCAGCCGACGCCGCAGCCGTCGCCGCAGCCGAGGCCGTCGCCGATGCCGTCAGAGCCGTCGGCGCGCTGGCCGACGCGCTCGGGCGTGCGGCGAGGGAGCTCGGGGCGACGGCGCTGGGCGAAGGTGCTCCCTCACGGACAGGCACCTTCGAGCAGCGCCGCCAGGACGACGATCCGAGCGGGCGCGCCGGGAGGGACAGTCGTCGTCGTGGTCCGGCCCGCAAGCCCGTGCCGCTGCCACCGGCGGTCTTCGACGATGCGCCTGAGGCGGTCGACCACCTGCTCCGCGTGCCCAGGGCCCTGGTCCTCGTCGACGGCTACAACGTCACCCTGAGCGCTCGCGGTGAGCTCGCCCTCGCCGATCAGCGGCGTTGGCTCCTCGATGCGGCAGCCGGCCTGGCGGCGAGGACGGGTGCCACGTTCCAGGTCGTCTTCGACGGCGACGACGCAGCGAGCGCGCCGTCTGACCGCTCCCGCCACCTCGGCGTGCACGTGCGGTTCACCGCCGCAGGCGTCGAGGCCGATGACGTCCTGCTGGCGCTCGTCGACGAGCTGCCTCAGGACCAACCTGCTGTCGTGGTGTCGGATGACCGGCGGGTGCGGGACGGCGCCCGTCGCCTCGGCGCCAACGTGCTCGGCGTCGGCCAGCTCGTCGACGCACTGCGGCGCTGACGTCCGCTGACCCGTGCCGGCGGCCGCTCTGAAGGGACCGTCACACCCCCTCAGCATGATGGGTGGGCGAGGTCGGTGGCCGAGGGCCACGGGTGCCACGCCGAGCGAAGGAGACGGTCACGGTGCACGTGGGTGGAGGAGCGGATGTGGACGGCAGCGATGGATGAGCTCGAACGGCGACGGTCGGCGTCGGTCCCTGCGGCGCAGTCGTCCGACGTGGTGACCATCGACTGCAACGCCTGCGAGCTGCAGCACACGACGGCGTGCGCTGACTGCGTGGTCACGTTCGTCTGCGACCGCCGAGCGGGGGAGGCCGTCGTCGTCGACGTCGCCGAGGCAAGGGCGATCCGCCTCCTCGGTCAGGCTGGTCTCGTGCCCGAGCTCCGGCACCGGCGCCGCACCGGGTAGCAGGGACAGGGTCCACGAAGTGGCGCGAACCGGCTGCTACCGTCCTCCCCCGGTCGGCTCGATGGTCGGGTCGCCCGACGCTGGGAGCCGACGTGGAGCAGCTCCGCCTGGTAGGGCGCACCGCTGGGAACGACGGTCTGGTCTTCGCCGCCGGCTCGACCACCTTCGTCGTGCCGTTCGACGCGGCCTTCAGGGCGGCGCTCGCCCAGCTGGACGCGAGCGCATGGGGCGGTGCACCGGGCACCGCAGCTGCAGAGGACCCACCTGTCAGCGAGGACGTGAGCGACGCCGACGACCGCGGCACGTCCCCGCTCCCGATCGATCCACCAGCTGACGCGTCGCCGACGTCGCGTCCGATCGCCGTGTCGAGCTCTCTCACGCCGAGGGAGCTGCAGGACCGGCTGCGGGCCGGGTGGAGCATCGAGGAGGTCGCGACCGCTGCGGGAGCGACGCCGGACTGGGTCGCTCGCTTCGCCGTCCCGGTCCTGGCCGAGCAGGAGCGGATCGTGGCGGCGGCGCTCCAGCTCCACTTCGACAAGCCACGGGTCGGGCTCTCGCCGACCCCGCTCGCCGAGGCCGTGCGGCGCAACGTCGCCGAGCGCAAGGTGGCGCTGTTCGACGAGGACTTCGACGCAGGGTGGAGCGCCTTCCAGCTCGGCGACGGCCTGTGGGCCATCCGGTTCCGCTACCGATCCCGCGGACGCCTCCAAGAGGCGCGCTGGCGCTTCGATCCCGACAGCGACGAGCTGCGATCCGACAACCGCCTCGCGCACCAGCTCGGACACGCAGCGAAGCGTCGAGGCCGCCCCGCCCGTCCGACACCACCGCCGGCGCCGTCTCCCCGTCGGGCAAGGGGCACGTCTCCCTCGCCAGCGAGTGCTGCGAAGAAGGTCGCGGCCAAGGCGACCTCGTCCGGTGCGAGGACGGTCGCACCGAAGGCGACCGCGTCCAAGAAGGCTGCGTCGAGGAAGGTCGCGTCGAGGAAGGTCGCATCGAAGGCAACCGGACCCAAGAAGGCTGCTCCGAAGACGGTCGCGCCGGCAA
Source organism: Acidimicrobiales bacterium (assembly GCA_038255685.1). Classification (GTDB taxonomy): domain Bacteria; phylum Actinomycetota; class Acidimicrobiia; order Acidimicrobiales; family CADCSY01; genus CADCSY01. The sequence continues at coordinate 2,546 of JBBSLC010000054.1, read as the reverse complement.
AGGTGTCGCCGAAGAAGGTTGCGCCGAAGAAGGCTGCGCCAAAGAAGGTCGCACCGAAGAAGGTCGCACCGAAGAAGGTCGCCCCCAAGGCGACCTCCTCCAAGAAGACCTCCCCGAAGAAGGTTGCGCCGAAGAAGGTCGCCCCCAAGGCGACCTCCTCCAAGAAGACCTCCCCGAAGAAGGCTGCTTCGGCGAAGGCTGCGACAATGGCGAACTCGTCCGAGAAGGCTGTGGCGCAGCAGGCTTCGCCCAAGAGGGTGGCGCCGCAGCGAGTCGCACCGGCGCCTGGCGCCCGCAGGGCACCGGTGACGGATGCGGCCCCGTCGAGGCCGGCGACGAGCTCGACCAGGGCACCTGGCCGGGGTGAGGTCGCAGACCGGGCCGCGTCGTCGGCGAGCGGCGTCGGTCGGACCGGGACGAACGGGGCGACGCCAGAACCCGAGGCCCTGCGTGCGATCGCCATGGCCGGAGAGGGGCCCTCGGGCACCGAACGGATCGATGGCCGGAGTCCGGCCGAGGCGTCACCCGTCGTGAACGGTGCGCGCCCTCGGCCGACCTCTGTCCCCGCAGCCAGCGGTCGCTCGAACCTGGCGCCGGCGAGGACGGGCGCGGCGCCCCAGCGGAGGGAGCCGCTCCGCGCCAGGCCGGTCGTCGCTGCGGAGAAGACAGCCGTGCCGAGCGATGGTGGCGCCGCCGTGCCGACGGACGGCCCCCATCGCACACCGACGTTCCGCGCGGGTGCCACCCGCGCCCAGGTCGCTGCCCGCAACGGGCGCGCGGACGTCGCGCCTGCCGGGTAGGGGCAGTGGGGCACCTGCTCGTCACCAACGACTTCCCGCCCAAGCTCGGTGGGATCCAGTCCTACCTGTGGGAGCTGTGGCGCCGCCTTCCGCCGGAGGAGGTCACGGTGCTCACGACCGGTCACCCGGACGCAGCTGCGTTCGATGCCGAGCAGGCGTTCCGCGTCGATCGACTCGATCGCAGGGTGCTGCTCCCGACGCCGTCGCTCGTGCGCCACGTCCGAGCGCTCGCCGACGAGGTCGGTGCCACCTCCGTCGTGCTCGACCCTGCGCTGCCCGTCGGGGCCATCGGCCCACAGCTCGGCCTGCCCTATGCCCTGGTGCTCCACGGCGCAGAGATCACGGTGCCTGGCCGGCTCCCCGGCTCGAGAGCGGTGCTCGGGCACGTGCTGCGCGGTGCTGCACTCACGATCGCCGGCGGCTCGTACCCGGAGTCGGAGGCGGCGCGGGCCGCAGGGCGGTCCCTGCCGGCCGTCTGCGTCCCGCCAGGCGTCGACACCGACGTCTTCCTCCCGCTCGACGCTGCAGCCCGCCGCGCTGCGAGGGCGCACTTCGGGCTGCCGGTCGAAGGACCGCTCGTCCTCTCCGTCAGCCGCCTCGTGCCCCGGAAGGGCATGGACGTCCTGATCGACGCGGCAGCGGTGCTGCGGTCGAGTCACCCCGACCTGACGGTGGCGATCGCTGGCACCGGCAGGGATGCCGCCCGCCTCCAGCGTCGGGCGTCGTCGAGCGGGGCACCGGTCCGGTTCCTCGGCAAGGTCCCCGGTCCGGACCTCCCCGCCCTCTACGGGTCCTGCGACCTCTTCGCCATGCTCTGCCGGAACCGGTGGGGCGGCCTCGAGCAGGAGGGGTTCGGCATCGTGTTCCTCGAGGCAGCGTCGTGCGGCGTGGCGGTGGTCGCCGGGGCGAGCGGCGGGGCGCGCGATGCCGTCGCAGACGGTGAGACCGGCGTCGTCGTCGCTGACCCCTCGGACCCGCACGCCGTCGCCACGGTGATCGCAGGGTTGCTCGACGACGAGGACCGACGACTGGCCATGGGCGCAGCCGGCCGAGCACGCGCGATCGATGCCTTCACCTACGACCTCCTCGCCAGCCGTCTGCACGACGCCATCCTCGGCATGGCCGGGTCCGTGGACGGTCGGGCGTGAGCGGCCCGGTCCCCCTCTCCCCGACGTCGTCGCCCCAGGCAGGCAGGCCGATCGTCCGCACCGCACTCGTGGGCACGGCGGTGTTCACGACGCTCGCCGTCGGCGCAGCCGCAGCACCCGACGCACTCGCGCTGCCCGCCGCGGTCGTCGATCTGGCGCTGTTCGCGCTCGGGCTCGCCGCCTTCGCTGGAGCACTCGTCGTCGCCGCCGGTCGGAGCCGGCGTGAGGAGCTGTCCGTCGCCGGCGTGTTCCTCCTCACCGGGAGCGCACCCGGTGCGGTTCGTCGGCTGCTCCTCGGGGCGCTGGCGGTGCAGACGGCCGTCGCCCTCGCCACCGCCGGCGTCCGCCCCTTCACGCCGCTCGCCTTCGGCGTCCTCGTCCCGACCTTCGGCCTGGGCGCGTGCGGCCTCTGGGCAGCACGTCACGGGAGCTTCCCGTCGAAGGGGTCGTCCTCTCAGGTCGGCTGACAGGCGCGACGTGGGCCATGATGCAACCCGACCACGGGCCCGCATCCCGGGGAGGAGACGACGTAGGTGATGACCGACCAGGCGACGGAGCGCACCACCATCGCAGCCTCACCAGAGCGCTGCGCTGCCGT
>JBBSLC010000053.1:0-18405 GCA_038255685.1 Acidimicrobiales bacterium | reverse complement strand
GCTGACGTGCGCACGTTCCTGATCGTCGCCACCGTGGTCGAGATCGCCCTCCTCGTCGGCGCCCTCGCGGTCTACCTCGTCCTGATCGCCCGCTCGCTCCGGGCGACCAGCGCGCACCTCGCCAAGGTCACCTTCGGGGTGCGTGCCATCGAGACGCAGTGCGAGCCGATCGGCCCCTCTGTCGTTCGGATCAACGAGCAGCTGGTCGTCATCGGCGACGCCCTCGACGGGATCGCCGGCATGGCCGAAGCGGCCGCCGGTCCCCCGGTCCAGGGGGGCGCCCGTGGATGATGTCCACGCTCCGAAGTCCGACTCGCTGCGAGCGCTGTACTGGCGCAGCGAGATCCTCCAGGTCATGTACTGGCTGCGAGGCGAGGGCTTCGGCGACCTCGTCGACCCGCCCTCGATCGAGCGCTTCCTCGGCGTGGACTCGGCCAACGGCATCACCTACCTGGACCGCCTCGTCGACGAGGGCTACCTCGTGCGCGACGGGGACTGGTACACCCTGTCCGACCGTGGCCTGGCCGAGGGTCGCAGCGAGTTCACGCTTGCCTTCGACGATCTGATGCGGCCCACCCACGGCGAGTGCAGCGACGACTGCTGGTGCCACATGTCGGCAGATGAAGCCGACGCGTGCGTCTCCCAGCGGCGCGGTCACGAGCACGACCCGGACGGAGGGCAGGACCGGTGAGCCCCGACGACGAGCACGGGCGGGGACTGCCGCGGTCGTACCTCCGACCCCTGCTGCTGGCAGAGCTGGCGTTCGGGCCGGCGCACGGCTACGAGCTGCTCGAGCAGGTGCGCGACGACGGCCTCCGAGTCGTCGATGCCGGGGGCCTGTACCGGACGCTGAGGGCGATGGAGCACGACGGCGTCGTCGCATCCTGGTGGGAGGCGTCACAGTCGGGTCCGCCGCGACGCACCTACGAGCTCACGCCTGCCGGCCGGGGGGCCCTCGTCGAAGAGGAGCGCGAGCTGCGCGCCACGATCCGGCTCCTGACCGCGCTCGTCGAGCGGATCGAGGACGTGACCCCGCCCGCCGCACGGGCCACGAGGTGAGGATCGCCTTCGCAGGCAAGGGGGGCGCAGGCAAGACGACCATCGCCGCGACGATGGCCCGTCTCGCTGCCCGTCGCGGTTCGCCCGTGTACGCCGTCGATGCCGACAGCAACCCCAACCTCGCTGCGGCGCTCGGGGTCGACGCCGCCGTCGGGCGTGGCCTCGGTGGCATCCCCCCCACTGCGGTCTCCCGCAAGCTGACCGGGCCAAGCCTCAACCTCAGCCTCGAGGAGGTCTTCGCTGCCCACGGGACGACTGCTCCCGACGGGGTGCGCCTCTTGCTCATGGGGGCTCCAGCCCACGCCGGCGAGGGGTGCCTGTGCTCAGCGCACGCGGCGGTGAGCGCCGTGCTGAGCGACCTGGGCGAGCACCCGGCGGCACTCGCCATCGTCGACCTCGAGGCATCACCCGAGCACGTCAGTCGCGGCACCGCCCGCTTCGCTGACGTCCTCGTGCTCGTCACCGAGCCCTACTACCGGTCGCTCGAGGCGACGCGCCTGCTCGCTGGCCTCGCGGCCGAGCTGCCTGACACCCGCACCGTCGTCGCCGTCAACAAGGTGCGCACACCCGCCGATGGCGAGGCCGTCGCGGCGTTCTGCGAGCGCCACGAGCTCACCCGCATCGGCGAGGTGCCCTTCTCCGACCAGGTCGTCGACGCCGACCGCCTGGCCCGCCCGCTGCTCGACGCCGACGGCGATGGTCCTGTCGTCGCCGCCGTCGCCGCCCTGCTCGACACCTTGGAGGTGCGTGCCTGATGTGCCTCGGCCTCCCAGGACAGCTGATCGTGTTCGACCCGGAGCAACCGCACGCCGCGGTGGTGGAGATCGACGGCGTCCGCCGCCAGATCAACGTCGAGCTGGTGGCCGGTGACGAAGGCGGCATCGCCGTGGGTGACTGGGTGCTCGTCCACGTCGGCTTCGCGATGGCGAAGATCGACGAGGAGGAGGCGGCCAGGACCCTCGCGTTCATCAAGGAGCTCGGCTCGGTCTACGACGAGGAGATCGACCAGCTCCGAGAGGGCGCCGGGCCGTGACGCCTCCGGCGGCCCCGGCACCGGCGCTCGCCGCGGCGGCGCTCGCACTCGCACGCGCCTTCCACGACGGCGCGACCCTCTGGTGCTGGTGCCCGACCGCCACGTCGCACGCCCGTCACCTCGCGGTGGAGTTCCTGCACCCCGTCATCGTCGGCAAGCGGGCCCTCCCGGCCATCGCCGTGGAGGCGGAAGGCGGCGTGGACGTCCTGCGGACATCGGTGCGCGCCGGTGACGTGGTCGTGGTCGTCGCCGATGGCGACGACGCCCGGGCGCTCGACGTCGCCACCCGGGCGCCGGCGTGGGGCCTCGAGGTGATCTGGCTCGCCACCGGCCGCCCACCGCCCGCCGGCGCCGCCACCGCCGCCCGCATCGTCGCTCTCGGCACCGATGCCGAGGACGCTGACGTGGTCTGCGCCTACCACCTGCTGTGGGAGCTCGCCCACGTGTGCCTGGAGCACCCGGGCGTCCTCGAGGGTCGCGGCGAGCGCGCCACCACCTGTCCTGCGTGCATGGACGCGGGCGACCTCGGGGAGGTCGAGCGAGCGGAGGGTCACGACGCCGTCGTCACCGTCGGCGGCACACGCCAGCTCGTCGACCTGTCGCTCGTGGAGCCCTGTGGCGCCGGCGAGCTGGTCGTGGTCCACGCCGGCGTCGCCATCGCCAAGCTCGCCGGAGGCCTCCATGGGTGAGCGGACCGGGTTCCTCTACCCGTTCCTCGAGCAAGCGTCAGACGATCCCGAAGCCCTCCTCGCCGACCTCGCCCGGTCAGCCGCGGCCAAGTGGGAGGAGAGCGTCGGCCTCCGGCGAGCGGTCTGCCGCGCCCACGAGGACGAGGTCCGCACCGCCGCCGGCGAGGTGGCGACACGCCTCGCCTCGGGCGCCAGGGTGTTCGCCTTCGGCAACGGTGGCAGCTCAGCTGATGCCGACGCCTTCGTCGCTGCGTGCCGAGCCGTCCGGCCCCGCCCGGTGCCGGCGCTGTCGCTGTGCGCCGACCCTGCCGTGCTCACCGCCCTGGCGAACGACGTCGGCAGTGACGTCATCTTCACCCGCCAGCTGGCCGCTCACGCAAGAGCGGGTGACGTCGCCGTCGCGTTCTCCACGAGCGGGGGCTCCCCCAACCTGCTCGAGGCCTTCGCTCACTGCCGTCGCCACGGTGTCCTGACGGTCGGCTTCACCGGCCACGACGGGCCCCGGCTGGGCCCGTCCGTCGACCACCGGTTCGTGGTGCAGGCCACCTCGATCCACCGGATCCAAGAGGCGCAGACGGCCCTCGCCACCAGGCTGACGGCGGCGATCTCGATAGCGATGGCGGAGGATGCGGCATGAGGTTCGTGGACGAGTTCCGGGACCCGGTGGCGGCGAAGGTGGTGCTGGCGGAGATCGCCGCCCTCGACGACGGGACCCACCGGGCGTTCATGGAGGTGTGCGGTGGGCACACGCACACGATCTACCGCCACGGCATCGAGCGCCTGCTGCCGGAGTCGATCGAGCTCGTGCACGGTCCGGGGTGCCCGGTGTGCGTCATCCCGATGGGACGCGTCGACGACGCCATCGCCGTCGCCCGCCACCCCGAGGTCATCTTCACCACCTTCGGCGACATGATGCGGGTGCCCGGGGGGACCTCGACGCTGCTCGAGGCCAAGGCCACGGGCGCCGACGTCCGCATGGTGTACTCCCCGATGGACGCCCTCAAGCTCGCCGAGCGGAACCCTGACCGCCACGTGGTCTTCTTCGCCGTCGGCTTCGAGACGACCTCACCGTCGACCGCCCTGACCGTCCTGCGGGCCAAGGCGCTCGGCGTCACGAACTTCTCCGTGTTCTCGAACCACGTCACGATCGTCCCGCCACTGCGGGCGATCCTCGACTCCCCCGGCCTCCGCCTCGACGGCTTCCTCGGGCCGGGCCACGTCAGCACCGTCGTCGGCAACCGTCCCTACCGCTTCGTACCCGAGCGCTACGGCAAGCCGCTGGTGACCGCCGGCTTCGAACCGCTCGACATCCTCCAGGCCGTCGCCATGCTCCTGCGCCAGCTCGTCGAGGGACGTTGCGAGGTCGAGAACCAGTACACGCGCTGCGTGACCGACGAGGGCAACCAGCGCGCGCTCGCCGTGCTCGACGAGGTCTTCGAGCTGCGGCCCCACTTCGAGTGGCGCGGCCTCGGCTTCATCTCCCAGAGCGCGCTGAAGCTGCGGCCCGAGCTGGCCGCCTTCGACGCCGAGGAGCGGTTCGACATCCCGGGCGTGCGGGTGGCGGACCCGAAGGCCTGCCAGTGCGGAGAGGTGCTCAAGGGCGTCATCAAGCCCTGGGAGTGCAAGGTGTTCGGGACCGGCTGCACGCCCGAGACACCCATCGGCACCTGCATGGTCTCCTCCGAGGGCGCCTGCGCGGCTTACTACAACTTCGGGCGGTTCTCCGGACGAGGCCGCATACCCGTCGCCGCCGGATGACGGGCGAAGACCGCGAAGCTGCCGTCCAGGCCCGCATCGAAGCCTTTCGCCGCCGCCCACCGAAGCTCCACGACACCCACATCACCACCGCCCACGGCGCCGGCGGCAAGGCATCCGCCGCCCTGGTGCACGGCGTCTTCCTGCCGGCCTTCGGCAACGCCACGCTCGACGTGCTCGACGACGCCGCCGTCCTCGATGCCCGACCCGGTCGCATCGCCATGACGACCGACTCCTACGTGGTCAGCCCCCGCAGCTTCGCCGGCGGATCGATCGGTGACCTCGCCGTCAACGGCACCGTCAACGACCTGGCGATGGTCGGCGCCGTCCCCTGCTGGCTCACCGCCGCCTTCGTCATCGAGGAGGGCTTCACCGTCGAGGAGCTGCGGGCGATCACCGCCGACATGGCCGCAGCAGCAGCGCAGGCTGCGATCACCATCGTCGCCGGCGACACGAAGGTCGTGGCCCGGGGAGCCGCCGACGGGCTCTACATCACCACCGCCGGGGTCGGCTTCGTCCCTGAGGGCCGCCACCTGACCGCCGGGCGCGTCGCGGTCGGGGACCGGGTCATCGTCTCTGGCCCCATCGGCGACCACGGGATCGCTGTGCTGCTGGCCCGGGGCGACCTCGCCCTGGAAGCCGACGTCGACTCCGACACCGCCCCCCTGAACCACCTCGTCGAAGCGCTCCTGGCTGCTGTGCCCGCCACCCGGTGGCTGCGGGACCCCACCCGCGGTGGCGTGGCGAGTGCCGTCAACGAGCTCGCCGTGGCCGCAGGCGTGGGGATCGCTCTCGACGAGGCTGCGATCCCCGTGCGCCCGACGGTCACCGCCGCCTGTGAGCTGCTCGGCATCGACCCGCTCTACGTGGCCAACGAGGGCCGCCTCGTCGCCGTCGTGCCCGCCGGCGACGTCGAGGCAGCGCTCGCCGCGCTGCGGGGCGAGCAGCTCGGTCGGGAGGCAGCGGTGATCGGCGAGGTCGTGGCCGAGCCCCCCGGGATGGTCACCCTGGCCACCGGCTTCGGAGGCGTCCGCATCGTCGACCTCCTCGTCGGCGACCCCCTCCCCCGCATCTGCTGACGACGGTGGTCGAACGTCGCCGGCTCGTGGTGCGAGGCACCGTCCAAGGCGTCGGGTTCCGACCCTGGGCAGCACGGCACGCGGTCGCCCTCGGGCTGGCCGGCACGGCGTGGAACGACCGGGCATCGCTCGTGGTCGAGCTCGAGGGAACCGGCGCAGCACTCGACCACTTCGAGGTGCTGCTGACCTCCGCCCCGCCTCCCGCCGCGATCGTCGCCGCCATCGAGGTCGTGTCGGTCCACGCCATCGGGCAGGTGGGCTTCCAGATCACGCCGAGCACGGGTGGGGAGGGGCCGGCCGGACCGGTACCCGTCGACGTCGGGGTGTGCGACGCCTGCCTCGCCGAGGTCGAGGACCCTGCCGACCGGCGCTTCGGCTACCCGTTCAGCAACTGTGCGGACTGCGGACCGCGCTACACCATCATCAGATCGCTGCCGTACGACAGGTCCTCGACCACGATGGCGGGCTTCGAGCGGTGCGCCGCCTGTGCCGCCGAATACGAGGACCCGGGCGACCGGCGGTTCCACGCCGAGCCGATCGCCTGCGGTGCGTGCGGCCCGGCCCTGACGTGGGAGACGCCCGACGGGCCCGGCACGGCCAGAGGCACGGCCGCCCTCGATGCGGCCGCCGACTGCCTCGCCTCTGGCGGCATCGTGGCCGTGAAGGGGATCGGTGGCTACCACCTCTCCGCTCGGGCCGACCACGAGGGCAGCGTCGAGCGCCTCCGCCACCGCAAGGCACGGGACGACAAGCCGTTCGCTGTGATGGTCGCGACCGTGGCGGATGCGGTCGCGCTCGTGCACCTCGACACCTTCGGGCTCACGGCGCTGACCTCACCTCGACGCCCCATCGTGATCGCGGAACGGGTGGCGGGTGCAGCCGTGGCGGACGCTGTCGGCGCCGGCTCACCCGACCTCGGGGTGCTCCTCGCCTACACCCCCCTCCACCACCTCCTGCTGACCCGAGTCGGGGGGCCGCTCGTGATGACGAGCGGCAACCGGGCGGACGAGCCGATCGCCTACGAGAACGTTGGCGCCCGGACACAGCTCGAAGCCCTTGTCGACGGCCTCTTGCACCACGACCGGCCCATCCGCGTCCGCTGCGACGACAGCGTGATCCGGGCTGCGGGAGGCCACGTGCAGGTCGTCCGGCGGTCACGTGGGTACGCGCCCGAGCCCCTCCGCCTGCCCGTCCCCACCGACGTCGCCCTCCTCGCTGTGGGTGCCGAGCGCAAGAGCACCGTCGCCCTGGCTGCCGGGGCGAGCGTCGTCGCCAGCCACCACCTCGGTGACCTCGAGCACCCCGGCGCCCACCGCGCCTTCGAGGAGTCGATCGCCCACCTGTCGGACCTGACCGGCATCCGGCCCGAGCTCGCCGTGCACGACCTGCACCCCGAGTACCTCTCGACCAAGTGGGCGCTCGACGGTGACCTCCCGGTGCTCGGCGTCCAGCACCACCACGCCCACGCCGCCTCCTGCCTCGTCGACGCCGGGCGGAGCGAACCCGTGCTCGCCATCGCCTTCGACGGGCTCGGCTTCGGTACCGACGGCACCCTCTGGGGCGGCGAGCTGCTCGTCGCCGACCTGCGATCGTCGCGGCGCGTCGGCCACCTCCGCACGGTCGCGCTGCCGGGCGGTGCGGCCGCCGTGCGCGAGCCGTGGCGGATGGCGCTGGCGTGGGTGGCGCTCACCCAGGGCGAGGCCGCCGTGGCTGCCCTCGGCCCGACGCTCGACCCCCGCTGGGAGGCGGTCCTCTCGCTGACCCGGGCTCGGTCCACCCCGACGACGTCGAGCGGTGGCCGCCTGTTCGATGCCGTCGCCGCGCTGGCCGGTCTCCGGGGTGCGGTCAGCTACGAGGGCCAGGCAGCGGTCGAGCTCGAGTGGGCGGCGCGCTCGGTCACCCGTGAGGGACCGGTCTTCGATGCCGCCCAGGCGGCAGGTTGGGTCGGTGAGGTTCCCCTGGCGGGCCCATGGGTGCTCGATCCCGCCGAGCTCGTCTCCGACGCGCTCCTCGCCCGTCTGGCGGGAGCCCCTGCCGCAGCGATCGCCTACGCCTTCCACGTACGCCTCGCCGCAGGCCTCGCTCGCGCTGCGGTCGTCTCCGCCCGTCGGGAGGGCCTCGACACCGTGGCCCTGACGGGGGGCGTCTTCCAGAACGCGCTCCTGACCCGGCTCGTGTCCGAGGCCGTTGCAGCGTCGGGGCTCGGCCTGGTCGTCCACCGACTCGTCCCGCCCAACGACGGAGGGATCAGCATCGGCCAGGCTGCCGTCGCAGCGGCGATGACGACCTGACGTGGCTGCATCGGGCAGAGTGACGGTCATGCGCGTCGCCTTCGTGGGCAAGGGAGGAGCAGGCAAGTCCGTCGTGGCGGGGACGTTCAGCCGACTCCTGGCGAGAGCGGCCGACCGACCCGTGGTGGCCATCGACAGCGATCCGATGCCCGGGCTGGCCTTCTCGCTCGGTGTGCCGAGCGCCGACACGCTGCTCCCGCCGGAGATCGTCGAGGAGGTCGGTGTCGAGCCGGACACGACGTGGGTGCTCCGTGATGGTCTCACCGCGATCACTGCCGTCGAGCGCCACGCCGTGCTGGGTCCCGACGGCGTCCGCCTGCTGCAGTTCGGCAAGCTGCGCGGCCATGTCCGGGACTCCGGACCCTCCCAGCAGGCGTTCCGGGTGCTCGTCGACGAGCTCGAGTCCACCGACTGGAACCTGGTGGGCGACCTGCCGGGCGGCACCCGCCAGCCCTTCTTCGGTTGGGCGAGCTTCGCCGACCTGATCGTCGTCGTCGCCGAAGCCACCCCGTCGTCGATGCTCGCGGCCAGGCGCCTCGCGCGCCTGGCCCGGCGGGAGGACGTGCAGGCGGGCCGGGTCGTCGCGCTCGCCAACAAGGTGGTCGAGACCGGCGACCCGGCGCGCCTGGCCTCCGTCTCCGGCCTCCGGGTCATCGGCTCTGTCCCGGCCGACCCCAGCGTGGGTGCTGCGGAGAGAGCCGGCGTCCCCCTGCTCGATGCATCGCCGTCATCGCCGGCCGTCGAGGCGATAGGTTCCCTCCTCGGGACGATCGTTGCGGAGGCGTCATGAAGATCGCTGTGGTCGGCAAGGGCGGATCCGGCAAGACCACGACCGCAGCCGTGCTCGCCCGCACGCTCGCCCGGGCCGGCCACCCCGTCGTCGCGCTCGACTGCGACACCAACCCGAACCTCGGGCTCTCCCTCGGCGTCGGCATGGACCGGACCGATGCGCTCCTCACCCTGCGCGACGCCGTCGGCGAGGAGACCGACCATGCTCACACCTGGGACGAGATCGTGTCCCGCTTCGGCACGGATGCGCCCGACGGTGTGCGCCTGGCGGTGGTCTCCAAGATCGAAGACCCAGACTTCGGCTGCCCTTGATGCGGGACCTCACCTGAGCAGTTGCTCGGGCTCGACATCCCCGCAGGCACGCTCGTCGTCGCTGACTTCGAAGCCGGGATCGGCACGTTGACGCGCCTCGGCGACACCAAGGTGGACGCCGTCGTGATCGTGGCGGAGCCCACGGTGAAGTCCCTCGAGGTGGCATCGAGGGCAGCGGTGCTCGCCGGTGACGTGACAGACGGTCCGGTCGTCGTGGTGGCCAACAGGGTCGCCGACGACGCCGACCGGCTCGCCATCGAGCGGGCGCTCCCCGGCTGCACCGTGCTGCTCGTCCCCGAGGACCCGGCCGTGCCGGCAGCAGACCGTGCCGACCGCTCCCCGATCGACGCCTCGCCGGGCTCGCCGGCGCTGCTGGCGCTCGGCTCCCTCGCCGGTCTGCTGCTGCCGGGTTAGGTCCTGGAGAGGTCGAGCTCCTCGAGGCGGTCGAGGAGCCCGGCGACCGCAGCACGCGCGGCCTCGGCACCCGTGTCGACGACGCTCACGCCGCTGCGATCAGCGGCCGCGACCGCGGCGTCGAGGGGGACCACGGCCACGAGCTCGACGCCGTACTCGGCGCACGCGTCGGCGAAGAACGCCTCGTCCCCCTCGCGTGCCTTGTTGCCGATCGCCAGGCATCGCGGGATGCCGAGCTCGTCGGCGAGCGCCACGGTCCGGGCCGCGGTCAGCACGGACTTGCGGCTCGGCTCCATCACCATCAGCAGCACGTCGGCGTAGGCGAGGGTGCCACCGGACCGGCTGAGGTGCTCGAGGCCGGCCTCCATGTCGACGAGCGTCACGTCGGCCTCGTCGTCGAGCACGTCGTTCAGCATGCTCCGCACCGCGGCGTGGCTGCTGCACGTGCACCCGGCCCCTGCCTGGTCGACCCGCATGGCGGAGATCAAGGTCACGCCGGCCGGGGTCGCTCGCCCGTAGGTGGCAAGGAGCTCCGCACCGTCCATGCCACCGCCCGGCCCGACGGCGACGTTGCGAGGAACGACCGGCACGGCCTCGGCCGCCGCCGCATCGAGGCCGAGCGACATCCCGAGGTTCGGGTTCGAGTCGGTGTCGATCGCCACCACCCGCTTCCCCCGACGCACGAACGCCTCTGCGATCAGCGCCGACAGCGTCGTCTTGCCGACGCCACCCTTGCCCACGATCCCGAGCTTCATCGCGCCACCTCCACCGGTGAGTCTCGCAGCAGTCAGCGTCGGTCCGCACGCCCTGGGAAGCGAGCCGCCACCCGCACGGCGTGCGGTCCGCTCAGCTGCCCTCGTCGTCGTGGTCGCTCATGCCGGTCGACTCGCCACTGACATCGAAGGTGACGCCGTCTGGGGTTGCGTCGAGCCCGAGCCGCTCGGCCGCTGCCGTCATCTCGGCGACCTCGAGGCGTTGCGTGCGTGCGATGCGCTGTGCGAGCTCTTGCACGTCGGCGTCGTCTGCCTGGGCCATCGCTGCCTCGGCCATCGCCACCCCAGCAGCGTGGTGATCGATCATGAGGGCGACGAAGACTGCGTCGGTCTCCGAGCCCGCTGAGCGGAGACGCTCCAGCTCGTCGTCGCTCGCGATGCCGGGCATGTCCTGGGCAGCGACAGGGTGGCCCATCCACGCCATCGCCTCGTCCGGCCGGTCCTCGGGCCGATAGCCCCAGTCCAGTGCCATGCGGTCCATGAGACCGATCTCGTAGGCCTGGAAGCGGAGGATCTCCTCGGCGAACACCTGCACAGCCGGCTCCGTGCCGTTCACGAGCTCGATCTGGGCCAAGCTGATGGCGTTCTCATGGTGGGTGCGCATGTCGCGGAGGAACCCGACGTCAGCGCTCCGCTCACCCGGTGGACGGCCCTGGCCGAGCGTCCAGCCGACAGCACCTGAAAAGAAGCACAGGGCCACGACGAGCGCCACGAGCGTCAGGCCGGTCGGTGCCCCGAAGCGACGCCGACCCGGGGGGGCACCCGGGTCGAAGGGTCCTCCACCGGCCGGGTCGAGCTCTGGTTCGAGGGTGGCCGTCACACGTACATCCTGCCGCTCCTCGCCCCTGGCGTCACCACGTGAGGTCGTCGCAGCCGGTGTGGTCGTCGGGTTCGACCTGGAGGGTGGCGTGGGTGATGTGGTGGCGTTCGGCGAGGAGGGTGCGGGCTTGGTCGAGCACGGCGTGGCTGTCGGTCCCAGCCCGGACCATGACGTGCGCCGACGCCACCTCCATCTCCGAGGTGAGGGTCCACACGTGCAGGTCGTGCACGTCGACCACGCCAGGGAGCGCGACGAGGCCCGCCCTGACATCGTCGAGGTCCACCCCTGGGGGTGCGACCTGGAGCAGGATGCGGAGCGCTTGGCGAGCCAGCTTCCACGTCCGCGGCAGGATCCACAGCCCGATGGCGGCGCCGATGACCGGATCGATCCAGCCCCACCCGGTGAGGGCGACGAGGATGCCGCCGATGAGCACGCCGACCGAGCCGACGGTGTCGGCGAGCACCTCGAGGTACGCACCTTCGACGTTCAGGCTCTCCTTTGCCCCTTGGCGGAGGAGGAAGAACACGACGAGGTTGGCGGCGAGCCCAGCGGCAGCGACCGCCGCCACCGTGGCACCGTCGAGCTCTGGGGCGTCGCCGACCCGTCGGGCCGCTTCGACGAGCACGTAGCCGGCGATCCCGAAGAGCAGGAGGGCGTTGACGAGGGCGGCGAGGATCTCGAGCCGGTAGAGCCCGAAGGACCGGCTGCCCGAGGTGCCGGCCCGGCTGGCGAGGTGGATGGCGGCCAACGCCATGCCGAGTCCCATGACATCGGTGAGCATGTGCCCGGCGTCGGACAGCAGCGCGAGGGAATCGGTCAGGAACCCGGCGACCGCTTCGACCACGAAGAAGGTGGCGATGATGGCGAAGGCGACCCGCAACCGTGGCGCATGGCGCTCACCGGCACGTGCAGCGCTGGCGCCGTGGTCGTGCTCGGCGCTCACACCACCCTCCCGTTCCGCTCAGACACTTCCCTCGTCGTCGTCACCACAGCGGCAACTCTCATGAGCGAGATGACCGGTGTCCCCGGCGCCCGCAGCCGGGAGCATCGCGACGTGAGGGCAGCGGGTGCAGTGTAGACGGAGCTCGTCCGATGGTCACGCCGTGTGGCCCCCGGCCGAGAGGCCGGAGGAGCCAACGCTCAACGGCTTCTGGCGAGGCTCCCGATGACCGACTGGCAGGAGGTTCGACGTAGGAGACGACGCCTCGATGGAGTCGAGCTCGGCCCGGATCCCCTTCGCAGACGCTGCTGGCGAGCGGCTACCCCGGCTCCAGGCCCGAGAGCATCCGATCGGCGATCGACAGGAACCGGTCATCGAGCTCGGTGACCCCGACGCCCAGCTCAGCGGCGAACCGTTCGCGGTACAGCACGTACCCGTAGGCGAGAGACACCGTGGCGACGTGCACGGCATCGAGGTCCATGTCATCGAGGTGACCGTCCTCGACGTCTCGACGCAGAACGCCGTGCGTGCCCTCCCGCAACGGCATCGTGCGCAACGACCGGTCACCGTCGAGCACGAGGAGGGTCACGAGGCTGACCGCCCTGCGGTGGCGCACCATCGTCCGGAGGAACCGCGCGAACCGCTCACGGAACGGCAGGTGCCCCGCCTCTGCGACCTCGGCGAAACGCCGATGGGCGTCGGCCCGCAGCGCGGCCCGCAGCAGATCCTGACGCGACCCGAAGTAGTGGTACACGAGCCCTCGGTTGACGCCTGCCTCGGCCGCCACCTCGCGCAGGTTCAGCCCGGCGAGGACGCCGTCTCGGGCGAGGAGCTCCAACGCCGCTGCTTCCAGGGACGCCTCGGTCGCGGCGCGGTCAGGGGTGCGCTGCCGGTCCTGCGGAGCTGCCACCACGCCATGATCGCAGACCGCCGCGTGCTGGACAGCCCCTCTGTTAGCGTTCCGTCAAAGTGACGCGAGAGGGAGGCGTTCATGACCACGACTGCAGCCACCGAGGTGCGGGTCCGGAAGCTCACCGGAGCCATCGCCGCCGAAGTCGACGGGATCGACCTCAACCACCTCGACGTCGACACCTTCGGCGTCATCCACGACGCCCTCCTCGAGCACGGCGTCGTGGTGTTCCACGACCAGGACCTCACGCCCGAGGCCCACAAGGCGTTCGGGCAGCGCTTCGGCGAGCTCCACACGCACCCCGCCGCGCCCGGCCCGGAAGGGCATCCGGAGATCCTCCTCCTCCAGAACAACGGGAAGGAGAAGACGATCACCGAGGTGTGGCACTCCGATGTCACCTGTGAGCAGCGACCGCCGAGCGTCTCGATCCTCCGAGCGGTCGAGCTCCCCGAGTACGGCGGCGGCACGATGTGGGCGAACCAGTACCTCGCGTACGACCGCCTGTCGGACGGCATGAAGAAGATGCTCGAGGGCATGCGCGCGGTGCACAGCGCCTTCAGCCTCGAGGCTGTCCACCCGGTCGTACGCACCCACCCGGTGAGCGGGCGCAAGGCGCTGTTCGTGAACGCCGGCTTCACCCGTCGCTTCGAGGACATGACCGTCGCAGAGAGCCAGCCCCTGCTCCGCTACCTCGTCGAAGCCGCCACCACCCCCGACCTCTGCTACCGCCACCTGTGGGCGCCCGGGGATGTCGTCATGTGGGACAACCGGGGGGTCATGCACTTCGCCGTCCACGACTACGGCGCACAGAACCGGGTCATGCACCGCGTGACCGTGCAGGGAGACGAGCCCCGCTGAGGAGACCTTGGTGTCAGTGACGATCCAGCACCGACCGCCCACCGCTCAGCCCGAGCAGGTCGCCGAGGTCCTCACCGGCGCTGGCGCGTGCATCGGGGCTCCGTCTACCACGGGGGCGGAGCGAACCTGTCCGACGCGACGCGCATCGGGGGTCAACATCTCCGACAACCTCTCGTGGCTGCGCCAGGAAGAGAACCAGTACCTCGCGGTTCCCCCCGAGGTGGCGAGGGATCTCCCGATGACCTGCTCCGCCTGATGGGCTCGCAGCGGGGCGCCTACGCCCTCGGCTACGTCGGCGACCTTCTCGACCCCATCGCCGTCGTGCGCCCAGAGCTCTCCGACCGCGGGTCCACCTCTCGCTGAGCCGACGTGTGGGCCGTCGCCGCCCTCACCGCCGCCTCCGGTGTCGTCGTGGCGCTCCGCATGTACGAGACCCACCCGACCCGACAGGTCGGCGCTGTCCTGTCGGTCTGAACGAGCGGGCGTTCGACCCCAGCTGTCACGCCGGTCATGCCCGGACCTCGATGCCCGTCGCCGCCGTGAGGTCACGGGCGGCAACCGGTGCGAGCAGCTCGAAGGGATGTCCCACCTGCTCATCCCCGTGGAGGAGCCGAAGCTTGGCCCGTTCGAGGAGCACCCGGATCCGGTGCAGGGCTCGGTACCAATCGAGGTGCTCCAGGGACGTCGTCGGGCTCGCCGCCCGGGACGCGCGGACGAACCTTCGAGCCAGCACCCGCCCCGCCACGCGACCGACGACGGCAAGGGGGCCGGGCAGCACCAGGGGCGGGTTCCCGAGGAGGAGCTCAGTGAACCGCGACGTCGAAGCACGGATCGGCAAGCAAGGCCCCGGTCCAGTCGAGGACCACGAACTCTGGCCCGTCGGCCAGCACGTTGAAGGGGTGGAAGTCCCCATGGCACACGACCAGCTGGAGCCCGTCGGGCGACCGCCCGGCCATCTCGTCGATGACCGCTGTCAGATCGGGTCGGCCCATGGCCTCTGCGCCGAGCCGGAGCTGGCTGAGGACGTCCTCAACGGTCCACGCCACCTCCGGTGCCGCCGCCCGGACCGCAGCGGTCACCGGTTCGGGATCGAGGCGGTGCAACGCAGCCATGGTGCGGGCCAGCTGGGCGGGAAGGTCACGGACCAGCTGCGGAGCACGGCGCAGCGCGGCCGGTCCGTCGAGGCCGGCGAGCAGCGGCTGACCCGAGGCGAAGTCGGCGACCCGGGGCCTGCCCGCCCACGGAACCGGCCGCCTCACCATCCACGCCATCGGCAAGGCACTCGGGATCGACCACGACGGCGACACCTCCCTCGCCCTGCGCCAGCTCCTCGAGACGGGCCGATGAGGTGAAGGCACGAAGCTCCTCGGCGCCCCGGACGCGGGATCGACCCATCCGTTCCCGAAGGAGCCGTCGCTCGAATGGCGCTCCCGGTCGGCTCCCGGACGCTGGCTCGAGACCGGAAGGCGCGCTCGGCTGTCTGCACCTCGACGTCGTCGGAGCCTGCGGCCCGCATCGAGCTCGACGTCGACAGCCCCTGCGTCACCTGCGGGCGGCGCCAGGCCCGCAGCGGGTCGGTGGACGCCGGTCGGTGGGCGATGATGCAGGCGTGCGGCGCCCTGCTCGATCGGATCGGCCCTGGTCGGGACCCGGGGTTTGGCGCAACCGGAGCCGGCTGGTGCGGGTCTGGCGGCTGGCCAAGACCAGGCGACCGGTCACCTTCAACGACAAGGTCCGCTACAAGCTGCTCCGGGACCATCGTCAGCTACAGGTCACCTTCGCCGACAAGGCGGCGATGCGGGACCACGTGGCAGCGGTGGTCGGGCCCGGGCACCTGCCCCGGCTCATCGCCCTCCTCGAGCACCCGGCTGCGCTCCTCGACCTCGAGCTGCCGGGGGCCTACGTGGTGAAGCCGACCCACGGGAGCGGTGCGTGCATCGTGGTCTCGGACGAGGCCCCCCCCGAGGCCAGGCTGCCGTCGCCGGTGCACGGTTGGGTCTACGCCTACGTGCGCCCGGAGCACGTCGAGCGCGACCAGCTCGTCGCCATCGCCGCCGGCTGGGTCGCCAAGCGCTACGGGCGTGGCCCGAACCACGAGTGGGCCTACGGGCTCGTGCCCCGCCGGGTGCTGGTGGAGGAGCTGCTACGAGGCCCAGACGGCGGGGTGCCCCAGGACCACAAGCTGTTCGTCTTCCACGGTCGCTGCCGGTTCGTCCAGGTCGACACGGCCAGGTTCGGCAACCGGACGCAGGACTTCTTCGACCGCGACTGGGAACCCCTCGACCTGGCGGGGGCGCTCCCGAGGAGCGCCGTCGAGCCGGCGAAGCCGGAGCGGCTGGCCGAGATGGTGGCGGTGGCGGAGCGACTCGGGGCGGGCACCGACTTCGTCCGGGTCGACCTCTTCAGCCTGGCCGACCGCATCGTGGTCGGTGAGCTCACGAGCAGCCCGGCCGGTGGAGACAGCCCCTTCGACCCGACCGAGTGGAACGAGCGCTTCGGCAGCACCTGGCAGGTGCCGCGCCGGTACCGCTGAGGTCGGACCGCCTCAGCAACGTGGACCGCAGGACGCACGAGACTGCTGACCAGCGCTTTCGCTGCACCGACCACAGTCGACATGACCCCTGGCGGCGGGATCGGTGAGATCGGACGTCGGGGAGGTCCCTGCTGGTGGCCAGGGGGGAACGACGCCCCCCGGCGGTTGTCATCACCCAGACCGACGACGCGTTGAAGCGCGGGGCAGGAAGAGCGGTCGCTCGACGACAGCGGGGCCTCCAGCGGGCAGCGTCGCGTCAGTCCGGCGAGGTCCCGGCGGCGAGCTTCTTGTACTCGTCGACGAGGATGCGCTTGTAGAGCTTGCCGGTGGGCAGGCGGGGCAGCTGCTCCCGGAAGTCGATCGAGCGTGGGCACTTGAAGCCGGCGAGGTGCTGGCGGACGAACGACAGCAGCTCGGCGGCGAGCTCGTCGCCGGCGGCGTCGGGGTCGAGGGGCTGCACGACCGCCTTCACCTCCTCGCCGAACTCCGCGTTGGGGACGCCGAACACGGCGACGTCACCGACGGCCGGGTGCTGGATGAAGACGTCCTCGATCTCCCGGGGGTAGATGTTCACGCCGCCGGAGATGATCATGTGCGCCTTGCGGTCGGTGAGGAAGAGGTAGCCGTCCTCGTCGAGGTACCCGACGTCGCCCAAGGTGCTCCAGCCGCGGCCCTTCGGGTCGTGGGCCTCCTCGGTCTTCGCCGGGTCGTTGTGGTACTCGAACGTGGCGCCGCCCTCGAAGTAGACGTTCCCCTCCTCACCGGGCCCGAGCTCCTCGCCGTCGGGACCCACGATGTGCACGACGCCCGCCCGGGCCCGACCGACCGTCCCGGGCTTCTGCAGCCACTCGTGGCTGTCGGTCATCGTCGAGCCGTTGCCCTCGGTCCCCGCGTAGTACTCGTAGATGATCGGCCCCCACCAGTCGATCATCTGGTGCTTGACCGGCACCGGGCACGGGGCGGCCGCGTGGATCGCCACCTGGTGGCTGGAGAGGTCGAAGCGGTTCCGCTCCTCGTCGCTGAGGCGGAGGAGCCGGACGAACATCGTCGGCACCCACTGGCTGTGGGTGACTCCGCAGCGCTCGATGAGCTCGAGGGCGCGGAGGGGGTCGAACTTCTCCATGATGACGACCGTGCCGCCCCAGCGCTGGGCACTGATGGAGAAGGCGAGCGGAGCGGCGTGGTACATCGGCGCCGGCGACAGGTACACCATGCCGTCGTGGAACCCGTAGGTCGGCCCGAGCGCGGCGGCGCGGGCGTCCGCCTCGGCGGGGGTGTTCTCGGGGAGCGGTCGCAGCACGCCCTTGGGGCGACCGGTGGTGCCCGACGAGTAGAGCATCGTGGTGCCGCTGCTCTCATCCGCGATCGGTACGGCAGGTTGGGCGGCGACCGAGTCCTCGTAGCCCTGGAAGCCCTCCATGGCGCCGTTGGTCATCAGCCGCAGGCTCACCCTCGCCAGCTCCTCACCGTTCCAGTCCATCGCCGCCGCCACCTCGCCCTGCGCCCGTGAGGTCACGAACGCTTTGGCGCCGCAGTCGCCAGCGATGTAGGCGACCTCCTCAGCGGTGAGGTGGCTGTTGATCGCAGTGAGGTACAGACCGGAGCGCAAAGCCGCCCAGACCACCTCCATGAAGTGCTGCTGGTTCTCCATGAAGAGGGCGATGTGGTCACCCCGCTGGAGCCCGGCCTGCCGGAGGAGGTGGGCGATGCGGTTGGAGGCCTCATCGAGCTCGCGGAAGGTCACGACCTCGCCCGAACCGCCCATGATCACGGCGGGGCGGTCGGGAGCAGTCCTGGCAACGGTTCCTGGGTACATCAGCGCACCAACGTGGGATCGAGGAGGTCACGGAGCGTGCGCAGAAACCTCACGCCGCCGACCGGTCCAGCACGAGAGAGCCGACGAACGGGATCCGCTTCATGAACACACCTCCGCCGTGGAGCCTGCCACCAAACGGAACCGCGTGCGCGAGATCGGGATCGCCTCGAGGCGACGCGTTCGGACGGGGCCTGCGGTCTGTGCGTCCCACGTCGAACCCGAGCCTTCGCTCGTGACGTGGAGGCGGGCGGGGGTCCCCGTCGGCCGTCCTCCGGCGGGCGTCGGGGGACGGCGGGGGCGGGTCGTCGGCATAGCGTGAGACATGGCCATCGCG
>JBBSLC010000052.1:0-18612 GCA_038255685.1 Acidimicrobiales bacterium | reverse complement strand
TAGCAACGTGAGAATAGTAACGGCTCTCAACTCGGTGCGGCCAGAGACGTGCGCTGCGTCGAGGACTCTGGACTGCCTCAGTCGCGAGCGGGGTGCAGGCGGCGTCGCAGCGTGAACACCGACAAGGCGAGGATCACCGGATAGATCTCGAGGCGGCCGAGGAGCATCTGCACCATGGTGACGACCCGAGCCTGCCACGGCAGCTCGAGGTAGTCCCCGGTGGGCCCCACGTCGCCGAGGCCGGGGCCGACGTTGCCAAAGCTCGACGCAGCCGCTGAGAAGGACGTGATCATGTCGGGCCCGGTCAGGGCGATCAAGGTGGCGCCCCCGCCGAAGATCGCGAGGGCGAGGACCATGAACCCGACGATGCGGGTGGCGATCTCCTCGGGCAGCGCCCGGCTGCCGACTCGTACCGGCCGCACCAGCCGAGGGTGGAGCTGGCTCAGGGCGGAGCGGTGTGCGTAGCTGGCGATGGCGAGCACCCGCACCATCTTGACGCCGCCGGCGGTCGAGCCCGCCATGGCCCCGACGGGCAGCAGCAGCATGATCACGATCTGGGCACCCTGGCTCCACCCGCCGAAGTCGGCGGTCGTGAACCCGGTGGTCGACACCACGGAGGTGATCGCGAAGAACGAGGCGCGTATGTGCTCGGCGCGAGGCGCGTCGACATCGCCGACGAGGAACACGACGGCGACGGCGGCGAGCACCACGACGGCGTAGGCGCGGAGCTCCGAAGAGCGCAGCAGCGGTCCCGGCTCGCCCCGCAGCGCCCGGAAGTAGAGCGCGAAGCTGCCGCCGGCGAGGAACATGGCTGCGATGGCGATCCACTCGACGGCAGCGGAGTCGAAGTGGGCGAGGGAGGCGTTGTGCGGTGAGAACCCCCCGGTGGAGACCGTGGTGAAGGCATGGGCGACCCCGTCGTAGAGGCTCATCCCTGCGGCCACGTACGCGACGAGGACCGCGACGGTGAAGCCGAGGTAGACCGACCAGAGGTTGCGGGCCGTCTGGCGGACGCGGGGCGTCAGACGCTCCCCGGAAGGTCCAGGCGCCTCGGCCGTCATCAGGTTCATGGCGCCGCTGCCAACCGTCGGCAGGACGGCGATCACCAGCACGATCACACCCATCCCGCCGATCCACTGGGTGAGGGCGCGGTAGAGGAGCAGGCCCTGTGAGGTCGAGTCGATCGGGCGGAGGACCGTTGCGCCGGTCGTCGTGAAGCCCGAGATCGACTCGAAGAGCGCGAGCTCGACCGTGGTGAGCGCGCCCGTCGCCAGGTACGGGAGGGCGCCCACCCCGGCGAGAGAGGCCCAGGCCAGCGTGACGGTCACGAAGACCTCGAGGGTCCGCACCTCCTTCGGGACCCTCGTGCCCCGCCACACGACCACGCCGATCGCCGTCGTCGGCAGGCCGCAGAGGAGCAGGGCGCGAGCGTCAGGGCCGCCGTCGATGCGGTCGACGCCTGCGGCGACCAGCATGGCGACCCCGGCGACCGTGACCGAGAGGGCGCCGACGTGGAGGGGGAGCGAGGGCCGGCGCCTGCCCGGCCCCTGCCACCGTCGCGGCTCCGCTGTCCTCATGCCGTGAAGTGCTGGCGGGCCTTGTGCAGGTCCGTGGCCCGTGCGAAGACGACGACCCGGTCGCCGGCAGCGAGCCGGGTCGGCCCCCGCACGATCTCCACCGAGCCGTCCGGGTGCACGGCGGCACCGAGCAGCACGGACCGTGACACGTGCAGGTCGGCGACCACCGCGCCATCAGCCGGGCTCCCGGCGGCGACGGTGAACTCGTTCACCTCGACGTCGCTCTCCAGGAACGTCGCCACCGAGCCGGCCCCACCTCGCAGCTCCCGGAGCACGGCGTTGGCCGAGGCGGTGCGGGGGCTGAGGGTCGCGTCGATCCCGAACTGGCTGGCGAGGGGGAGCAGGGCCAACCGGTGGATGACGGCCACCGTGAAGCCCGAACCCTCGGCAGCGGCGAACGCACAGGCGAGGACGTTGGCCGTGTCCTCGCCCGAGGTGGCGACGACCACGTCCATCGTGGCGACCGACTCCTGGGCGAGCAGCTCGATGTCGGTGATGTCACCGTGGATGACCCGCACCCTCGGGAGCTCCGCTGCGAGCTGCTGGGCGCGCGCCAGGTCGCGCTCGATGATCACGACCTCGGCACCCTCGGCCGTCATCGCCGCCGCCACCCGCGAGCCGACCATGCCGCCACCGAGGACCATCAGCCTGCGGACCCGGCGACTGACCGCTCCGATCAGCTCGAGCGCCTCTCGCCGGGCGTCTCGGGTCGTCAGGATCCGTACGTGGTCTCCGACCTCGAGCACCTCGTCGCCCCGGGGGATCGACGTCTCGCCCCGGCGGGACACCGCACCGAAGAGGAACTGCCAGTGCGGCTCGAACTGGGAGCCGACCTCGCTGAGCCGCCGGCCGGCGACAGCCGAACCCGCTCGGATCACCCCGCCCAGCACCAACAGATCGCCTTCGGCCATCGGGTAGACCTCGTCGGCACCGGAGAGGTGCACGAGCTGGAGGATCTCCTCAGCGGTGTCGGCGTCGGGGTCGATCACCACGTCGGCACCGACCGTGGCGAGGAGGCTCGCCCCCGCCGGCCCCCGCAGCTCCTCGGTCTGGATGCGCACGACCGTCTTCGGGACGCCGCGCTCCTTCGCGAGGAGCGATGCGATGAGGTTGACCTCGTCGTTCTGGGTCACGCCAGCGAGCAGCGCAGCGCGGCCGATGCCCGCCCGCTCGAGCACCGACGGGTGGCAGGCGTTGCCCACCACGACCTGGATGTCGAGGTCCTCGCCGATGGCGTGGGCGGTGTCGGCGTCCTGCTCGATCACGACCACGTCGTGCTCGGCATCCAGCCTCTCGGCCAGGTACCACCCGACCTCACCAGCACCCACGATGACGACGTGCACGGCGGCAGTCTTGCGGATGTGCGGCGAGGCGCACGAGGGGATGCGTGGGGCAGAGAATTCTGAGAGACCGCAGCGGGGCTGCCCGTAGGGTCTCGGCCTGATGGGAGAGCTGCACCGAGATCAGTTCCAGGCGGGCCAGTACTTCGTGGCGGTGGCGGGGATGGCGATGATGCGCCGCATCCTCGCTCGACCGAGCGAGGGCCTCCCTCGCCTCGAAGACGTCCGCCGGGTGCTCGCCAGCTTCGACGAGTTCCCGAACGACATCCTGGTCGAGGTCGTCGAGCACGACCTCGACAGCGGCTATGAGCGATGGGCGCCCAGCTACGACGGGCCCAACCCGCTCATCGAGGCCGAGGAACCGGTGGTCCACCCGATGCTGGATGCGCTACCCCGAGGGCGGGCGCTGGATGCCGCGTGCGGCACCGGTCGCCACGCCGGCTACCTCGCCGGTCTCGGGCACGACACCATCGGCGTCGACGCCAACGCCGCGATGTTGCGAGTCGCCCGTGAGCGCTTCCCGGCTGTGGACTTCAAGCCCGGACGGCTCGAGGCGCTGCCGGTCGAGGACGGCTCGATCGACGTCGTGACGTGTGCGCTCGCGCTCTGTCACGTCGCACGCCTCGACGTGGTCCTCGCCGAGCTCGGTCGCGTCCTGCGACCCGGTGGCACCTTGATCGTGTCGGACCCGCACCCGATGACCGCCCACTTCGGCGGCGTGGCCGGGTTCCCCGACCGGGACCAAGCGCCCGAGAACGGGTTCCGGCTGCCGTACGTCGAGAACCTCGCACACCCGATCCACACCTACGTGAACGCAGCGGTAGGAGCAGGGCTCCGCATCGAAGAGTGCGTCGAGATCGAGTTCCCCGAGGACGCGCTCGCTGCCAACCCGGCAGCCGCTGTCCTGCCCGAGGCCGTGCGCCAGGCGTTCGGCGGGTTGCCCTTCCTCCTCGCATGGCGCCTCTCCAAACCGGCCTGCTGACGCGGAGGCAGCGCTGCTTGGCGGCCGAGGCAATGGAGGAAGCATCTGTTGTGGGCCCGTGCTCGTCCGCGCCCTGGTCAGTGGACGGACGCAGCTTCGACCCGGAGCTGCGCCAGGTTCTCGATCGCAGCGTCGGCATTGGTCAGGTACGTCCCGAGCGCGTCGCCGACGCCGGGCTCGCCAGCGTGGCCGACCAATCCCGAAGCGATGTTGAGGCGGCAGCCCTCGGCCCACGAAGCGACATCCGGGGTCTGGTCCCAGCGCGCCTGGGCGGCCATGCTGATGTGGCGCTGACGGATCCAGTCCGCCGCGCTGTTCGGGTAGGGGTTGGGGGGTGCGAGCTCGTTCGCATCGGTGGGGTCGTCGCCTCGGGTCGCCTCGAGGTAGCCGATGAGGGCGGCGCTGAACGATGGGCTCCCTTCGCGGATGCCCTGCGGCGTGACGCGCCCCGGCTCGAAGATCGGGCGCGGGGTGCGGTACCGGAGTCCCTCTGCGGTGCAGTCCACGAAGAGCGCTCCGGGAGCAACCATGACGTCGCCTTGGTCCATCTGCATGCGGTCGGGCTGGACGCGTCGGACGCGGCCGCTGCGGACGACACGCTCGATCGTCCGCAGAAGGGTGCGCTCGCGTTCGCTGAGGATCGCCCCGCGGAAGATCGTGGGCATGACGCTCGTGTCGAGGCGCACCAACGAACCGACCGCCTCGAGCCGCTCGAACAGATCCGGGACCGTGGTCGCCTGAGCCGATGCCTCGACCGACGCGGCGTAGTCCTTGATGAAGCTGCCGACCTTCTCGCGCGGCTGCAACGCCGCCCGGTCCAGGATCCACGGTTCGCGAGGCTTCACCCAGGTGATGTGGTCCGAATCGACACCCTGCTCGAGCAACCACACGCAGGCGTCCATCGCGGTCTTGCCCGCGCCGAGAATGACGTAGTCCCCGCCCTCGGCTTCCTTCACGAGCGCGTTGACCGGCGCGCAGCGGGCGTCCTCGTCCACCGTGAAGCTCGGGGTGTGCGTCGCTGGGACGGAGGTCTCGAGGAACCGGGCATCGACCACCTTCTTGCGCACCCTGACGTGACGGGTGGCGCCGGAGACCCGAGACGTGACGACTGCGGTCCCGTCGCCGAGATCCTCGGCATCGTGCATCGGCAGGTAGACGACCTGTCCCGAGCCGAGAAGCGTCTCGTCCATCACCTCTTGGAAGTAGTGACAGACCTCTGCACCGGTGGCGCGCTCGTAGAAGCCGGCATTGGGACCCGTCACGTCGACACGATCCTCCCCGAGGTCGCGCGACGGGACGCCGTAGAACGCCGAGGGCTGGTGCAGCCGCACGAACGGATAGGCATCGTTCCAGTGACCACCCGGCGCATGGCGCCGGTCGACGATGAGCACGCGCGCATCGGTCTCTGCGATCAGTGCGTCCGTGAAGGCCATCCCCGCCAGGCCTGCACCGATCACCAGGTAATCCGTCTCCATCGCCCCTCCATTCTTTCGTTGGTCGATGACACCAGCGACCGCACCCTGCGATGCGGCGCCGGCCTCCTACTTGCGGACTTCGAAGACCCGGTTGAACGGGGTCTCCGTCGCCCGCCTGAAGTGCCCGAAGCCGGCCTCGCGCAAGAGCTCGCGCCAGCGATCGTCGCTCACCTGGTTGCCCAGTGCGTACGCGCCGTCCTGGGCCTGGGCCGACGGCGTGCAGATGCCCACCGACGCCGCGGTGAAGATGCGGGCCACCGGACCCTCGGTCGCCGTCATCGGCTCGACCAGCAGCCAGGTGCCGTCGTTGGCGAGCGACTGGCCGATGTGCCGAGCGCCGGCGACCGGGTCTCCCATGTCGTGCAGAGCATCGAAGATGCACACGAGGTCGTAGCCGGTGCCGGGGAAGTCCTGCGCAGTCGCCACCTCGAAGCGAACGCGGTCGGCGACACCGGCTTCGGCGGCGCGCTTGCGGGCCACCTCGATCGAGTCCTCGTGGTAGTCGAAGCCGACGATGGTCGACGCCGGGTAGGACTGGGCGAGCAGGATCGTCGAGCTCCCGTGACCGCAGCCGATGTCGGCGACCGTTGCTCCACCCTCCAAGCGTGCTTCGAGGCCGTCGATCGCCGGCAGCCACGAGGACACGAGGTTGCCGAGGTAGCCCGGCTTGAACAGCCGCTCGGTGCCATGGAACAGGTCGTGATCGTGCTCGTGCCAGCCGAGGCCGCGTCCGGTCTGGAACGCCTCACGGATGGCGGCCTCGTCCTTGAACATGGCGGAGACGATGGTCATGGCGCCGACGAGGAAAGCCGGGGTCGAGTCGTCGGCGAGCACTGCTGCCTGCTCTTCGGTGAGCGAGTACCGCCCCGTCGTGGTGTCGAGCTCGGCGTAGCCGCTGACGTGCTGCGCCGCACACCACTCCTCGAGCAGACGGGTGTCGAGCCCGGTCTTCGTGGCCAGCTCTGAACCGGTTGCGGGGCCCTCGGCCAGGGCCTTGTAGAGGCCGAGCTTGTCGCCGATCACGATCGTGGCGGCATGCATCGCCGCCCCGAAGTCGGTCGCGAACTGCCCGACGAGCTGCTCGAGCTTGGTCTCATCGACTGCCATTGGTGGCTCCTCTCGTGGTTGGAGCCCAAGCGTCCCCCTTGAGCCTTGCAGCCGATTTGCACCGGTTCTGCAAGGATGCCGCAAGCCACTCGACGACGATGGGTGCATGTCCACGACCACCACCCCGACTGTCGTCGACCGGCTGCTCGTCGTCGTCGGTGGCGGCGAGCCCGGCATCGACCTCTTCAGTCCGACCGCAGAGCTCGACGCGACCTGTCCGGGCTGGCGCTCCAGCGTGACCGGCGATGCCGTCCGCCACCAGTTTGCAGCGTCGTTCGCCGACCCCGGCGAGCTCGAGGAGCTGGAGCGCCAGCCGACGCCCGTCGGTGGGGTGCTGACGTACACGGCCGCCTGGGTCGAGGGCGGCGTTCCCCACGCCGCGCACCACGTGCACGTGCTCACCATCGTCGACGACCGCATCACTCGCGACCAGTTCTGGTGCGGCGGCCGCTGGCCCGCCCCACTGCTCGCGGAGATGGAAGCGGCGCAGCGCTGATGGTCGGTGTGCTCCAGCTCACGCCGAGGTCAGTGACCACGTCACTCGAAGAGCTGCTCGCCGGAGCGGTCGTGCGCGAGCCGTTCCTCACCAGTGACTCGAAGTCCGGCTCGGCGCTCGAGCGGATCATGCTCGCCGACGGCTCGATGCGCATCTTGAAGCACGTGCACGTCGACGATGACTGGACGATGCGGTTCAACGGCGATCTCGGCTGCCACCCAGCGCAGGTCTGGGCCTCCGGACTCATGGACGTGCTGCCCCAACGCATCGACCACGGCGTCATCGGCGTCGCCACCGGCCTCGGCCGCGAGGGGCGCGGGGCAGCGATCCTCATGCGCGACCTCGGTGGCGCGATGGTGCCACCGGGCGACGATGTGGTTCCGCTCGACCAACACCTGACGTACCTCGACGACATGGCGAGGCTGTCCGCTCGCACGCTTGGTTGGCGCGACGATGTCGGCCTCGTGCCCCTCGGAAACCGGTGGTCGTGGTTCAACCAGGCTGCGCTGGAGGTCGAGGCCGACAGAGGCTGGCCCGATCCTGTGCCCAAGATCGCGTTCGACGGCTGGGCCCGCTTCGCGGAGCGCGCCCCGACCGACGTGGTCGACCTGATCGACGCTCTGCGACGGGACCCGTCGCCGCTGGTCAGGCGGGCACAGGACACGCCGCAGTCGTTCGTGCACGGGGACTGGAAGCTCGGAAACGTCGGCACCGCGGGCGACGGCCGCACCGTGCTCATCGACTGGACGTTTCCGGGGGAAGGCCCGTGCACCTACGAGCTGGCGTGGTACCTGGCGATCAACCGCGCCCGGATGCCGCAGTCGAAGGAGGACGCCATCGACCGGTTCAGGTCCTCCCTGGCTCGCGAGGGCGCCGTCATCGACGGCTGGTTCGAGGAACAGCTGGCCCTCAGCCTGCTCGCCGCGCTCGTGGTCTTCGGGTGGGAGAAGGCGCTCGGTCCCGACGACGAGCTGGCGTGGTGGTGCGATCGGGCTCGAGCAGGCGCGGACCGTCTGTGAGCGTGACAGCCGCCGCGGCGTACTCCGCCGGCGCCACGGCCTGGGCGGCCGGTCCGATGCGCCTCTACGGCCCGCTGGCCGACGAGCTCGTCGCACGATGCCCGATCGACCTCGGCGGACGCTCGGTGCTCGACCTCGGTGCAGGCACAGGAGCGGCCTCGATCGCAGCACGCGGCGCACGCGTCGTCGCCGTGGACACCGCGATCGGCATGCTGCTCGGAGGACCTCCGAGCCGGCCGCCGGCGGTGGTGGGAGACGCGCTGGCGCTGCCGTTCCGATCCGGCGGGTTCGAGGTCGTGATCGCGGCGTTCGTGTTCAACCACCTCGCCGAACCGGCGGTCGGTGTGCGCGAAGCCGGACGCGTCGCCCGGGAGCACGTGATGGCGACGATCTACGCCGACGACGACGATCACCCGGTCAAGCACGCCGTCGACCGCGCACTCGTCGAAGCCGGCTGGTGGAGCCCGGGGTGGTACCGCGACGTCATCTCGAGGCGGTCGTGGGGGACCATCGACGCCGCAACAGCCACCTTCGATCAGGGAGGCGTGGTGCCGCAGCGCGTCGAGCTCGTCCACGTCCCGTTCCCCGACCTCGGCCCGCGCGAGCTGGTGCGCTGGCGGATGGGCATGGCGCAGTGCGCAGCGTTCGTCGACGCCCACGACGGGCGAGCAATCGAGACGCGAGCGCTCCAGCTGCTGGGCGATGCGGGACCCGTCGTGCGATCGGTGATCTTCATCACCGGCCGAGTGCAGTGAACCGCGTGGCGATCCAGGCACGCAGCGACTCGGCGTCTGCTCCTGCGCCGGCAACGAGCGCTCCAGCACGCCGCTCGGCGTCTCGCCACAGCTGCTCGACGCCCGTTCTCGCCGCCATCTCGGCGGTGACGCGCCACGCCTCCATGCCGCCGACCCGCTCGAGAGGCGCGAGCGCGTCGGCATCGCCGAGCACCGCGCGCGCGAGCAGCTCGTACCGGGGAGCTCCCCGTTCGACGGCGTCGTCGATGACAGCAGTCGCGAGGTCGGCAGCACGTCCGCGATCACCGGTCGCTTGCGCGAAGCGCGCCTGTTGCACGCCGAATCGCTGGCGGTGGTGCCACGCCATGCTGCCGTTGAACTCATCGACGATGCGGGCCCGGTCGATCGCTGTCGCTGCGCCGTCGAAGTCGTCTGCGAGCAGGCGACCCTCCAGCAGATCGAGTGCTGCTGCGCAACGCATCTCCATCATCGGAGCCGAGCTCGTCGACTCGAACACCTGATGGTTCACGTCGTCAGCCTCTCCGAGCCGTCCGACCGCCCGGAGGATCCAGGACCGGGCGTTGTCGTTGGCGGCCATGAACCGCAGGCCGGGCTCCCCTCCCGACCGCGCCGCCTCCTGAGCGGTCTCGTAGGCCGCCATCGCGTCAGCCGGCCGTCCCTGTTGGCCGAGGGCGAGGATCCTGGAGAAGTAGCCGTGGTGCACCGCGAACGGGTGGCCCAGCCAGGTGCTGTCGACGAGGGCGCGCTCCACCAGCTCGGACGCCTCGATCGGGTCACCCTGATGGTTGCGCAGGCTGGCCAGCCACACCCGGGCATACCCCCGCACGTCCGGCGGCGCTGACGCAACGGCTCTGGTGAGGCGATCGTCGGCGAGCGCGAGCTCGCCTCGTGCGTGGAGGATGCGTCCGCTCACGGCCAGGCAGCTCGTCCGGGTGGCGTCATCGTCGGCGCGCTCGATCGCCTCGTCGGCGAACCGCAGTGCCAGCTCGGAGTCACGGGCGTAGTACTCGGCCCAGGCCGCGACCTCGAGTCCCGCAGCACCCGCCTCGCGCGCGTCGGCTCGTGCGCCGACGATGTCCCAACGTGCGAGGCGCACGCGACCACGCGCCACACGGACCTCGGGCCCATCGTCGAGGGAGATGGCGAGGTCGAGCAGTCGTTCCGCCTCCGCCGCGTCGAAGCGGTCGGCCGCGATGCCGGCTGCCTCGCGCAGAGCCGCCGCCGCCGTCGCGAGATCACCGCCGTTCTGTGCGTGGAGCGCCACTTCCAGCGGGTCCTGACGTGGTCGTGACCGCAGCACGCGCGCCGCCTCGCGGTGGATGAAGGCCCGCCGGGCTGCGTTCGTGCCGGCGACCAGCGCCTCGCGGACGAGGTCGTGGCGGAAGGAGAGCGAGGTGTCGATCAGCCGGGCGTCGACGGCGGCGTCGATGTGCTCGAGGAGCAGGGGCACGGGCTGGTCGAGCACGCCGGCGAGCAGATCCACGTCGACTCCTCCGAGGATCGCTGCGGCCCGGACCGTGCCTGCGGCGTCACCGAGGAGATCGATGCGGGCGGCAACCGCGTCGCGCACCGTCGCCGGCAGGTCACCGGGTGCAGCGCTCGCAAGCTCGATGAGGAACAGCGGGTGGCCGCCGCTCCGGGCGTGCAGGTCCGGTCCCCGTTCGCCGCCGACGAGCTCGATGGCAGCGTCGAGATCGAGCGGGCCGAGGTGGAGCACGGTCGCGCCAGGCAGGCCGCCGGCGCGCGTGGTCACCACGACCCGAACACGGCGACGGATCGCGAACGCCAGCCACTCGCGCGTGCTCGGCCCGGCGAGATGGATGTCCTCGATGGCGACGACGGCTGCCGCAGCTCGGTGGACGACGGCGAGCAGGTTCTCGAACAGCGCGGCGCGCCCGGCAGCGCTGTCGGCGACTGCGCCGACGTCGAGGTCGGTGTCGCCCAGGTGGCCGGCGAGCGCGTCGAGCACAGGCTGGAGCGGCAGCTCGCGTCCGAGCTCATCGCAGCGACCGCGAAGGACGGTGCCATCGATGGTCCCCAACCACGCTTCGAGCAAGGCACTCTTTCCGATGCCGGCCTCTCCTTCGATGACCGTCGATCCGTCGTTCGTGTCGAGCGTCGCGAGCTCGCGCCCTCGGCCGGCGAGGGCCACACGGCGGACCGGCGTCGCGTCCGGCGTGAGAAGGATGGCCGTGTGGAGCTCCTCGGTCTCCCGGGACGGATCCACACCGAGATCGGTTGTGAGCCGTTCGCGGACGCGGGCGTATGCGGCGAGCGCAGAGGCCGGACGACCGACGGCGGCATGAGCCCTCATGAGGGCACGCAGCGCTGCCTCGTCGAACGGGTCGTGGTCGAGGATGCGCTCCGCCTCCGCAGCGGCGTCGCCGGGCTGCCCGGCGGCGAGAGCGGCCTCGGCGGCGAGCAATCGAGCGCGGGCAACCGTGCGGGCAGCCGAAGCGAGCTCGGCCGCTGCCCACTGCGCATCGGGCTCATCCGCGAGGAGCTCCCCGCGCACGAGGGAGAGCGCAGCTCGTGCAGCGGCGAGCGCCATCGACGCAGACGTGGCCCGTCCAGCTTCGTCAACCCGGAGCTCGAGCTCGGAGACGTCGAACCAGTCGACGGCGAGCGACCAACCGGCGTCCGAGCGAGAGATCCGATCCGTGCCGATCGCAGATCTCAACCGGCTGACGAGCACGCCGATCTGGTCGACGGGACGGGCAGGCACGTCGTCGCCCCACAGCACATCGACGGCGCGATCGGCGGTGACCGGCCGGCCGCGCTCGAGCGTGAGCAGCTTCAGCAGGGTGCGCGCCTTCCGACTGCCGAGAACCCTGGCGTCGATGCCTTCGACGTCGAGCCCGCCGAACAGCCGGACCCGCAGCTCGTCCGCCACACAGCTTGTTCTAGTGCCTCAGGCTGGCACGCACTGGGTTCGCAAACCCGCCCCAGGTCAGGATGCGGAGGAGACCGCCCAAAGAGCGATGACGTCTTCTCCCATCGAGGGATGGCGGGTCCGGACGCGGTTGGTCAGGGACTGGATGGGTTGCCCCGAGGGCCCGCACACGTCAGTCCGCATCGCGTCGGAGTACGAGGGCTGCCCCGATGGCCAGTCCGGTGAGGACGTAGCCCCAGAAGATGGAGGCGTGGAGCGGGTTGGACAGACCGGCGGCGACGACCTCGGGTACGTCGAACTCCGACTCGATCCCGAGCGACCGCCAGCCGGTGTCGAAGGGCACGAACCGGACGACTTCGCCCGGGGCGAGCTGGACGATGAGGCCCTCGACGACCAGCCACCACACCAGCAAGCCCGAGACGGCGCCGGCGCTGTGGCGCACCACCATCCCCACGCCCAGCCCGAGCACGGCCGAGCCGCAGGTGTAGAGCAGGACCCAGAGCACCGTCGACGGCGCCCCGCTCGTGTCCCCGACCTCGAGCCCGCCTGCGACTGAGCCGGCGAGCCCGGCGAGGAGACCGATCACGCCCAGCGCCAGACCGAGGCCGGCGGCGACGACGGCCTTGCCCGCCACGACCGGCCATCGCGCCGGCAGCGCCGTCAGTGCGCCGGCGAGGGTCCCGTGCTGGGCCTCGGCGCTGAACAGCAAGATGCCGGCGATGGCTGCCAGCACGGCGGTGACCGCGGTCGACCCGGCGGCGACCTCGGGGGCGGTCAGGACCTCGCCGGTGACGAAGACGGCTGTGGCCCAGGAAACCAACAGGCCGACGACCACGGCCGCGGCGAGGATCACCTTGTTGGTCCGCACGGTGGTGGCCTTGATCCACTCGCTGCGCAGGACGGCAGCGAGCCGACCGACGTGGTCCGCTGCGGGCACGGAGACGGTGGGGAGCGTGAGCTCGGTGGTGGTCATGGTGAGGTCCTTCTCTTCGGTGGCGTTGGGTGCGGCGGTCATGCGGATGCGAACTCGGCGGTTCCGGTGGTCATCTCGAGGAGGCTCTCCTCGAGCGACTGCCCGGTTCGCGACGTGAGGGACTCGACGGTCTCGGCGGCGAGGAGCCGGCCGGCGCCGACGACGACGAGGTCGTCGGCGAACCGGGCCAGCTCGGCGATGAGGTGGCTGGACACGAAGACCGTGCCGCCGGCGTCGGCGAAGCTGCGCAGGTGGTGCCGCATCCACCGGATGCCGTCGGGGTCGAGGCCGTTGGACGGCTCGTCCAGCAGGAGGACACCGGGCTCACCCAGGAGCGCGGTGGCGAGCGCCAGCCGCTGGCGCATGCCGAGCGAGAAGCCACCCGCGCGCTGATCGGCGACGCTCTCGAGACCGACCTCGGCGAGCACCGCGCCGACCCGCCGGGACGGGATGCCGCCCAGGGCTGCGGCTGCCAGCAGATGGTTCCGGGCGGTGCGGCCCGGGTGCATGCAGCGGGCGTCGAGGACCGAGCCGACCGTGCGGGCGGGGTGCGCGAGGTCGCCGTAGCGGACGCCGTCGTAGCGGACCTCGCCCCGGTCGGGCCGGGTGAGGCCGACCATCATCCGCATGGTGGTGGACTTGCCGGCGCCGTTGGGCCCGACGAAGCCGGTGACGCGACCGGCGGCCAGCTCAAAGCCCAGGTCGTCGACGGCGACGCGGTCGCCGTAGTGCTTGGTGAGTCCGGTGACGGTGATCATGAAGGTGCTCCGTGGGTGGTGGTGGTGGGATCGACGAGGACGGTGTGGGCGGGCCCGATCGAGACGACATCGACGTTCACCGACGTGAGGTGGGCGAGAACGCCGTGCAGGTGCGCTCGGTCGCCGATCTCCCCGACGAGGCGGGTCACGCCGTCACCGCCGTGGTCGAAGGTGAAGTCGTCGAGCAGCGGCCGCAGGAGCCGGGCACTCGGCCGGCCCCGCAGGACGATCTCGTAGGTGGTCGTCGAGGGCATGAGGCCACCATCCCGCCCACCCGGACGGGACCGCCTCATCCACCCGCCCATCTCATCCGGGTGAGATGCGACCGTAGGGTGGCCGGAGATGACTGAGGACTGGCAGTCGGGTCTCGCAGCCACCAAGGTGCAGCCGCCCGAGGCGCCCACGAACCTCGTCCACCGCGCGCGACTCAACGACACGCTCGACGCGGCCGTCGATGCCCGGGTTCCCCTGGTGCTGGTGAGCGCTCCGGCCGGCTCGGGCAAGTCCACCTTGCTGGCGGGTTGGCTCGCTTCCAGGCCCGAGGCGGTGGCCTGGCTCCAGGTCGAGGAGCCCGACTCCGACCCGGCCCGGTTCTGGTCCTACCTCGTGCAAGCGGTCGGGCGGACGCTGCCGGACCTCGTCGACGAGCTCCTCCCGGTCGTGGTCGCGTCGAACGGCGACGACGACACCGTCGTCCCGGCCCTCGTCAACCGGTTCTCCGAGCTCCCCGGACCGCTCCTGCTCGTCGTCGACGACTACCACCTCGTCGACGACGACCGCGTCCACCGTGGAGTGGAACGTCTCGTCGACCTGTGCCCGTCACAGGTCACGCTCGTGCTCGCCACCCGCATCGATCCGCCGTTCCGGATCGGGCGGCTGCGCGTGCGCGGCCGGGTCGCCGAGGTCCGCGCCGACGACCTCCGGTTCGCCACCGAGGAGGCCGTCGGCCTGCTCGGCGACGTCGGCCGCGCCCTCGACCCCGACCTGCTCGCCCAGCTGTGCGGCCGCACGGAGGGTTGGGCCGCCGGGCTCGTCCTCGCCGGCCTCTCGCTGCGGAGCGCCGACGACCCGGAGACCTTCGTCACCGCCTTCCGGGGTGACGACCACCTGATCGTCGAGTACCTGCGCGACGAGCTGCTCGCCGAACTCGACCGCGACGACCACCGGCGCCTCCTGGAGACATCGGTCCTCGACGAGCTCAGCGGCGAGCTCGTCGACGCCGTCACCGACACTGCCGGCGGGGTCGAGTGGCTGCGCGAGACCGCTCGAGCAAACCAGCTCGTCATCGGCCTCGACCGCACCGGGACGTGGTTCCGCTACCACCACCTGCTCCGTGACCTCCTGCACCTCGAGGCGCAGGCGACCATCTCCGGGCGACTGCCCGAGCTCCACCGCCGGGCGGCGGACTGGTTCGAGGCGGCCGATGACCACGGTCGGGCGGTGGCCCACTGCCTCGCTGCCGGCGACCTCGACGACGCCGCCCGGCTGTTGAACGTGCATGGTCCTCGCCTGATGCGAGCCGGGCAGATCGACACATTGCGAGGTGTGCTCGCCCAGCTCGGCGACATCGCCGACACCCATGTGGGGTGTGCCTTCTTCTCCGGGTGGTGCGAGCTCTTCGCCGGCCGCTACGCCGAGGCGGAGCGGTGGCTCGACATCGTGGTCGGGCTCCTGCCCGTCGGGTCCAGGATCGCGACGTCGCTGCGCATCAACCTCTCCCTCGCCACCGGGGACGTGGCCGGGGCGCTCCGGGAGGCGCGGGCAGCGATGATCGCCGGCCCACTCCACAACGACCTGCCGGGGCTGGCCACCGCCGTCGGCGCCGCCCACGCCTGGGCTGGCGTGGCCGACGAGGCTCGTGACGTCCTCGACCTGGCGGCGGCGCAAGCCGATGCGGATCAGAGCCACTCGGCCCAGACCGTCTCCCTCGTCCACCGGTGCGTGGTCGAGCTCGAGCACGGCTCGCACGCCGCCGCCCACCGTGCCGCCGAGACGGCGGTCGACGCTGCGCAACGGTACGGGCTGTCGGGCTACCACGGTGTCGCGCCGGCGTTCGCCGTCCGAGGTCGCACCGGCGACGACGCCACGCAGGCACGCGACGACGTCGCCTATGCCCTGGCAACCGCCCGACGGTCATCCACCCCCCTCGCCCTGGGCTTCGTCCTCGCACTCTGCGGCGACACCCTGCTCGACCAGGGCGATCCCACCGGGGCTGCGCTGCTCGACGAGGCGCGCTCGGTCCTCGCCCGATGCCCGGACCCCGGCATCGCTGGGCGTCACCTTGCTCGGGCCGAGTCACGCCACGGGAGCACGCCCCGGCCCGCACTGGCGGGCGCGCTCATCGAGCAGCTCACCGACCGCGAGCTCGCCGTCCTGCGCTACCTCCCCAGCGGCCTGAGCCAGCGCGACATCGCGACCGAGCTCTACGTGTCCATCAACACCGTGCGGACACACTGCCGCGCCGTCTACCGCAAGCTCGGCGTCGGCGACCGCCACGCCGCCGTCCAAGCCGCCCGCGACCATGGTCTGATCTGAGGCCGGATCTCGCACCGATGGTGCGCCGGATCGGCGCAGGTTCGCCGGCCCGGTCGCAATCGCTCCGGATCGACGGAGGCGGCGTGGACTGCTCGGGTGCAGCGGCGGCCAGCAGAGAGCCACGCGTGCCGCCTGCGCCCCGACGACTCGCTCCGGTGCGCGGCTCCGCCTACCCGAGCGCGGACGTACGTGCGTCCGACGGGTCGACAGTGCTCTCGCTCACCCCAGGAGGGCGAGGTCCCGCCGGACGTAGCGCAGGTGCGCCCACTCCTCCTCCAAGATGACGCGCACGCAGTCGCCGACGGTGGGATGCCAGTCCCCGCCTCCCCACGGATCGTTGCGCTCCTCGGCGAGGAGCTCTGGCGTGGCAGTGGAGAGGGCGTCGGTCACCAGCTGCTGCCGCTCGGCTCGCACCGCAAGGATGTCGTCGAACGCCGGCGCATCGGACCGGAAGATCGACATGTCGAAGCCCATCTCGGCCGCACCAGTGAAGATCAGGCCGATCTCGTGGAAGGGTTGCTCCACTCCCATGATCCCGCCGCGGAGCCAGGCGTCGGTCGCCAGCACGAGGTGACGCAGCGTCTGGGCGAGCGACCACTCGTCCTCGACGTGGGCGTCCACCAGTCCCGCAGGGGTGGTCGTCACCGTCGTCTCCCACGCGGCCTGCACCGCGACCCAACCGTCTTGCAGTCCCTCTGGCGTCTTCGCCTTCTGCAGCTCGCGGCCGGGGAACTGCCGGTTGAGCTCGGCGTCGACGAACGGGACCACATCGACGCCGTTGACGATGAGGCTGCCGAAGAACAGGTCATGGCTGTCGATGTCGAGCCCGCCGACGTCAACGCTGCGCATCGTCACCCCGCTGACGTCACACGACTTGAGGGTGGCGCCCCGAAAGCTCGTCCTCACGAACGTCGCGCCCTCGAACTCCTGGGTACCGGAACTGGCCGTCACGCCAGCATTCTGCCCCGCGACGGTGACTGGTCACAGCCCTCGAGCCGCCCACCGGCTGCCTCTTCGGAAGGCGCTCCGCTCGTGACATCCGCTGCGGAACCCAGCGGCACCCCTGGTCCAGCGGCACCGCACCTCGACCTGAGTCCTGAACATCGGGTGGCTCTTCTCTTGAGCGCGTCCCCGAGCGCCGGCTGGTGGACGCAGCACCGCCTGCTGGAACTCGGA
The DNA here is from genome assembly GCA_038255685.1 of Acidimicrobiales bacterium. GTDB lineage: Bacteria > Actinomycetota > Acidimicrobiia > Acidimicrobiales > CADCSY01 > CADCSY01. The sequence continues at coordinate 1,526 of JBBSLC010000052.1, read as the reverse complement.
CCAAGAGGCCCCCGGACTCCGCTCCTGAAGCGCCGATCTCTTGCGCAGCTCGGCCTGCGCTCGCTGTCGATCGGCACCGTGATCTGTGCGGTCGAATCACTCGGCGGCGAGGCGTTCCACCGACACTCCGGTGAGCTCAGCGATGAGATCGAAGTCCTTGCCGACGTGGAGCACGGTGAGCTCAGCGAGCTCAGCGGTTGCGGCGATCAACAGATCGGGGACGGATGGAGCTCGATGCTGTCCTCTGGCCGCGAGCATCGACTGGAGCTCGACGGAGCGGTCCTCGATTCGTGGCGTGAGGTGCTCCACGGGCATCGACGAGATCGGTGGCTCGCCGAGCAGGGTGCCGTGATCAGCGGCGGAGCGGGCCGAGTACCCGACCTCCAGTCGGGTCACAGTGGAGATCCGGACCAATCCCCGCTCGATCCTGCTCGCCCACTCGGTGGCGTCTGAAGAGAGGTGGAGCCTTGAGATAGCCGACTTGTCGATGAGCCAGTCGTTCACGACCAGGCGCCGGACATCACGTCCGGGTCGTCGAGATCGCGAGCCAGCGATGCGGCTCGCTCGAGTTGCGCAACCGAGACGGGAGCGGCCGTGACGCGCTCGCGTCCGAGGGCACGGCGGAGGTACTCGGTTCGCGAGAGCCCGACCCGCTTCGCCTTCGTGTCGATCGCAGCCAACACGTCGTCGGGTACGTCTCTGATCAGGATGTCGGTCACACGGCCTCCTCTCCTGAGATATCATATGATATCGAGGGCGGCGTGCGGTTCCCTCGTGTCGGCGACGACTCCCGATGCGCCGTTCTCCTGCGCCTCATGGTCGTCGCTCTCCGGACGTTCGGTGCGTGCGTTCTGTTCGCCGCGCCGGAACTAGAGCCGTCGTTCTGTCGCGAGCGGCGAATCGCTTGACCCGCACCCGCATCAGCCCTGATGCCTCCCCAAGATCGTCTCAGCTGGCGACGGCGTACTGTGGCACCAGCGGGTTGGACGCACAGGGGAGCTGACGTGTTCGATGTCGAGGAGTTCGTGGCGGACTGCCGGGCGGTGTTGGTCGAACAGCACGCCGCGGTTGCGGTCAAAGAAGTCCTCGAGCGGGCGCTGTCCAACCCTGCTGCGATCGACGAGGTACTCGGGGTGCCGGACCGCGGCGGCATCGTTCCCCTTCACTGCTCCGAAGAGCTGACCGTGTTGCAGATCGTATGGCCGCCTCGGGTGAGGCTGTTCCCGCACGACCACCAGATGTGGGCGGCGAACGGGATCTATGGCGGGCGCGAGGACAACACGTTCTACCGGCGGGGTGCTAGCGGCATCGTCCGATCAGGTGGCAAGGAACTCGAGGCTGGCGACGTGGTCGTCCTCGGGCGCGACGTCATCCACTCCGTCGACAACCCCCGCGATACCTACACTGCGGCGATCCACGTCTACGGCGGCGACTTCTTCGCAACCACGCGCAGCGAGTGGGATCCAGACACGCTGGCTGAGAAGCGATTCGACGTCGAGCACCTGAAGCGAGTGCTGGCGGAAGCC
>JBBSLC010000051.1:0-18900 GCA_038255685.1 Acidimicrobiales bacterium | reverse complement strand
GGGTCGGTGGCGCCCGGCTCCGCCACCATCCAGCGAGTGGGCGCCCCTGCCAGCCCATCCGCATCGACCCGCCACGCCGCGATCGCCGCCACGGTAACTGCGTCGAGCAGGACGGTCCGGTGTCCACCCGACTTCGTCTGCTCCCGCACGAGTGCCTTGCCGTCGATGCTGTGACGCTGACGGCCGATCCGCAGGTCGGCACCGACGAGGTCGTCCCACGCCAGGGCGACCACCTCGGCCTCCCGGGCGCCGGTCACCGCGGCGATCCGCAGCGCCAGGCCGCCTCGCACGCTCTCCGCCGTCGCCGCCTCCAGCAGCGCCACGACCTGGTCGGGCTCCGGCCGGACGCTCCGCCGGCCGAGAGGGAGCCGGAGCGCCGCATCGGCCACCGGGTTGGAGCGCAGCAGCCGGCGAGAGACGCCCCACGATGCCGCCGCCTTCATCGTGGCCAGCCGACCCCGGATCGCACCGACGCCGACGCCCCGTCGGCGGAGCTGGGCAAGCCAGGCGTCGATCCGCAGCGGGTCGAGGTCGAGGAGACGCACCGGGCCCAGGTCGGCCACGATCAACGCCGCCCGGCTCCGGTGATCACGAACGGTCGTCGGCTGCCACTCGTGGGCCTTGGCCTCCTGCCACATCGCCAAGAGGTCCGCCACGGTGGCGCCCACGCCCGCCGGGGCCCGACCACGGATCTCGGCCTCCCACGTAGCGACCTCGGCCCGCACCGACTTCTTCTGGCCTCGGAATACCCGGCCGACCTGGCGGGCGGGGCCGTCGGTGGTGGCCGGCACGAACACGCGGGCGAACCACACGCCCGGCTTGCGCTCCGTCAATGTCGCCACCGGGGAAGCGTACGTCGGGCGAAGGCCGCCGACTAGTACCGGACTAGTACCAACTGCTCTTTGCCGGTCCGATCTCTTCCGAGGTGGACGTCTGTGGCGGAGGCAACCGACGAAAGAAATCGTTACACCGCACGGGATCCCGCCTACGAGAACAACCTTTTGCTGATCACCACGCGCTGGATCTGGTTCGTGCCCTCGTAGATCTGGGTGATCTTGGCATCGCGCATCATGCGCTCGACGGGGAAGTCCTTCGTGTAGCCGTTGCCGCCCAGGAGCTGCACGGCATCGGTGGTGACCTGCATGGCGACGTCGGCGGCGAAGCACTTGGCCATGGCCCCGATCTTCGTCAGATCGCCATGGGGGTCGCCGGCGTCGATGGTGGCGCAGGCCCGGTGGACGAGGCCCCTCGCCGCCTCGATGCGCATGGCCATGTCGGCGACCATGAACTGGAGCCCCTGGAACTCGGCGATCGGCTTGCCGAACTGCCTCCGCTCCTGCATGTAGCCGAGGGCGACGTCGAGCGCGCCCTGGGCGATGCCGACGGCCTGGGCGCCGATCGTGGGCCGGCTGCGGTCGAGGGTGCCCATGGCGATGCGGAAGCCCTCGCCCTCCTCCCCGATGCGGTTCCCGATCGGGACTCGCACCTCGTCGAAGACGACCTCACCGGTGGGGCTGCCCCGCACGCCCATCTTCTCCTCGAGCTTGGCGACCTGCACGCCCCAACCGGCCTCCACCACGAAGGCGCTGACGCCACGGTGACCGGCATCCGGGTCGGTCTTGGCGAACACGGTGTAGAGGTCGCTGATCCCAGCGTTGGTGATCCAGTGCTTCGAACCCGAGATCACGTAGTGGTCACCGTCGCGCACGGCCCGTGTCCGCATCGAAGCGACGTCGGAGCCGGCGTCGGCCTCGCTCAAGCAGTAGCTGGCCTGCAGCTCGCCGCTCGCGACCCCCGGCAGGTACTTCGCCTTGAGCTCGTCGCTCCCCCACCCCATCACGGGGATCATCCCGAGCTTGGAGATCAGCATCGTCAACGAGGTCGAGGCGCAGGCTCGGGCGAGCTCCTCGACCATGATCGCCTGCGTGACGTGATCTGCCCCTGAGCCCCCGTGCTCCGTCGGCAGGCCGAGCGCAGGCAGCTCCATCGCCACGCAGTCCTTGAAGCTGTCCCAGGGGAACTCGGCGGCTCGGTCCACCTCCGCCGCACGGGGGGCGATCTTGTCGTCGCAGAGCTGGCGGAGCGCCGCCTGGAAGTCGCGCTGGTCTTCGGAGAGCAGGAGCGGTTGCACGTCGCCAGTCTGCCTCCCCGCGGTCGACAGCACCGCCCCGTCGAGCATCGGGGTCGGGATCAGCGTGCGCTGGTGTGGACCGCCTCGAGGAGCTCGAACGTCTGGTCGGCGACTGCCGTCCAGTCGTACACAGGCTGCAGCGCCTGCGCTGCGGCTCGCGCCTTGGCGAGCGAGGCCTCGTCGAGGTTGCGGATGCAGGTGGTGAGCGCCTCGAGTCCCTGGCCGTAGACGATCGCCGCGTCCCCCAGCACTTCGGTGAGGTAGGGCCAGTCCGAGGCGATGGACGGGATGCCGAGCCCGATGGCGTCACCCACCGTTCCGGTCGTCAGCATCTCACCGAGGCTGAACGGCAGGACGAGGACGTCGATGGCGGTGAGCCGCCGGTTGTACGCCTCGGGCTCGACGAACTCGTACTGCTGAGCGACGACGCCGTGCACGTCGGGGAGAGGATCACCGGGACCGAGGGCGATCGCCAGCAGCTCGAGGTCGTCGCGACCGGCGGCAGCGAAGGCCTCGATGGCCATGCCCACGTCCTTCTCCGGCCGCGGAGCGCCGATGATCCCGAGCCGCAGCTTGCCCGGTGTCAGGCCGAGCTCCCGCTCGACCTCCTCTCGGTCCGCCGTCACGTGGAGGTTGCCGAAGTGGCCGTGAGGGATGACCCGGTGGATCGCGTCGGGCTTGAACGCGTAGCGCTCTCGCACCATGCCCATCCCCCACCGGCTGTGATGGATCACCCCGACTGCTGTCGACGCCCACGCCTGGTAGGCGGCGACGTGTGCCGGGTCGCGGTCGTGGGGCACGAGGTTGTGCTGGGTCCACACGACCGGAAGGCCGCTCTCCTCCAGCTGCTCGATGAACGACCGGTGCCGGTCGAGGTCGGTGCCGAGCATCCCTTCGGGCCAGTGCAGGTGGAACACGTCCCAGCGCTCGAGCTCGGCAGCGCCCTTGCGGAAGTCGAGCTGACCCTCCAGCACCCGACCGACGAGCGGGTCGTAGAGGCTCCGGTGGTAGTGGTGACGGCGGGCGTTGGTGAGGACCCTGAGGTCGGCCACGACGTGCGACCTGCCGCTACGCCGACGCCGGGGTCCGGTCCCGCACGTAGCGGTTGAGGAAGAGGAGCATCTCCGCTGCGCACTGGCGACCGAACTCGGGGATGGCGTCGAAGGCGTGCGGCTGCTCGGCGTAGAGGTGGAGCTCGGTGGGGACGCCCGCCTCGGCGAGTGCCTCGTACATCACGAGGCTGGCGTGGACGGGCACGAGCTCGTCCTCGGTGCCGTGGATGAGGAGCGTGGGCGGGAACGCAGGGGTGACGTGGTACATCGGGCTCGCTGCCGACGCCGCCTCGGACGTGGCCAGGTCGGTCAGGGCAGCGAGGGTCACCGCGCCCTTGCGCTGCTCCTCGTGGGAGAAGAGGGTCGGCGCGTAGACACCGATGGCGGCGGCGACGTCGGTCGGCGTCCCGGCATGGCCGCCGTCTCCCTCGAGCTCGTCGACACCGGGCGTGCCGGCGGCCAGCAGGGCGAGGTGGGCGCCGGCGGAGTTGCCCTCGATGGCGATGCGGTCCGGGTCGATGCCGAGCTCGGCGGCGTTGGCGCGCATCCAGCGGATCGCAGCCTTGACGTCGTGGATCTGCGCCGGCCATGGGGCCTCGGGGATGAGGCGGTACTCGGAGGCGACGCACACGTAGCCGGCCCGTCCGAGGAGGATGCCGTACCCGCGCAGCTGGGACCGGTCGCCTGTGCGCCAGCCGCCGCCGTGCACGAGCAGCACGGCAGGAAGCGTGCCGGCGGCGTCCTCCGGGCGGAAGACGTCGCAGCGCAGCTCGCGGTCCCCCCCGGTGCCGAAGACGACGCCCTCCTCGATCGTCACCCTGCCGGCCTCGGCCATGTCGCTCCCCCTGGTTGCGCTGTTCTCGACGTCCGGCCGAACCTACCTGCACCCGGGCGTCGCTCGATCGTCGCTGTCACACACCCTCGGTAGGTTCATGGTGTGGGAGACGAACACCAGTTCGACGGGTCGGACCCGATGGAAGACCCTCCGGAGAAGGCCGCCTCGGTGCCGCTGGTGGACCGGTACCGGACGTGCTCGTCGGAGGAGCTGGCAGCCGGGTTCGCCGCGCTGGGCGGTGGGGAGCGGGCGATCATGGCCCAGCGTCTGGCCATGCTGGCGGTGCTGGACGAGCGGGAGGCGTGGCGTGACGACGGCGCGCGTGACGCAGCCGGGTGGGTGGCGGCGACCGACGCGTCCCGTCGGTCCACGGGCAAGGCGATGGCGGAGGTGGCGAAGGCGCTCACCTCGCTCCTCGCCATCGCCACGGTGGTCGAGGCCGGTGGGCTGTCGTTCGACCAGCTGGTCCCACTGTGCACCCTCGCCACCCCCGACACCGACGAGTCGTGGGCCGAGCGAGCTTCGGGGCTCGACGCCGGGCAGCTGGCGGCAGAGGCGGCCAAGGTGACCCGCACGGAGAAGGAGGAGATCGACAGGCAGCTGCGGGCCAGGTCGTGCCGGGCGTGGAATGCACGGGGGGGCGGGGTCCGAGGCTCGTTCTACCTGCCTGACACCGAGGCCGAGGTGCTCCTCGCCGGGCTCGACCGGCTCAGCGTCGGCTACCGGCCGGTCCCTGGTGAGCCGTGGGACCCGATCCACGTCCGGCGCGCCGACGCCCTCACCGAGCTGGCATGGCTGTCGATCGGACAGGGGGCGGCGTCAGGCACGGCCCACATCTACGTCCACGCCCAAGCCGGCGTGTTCGGCGAGGACGGTGACGGGTGGATCACGTTGGCCGACGGGACGTCGATGGCCCGGGAGACGTTGGAGCGCCTCGGCTGTGACGCCACCACCCAGCTGTTGCTCCACGACGAGACCGGCGCCTTCGTGGCACTCGGCGCCGCAGTCCACGACGTCCCCCGCCGGGTCAGGCGCCTGTTGGTCAAGCGGGACCGGTGCTGCCGGTTCCCCGGGTGTGAGGCCACCCGGGGCCTCCACGCCCACCACATCCGGTTCTGGTCCCGGCAGGGCAAGACCGAGGTGCCGAACCTGGTCCTGGTCTGCCACCGCCACCACCGCCTCGTCCACGAAGGCGGGTGGACCCTCGCCGGCAACCCCGACAACCTGACCGGCCTCGTCTTCACCCGCCCCGACGGACGGGTCGTGGCCACCGAACCCGCCCCCTGTACCCAGACGGTCCGCGATCGGCTCGTGCCCGACCCGCCACCCGCACCTGAAGCCGGAGACGAACCACCGGTCGACGACGACGACCTCGACCGGTGCCGACGACAGCGAGGCGCCACCGCCCTCGCCGCCATCCGAGCCCGCCTCCGCCGCGACCACCTCAGAGACCTCGCCAACCACGCCCCCTGAGCTCGAGCAGGACGCTCCGGGTCGGCAGCTCACCGGGTTCGATCCAGGCGGGGAGCCGGCTCGGACAGCATCGCCACGTCGGCAGCACGGACCGCATCCCGCCGATCCCGCCGGGTCAGCGCATCGACGTCGTCGACCCACTGCTCGATCGAGCCGGCACCCGACGGGAGCCTCCGCACGACCGGATCCTCGACGCGCTCGAGGATCGATCGAGCAACCGAGTCGGCGACGGTGAGGGAGGGCCGATCCCAGCACCCGCGGTCGTCGGCTGGCGAGCAGGTCAGGCGGTGAGGACCGGAGCGGGGGCGGCGACGACGACCGGCACCGGGGCGGGGACGGAGACGGGTTCCGCCTCTGGGACGGGGAGCGCCTCGGCGCCGGCTCCACTGAGCGGGCGACGGGGGCGGGGCTCCCGGGTGCCGGAGCTGCCACCGCGGCCTCGGTGGAGGATGAGGCCAAAGGTGGGGTCGGGGACGGCGTCGAGCGAGGCCCGCACAGCAGGTGCCTCCCGGAACGCATCCCAGGCGACGTCGTCGGCGAGCTCGATCTCGAGGATCACGCCCCACGAGTGGTGGTGCCAGGTCCAGTCCGTGACCCCGTGCTCCTGGGCCGCCCAGATCAGCGCGTCGCCATGGCTCTCGGCCCACGTACCGGCCGGGAAGGTCCCATCGAGCACCTCGATCGAGAACCACTCACCCACGCCTGCAACCTACGCCTGGCACCTCGATCTGAGAAGGGGTCAGCTCGGCTCGTCCTCGTCGGCGGCGACGGTGTCGAGCCAGGTGAGGCCCGGGGCTCGCCAGCGCTCGGCGCTCCGGTAGGCGACGAGCTCCTCCGACCAGGACCGCACCGCTCGCGCGAGACCGGCCGCGATGTCGGCACGCACCGCCACCGCCGCCAGCGGGACCTGCTGGGTGCGGATCGTGAAGAGGATGGCATCCGTCTCGGGCAGCCGGCGCAGGGTCTGGCGCTCGGAGCGAAGCCAGAGATCGCGAGGCACCGACGGTGGGATCGCAGAGGGCGACGGGGCGAGGAGGTGCAGCTCGGGAGAGTCGTGGACGAGCCAGTTCCGGCGCCAGACGGGTCGCTCTGGTCGGAGCCGGTCGAGGAAGCGGTCCACGCGCCCGGCCAGCTCGTCTCGGTAGGCGGGCACCGGACCGTGGATCGCAGCGACGTGGAGGCCCAGCTTGTCGCTCACCCGCCACATCGACGGGAAGCACACCACCCCGGAGACGAGACGCCAGCCCGACGCATCTCGCGCCAGCAGGCAGAGGTCCTCCTGGACGAGGAGCGCTGCGGCTTCCAACGGCTGGCGCAGCGCGTCGGGCACACCGCCGCTCGCTGCTGCGACGACCCCCGCCGCCTCCACCTCGGCCTCCACCGCTCCTGCGATCCGGGTGACGACATCGGCGTGCGCCCGGCCGAGGAGGGCACGCTTGTAGGCGAGCTCGACGGAGCTCTCGTCATCTGCGACGAGCCAGGAGTCCTCGTCGAGCGCCCGTGTCCCCATCGAGTGCCAGGGCGGTCCTGCACCGAGGTGGAGCTCGTCCAGCCAGTCGGGCGGTGGCGCCACCGCAGGCTGAGCCGGCACGCGCTCAGATCGACGCGTACTCGGCGCGCCTCGCGTTGTCCCACCGGTCGGCCATGGCAAGTCGCTCGGCGACGGGCGGGTGGGAGGCGGTGAGCCGCTTCCACCGCGACGGGTCGACGTCGGCCTTGTTGCGCTCGGCGATGCGACGGAACAGGTCGGCGAAGGCGTCGGGATCGTCGAGGGTGCCGAGGGCGAAGAGGTCGGCCTGGCGCTCGTCGGCCCGGCTGAGCCACGAGGCGACGAGCGTGGTGAGCACGAACGAGAGGGGGAACACGGCGAGGAACAGGGGCAGGGAGCCGGGATGGCCGAGATCCTGCACCCCGGCCAGCTCGAGCAGCGCGTCCCAGCGGAGCACGGCCCACGTGGCGACGAAGGTGATGAGCTGGAAGCCGATGAGGACGGGGAGCTTCCTGCGCAGGTGGCGGTGGTGCCAGTGCCCGAGCTCGTGGGCCACGACCTGCTCGATCGCGTCGTGGGGCCAGTCGAGGATGGTGTCGAAGAGCACGACTCGCCGGGTCTTGCCCAGCCCGGCGACGTACGCGTTGCCAGCGACGGAGCGCTTGGATGCGTCGGTCACGAGGATCTCGTCGACGTCGAGCTCGAGGCGTCGAGCGAGGGTGAGCAGCCGGGTGCGCAGCACGTCATCGCCGAGCGGCTCGAAGCGGTTGAAGATCGGCGCGATCAGCACCGGGTACAGCAGGCCGAGCAGCACGGTGAAGCCGGAGAAGATGGCCCACCCGAACAGCCACCACAGCTCGGTTGCCCGGATCACGGCGTACAGGGGCACGAGCAGCACGGCGAGGACGGCGAGGTTCAGCAGGCTGCCCTTCACCTCGTCGAGCACGAAGCCTCCCCCGGTCTGGGTGCTCTGGCCCCATCGGCGGTCGTAGAGCAGCGCCCGGTACGCACCGAACCACGGTGAGAAGACGAGCGTCGTGGCCTCCACGACCACGGCGACGACGAGCAGCTCGAGGATCCAGCCGGAGAGGTCGAGCGCGTCGAGCACCCTCGGTCCGACCTCACCGACGACGAGCGCAGCGATGACGACGAGCGACAGCGCCTGGCGCACGCGGTTCAGCCGGCCGATGGGCCGGTTGTAGGCGCGACCACGTTCGATCTCGTCCTTGTCGAACCACTGCGTGACATCGGCGCGGACGTGCTTCCAGTGGCTGAGCCCCGACACCGCGGGTGGCGCGAGCAGCTGCAGCGGCGCCACGTCGGCGCTGGCGAGCGCCGACGCCGGGGTCGGCGGAGCCTCGGCCTCATCGGCGGGGAGCGCTTCCGCAACCGCGACGGATCCGGTGTCGACCAGCTCGGCACCTGGGGCGGCGGCACGACGCCACGGCCGGCGCCGTCGTCGGGTCGCAGCCGGCGGCAGCGCGCCGCCGGGGTCGCCGCCGTCGTCAGGGTCGAGCACGGGATCGGGCGATGAGGTGATCGTCATCACCGCACAGTCTGCCGCGCCTCGGCGTCGCCGCCTGGCCAGCCACCGAAGACAGTTCCTCAGGCGCCGACGAGGGTCCGCCAGTCGGCGGGGAAGCGTCGGGTGACCTCGGCGTGGGGGAGGCGCAGCGTGGCCTCGGGCACCATGTCGGCGATCGTCCTGCGCTCGGCGTAGTGGTGGGCCGATGCCTGGAACAGCGGGCCGCGCAGGGTGACGAGCTCGTTCGGGGCCTCGCCGAGGAAGCCCCAGATCGTGAAGGCGACGACGAGGTCGTGGATGACCGGCGCCCGACCGAAGATCGACGCCCGCTTCAGGGCGACACCGAGGCACCCGGCGACTGCGTCCTCCCGGTGCTCCCCGACGCCGAGCACGATGCGGTCCTCGAGCGTGCGGGCGAGGAGGAGGGCGTAGCCCTGGTCGGGCCCGGGGTTCCCCATGCCCGGTCCCGTCGGCTGGGAGGCTCCGAGCGCGCCCGGTCGGTCGTTGCGGAACGAGCGCGACGGGGGCAGCGAGAGACCGGTGCGGGGCCTTGCCGTGAGATCGCTCGGGACGTGCTCGGGTGCTGCCATCTAGTGCTCCTCTGCTGCGGGCGCTCCGCCATCGTGTGCAGCCCCATCATCGCCGCCGTGGAGGAGGCCGAAGACCACCGAGTCGGCCAGCGCCTGCCAGGAGGCATCGATGATGTTCTCCGACACGCCGATCGTCGACCACGAGCGCTCGCCGTCCGTGCTGTCGAGCAGCACCCGGGTGACCGCTGCGGTCCCGTTGCCGGTGTCGAGGACCCGGACCTTGTAGTCGGTGAGGTGGACGTCGGCGAGTGCAGGGAAGCGAGACCCGATGGCATCGCGGAGGGCAGCGTCGAGGGCGTTGACGGGGCCGTTGCCCTCGGCGGTGCGGATGATGCGCTCGCCGTCGACGTGGAGCTTGACGGTCGCCTCGGTCGTCGTCTCCCCGTCGGCGCGCTGCTCGACCGAGACGCGGAACGACTCGAGGGCGAAGTAGGGCTGCTCCCAGCCGCCGGCGCCGCGCATGAGCAGCTCGAGCGACCCGTCGGCGACCTCGAAGTGGAAGCCCTCGTGCTCGAGGTGCTTCAGGCGGTCGAGCACATCCGACAGCGCCGGGCCGTCGATGTCGAGGCCGAGCTCGGTCGCCTTCAGCTGGAGCGTCGAGCGCCCGGACAGCTCGCTGACCACGAACCGGGTGCCGTTGCCGACCGAGTCGGGCGGCAGGTGCTCGTAGGCGTCGGGCGCTCGGGCGATGGCACTGGTGTGCAACCCCGCCTTGTGGGCGAACGCTGAGTGGCCGACGTAGGGCTGCTTCGCGTCGGGCGCGATGTTGACGAGCTCGGCGATGTGGTGGGCGACAGGCGTCAGGCGCTCGAGCCGGTCGGCGGGGATGGTGCGCACACCCATCTTGAGCGTGAGGTTCGGGATGGCCGAGCAGAGGTCGGCGTTGCCCGTCCGCTCGCCGTAGCCGTTCACGCAGCCTTGCACCTGGGTGGCCCCGAGGCGCACGGCGGTGAGGGCGTTGGCCACGCCGCAGCCACCGTCGTTGTGGAAGTGCACGCCGATGTCGGCGTAGGTGGCGGGCACGACCTCGCGCAGGACCCGGTCGACCTCGTCGGGCAGCGTGCCGCCGTTGGTGTCGCACAGCACGAGCGTCTCGGCACCCGCTTCCTCCGCAGCCCGGAGCACCCGCATCGAGAACTCGGGGTTCGTGCGGTAGCCGTCGAAGAAGTGCTCGGCGTCGAAGAAGACCCGCAGGCCGTGGTCGACGAGGTGGGCGACCGACTCACCGGCCATGCGGACCGCCTCGTCGAGGTCGGTGCGCAGCGCCTCGGTCACGTGGTAGTCCCAGGCCTTGGCGACGATGCAGACGGCCTCGGTGCCGGCATCGAGCAGGTGGCGCAGCGTCTCGTCCTCGGCGGCCTTCGCGCCGGGCCGGCGGGTCGAGCCGAACGCGACGAGGGTTGCGGTCTGCAGCCGCAGCTCGGTCGGTGCGAGTCGGAAGAACGCCTCGTCCTTGGGGTTCGCGCCCGGCCAGCCACCCTCGATGTAGGCGACGCCGAGGTGGTCGAGCTGCTCGGCGACCCGGAGCTTGTCGTCCACCGTCAGCGACAGGCCCTCCTGCTGGCTCCCGTCGCGCAGCGTGGTGTCGTAGATGTCGACGGCCTCCGGCAGCTCCGGCACGCGCGGCAGGTCGTGGTTGTGGTCGGCACCGCCACCGGGCCGGTGGGTGTGGCCCCCCGGCCCGCCGTGGCGGTGCCCCCGTACGCCACCACCCCCGGCTGCGCCGGGCTCAGACATGCTCGTTCCAGTCCTTGTACTGATCGACCTCGCCGCGGACCGCCTGGTAGAAGACCTCCTGGATGGCCTTCGTGATCGGGCCCGGCTCACCGAGCTCGCGGTCGTCGACCGACCGGACGGGCACGACCTCTGCTGCGGTCCCCGACAGGAACGCCTCGTCGGCGGTGTAGAGGTCGCTGCGCAACAGGTTGCCCTCGCGGTAGTCGAAGCCGAGATCCTTGGCGATGGTCATCACCGAGTGCTGGGTGATGCCCTCGAGCGCACCTGCGCTCACCGGTGGGGTGATGATGGTGCCGTCGCGCACGACGAAGATGTTCTCGCCGGTGCACTCGCTCACGAAGCCCTGGGGCGAGAGGAGGATCGCCTCGTCGTAGCCGGCCTTGATCGCCTGGACCTTCGCCATCGACGAGTTGATGTACATGCCGGTGCCCTTCGCTGCGGGCGGCATGGCGTTGGGGCTGTGGCGCTCCCACGACGAGATCATCATCCGCACGCCGTTGGCGATGCCGTCGTCGCCGAGATAGGCGCCCCAAGGCCAGCAGGCGATGGAGACCTGGACGGGGGCAGGCAGCGGGTTGAGGCCCATCTCGCCGTAGCCGAGGTAGACGATCGGGCGGATGTAGCAGCTCTGCAGCCCGTTCACCCGCACCGTCTCCTTCGTCGCCTCGACGATGGTGTCGAGGTCGAAGGGGATGTCGAGCATGAAGATCTTGGCCGACCGGTAGAGCCGCTTGATGTGGTCGGTGAGCCGGAAGATCGCCGGTCCGTCGCTCGTCTCGTAGGCCCGGATGCCCTCGAACACGCCGAGGCCGTAGTGGAGGGAGTGGGTGAGCACGTGCACCTTGGCGTCGGCCCAGGCCACCAGCTCGCCGTCCATCCAGATCTTGTCGCTCTCGGTCAACGGCATCGTTCGCTCCTTGGGCTCTTCTCGGGCGGGGTTCGCAGCAGGACTTCGGGGAGGGCGGAGATCAGAGCCGGGCGGCGATGGCGTCGCCGACCTCGGTGGTGGAGCCGCTGAGCGAGACAGGATCGCCGATCGCCCTGCGGATCCGCGCAGCAGCGTCGTCCTCGCCGAGGTGCTCGAGCATGAGGACGGCGCTGAGCACGGCGGCGACGGGGTTCGCAGTGCCGGTGCCGACGATGTCGGGCGCGGAGCCGTGCACCGGCTCGAAGAGCGACGGGCCCGTCCGAGCCGGGTTGAGGTTCGCTGAGGACGCGACCCCGATGCCGCCGGTCACCGCGCCGGCGAGGTCGGTGAGGATGTCGCCGAACAGGTTGTCAGTGACGATCACGTCGTAGCGTCCGATGTCCTGCACCATGTGGATGCATGCCGCATCGACGTGGTTGTAGGCGGTCGTGACGTCGGGGAAGTCGACGGCGACGGCGTCGGTCGCCCGCTGCCAGAGGTCTCCCGCGAAGGTGAGGACGTTCGTCTTGTGCACGAGCGTGAGGTGGCGACGGGGGCGTGACGCAGCGAGCTCGAACGCGAAGCGCACGCAGCGCTCGACGCCCATCCGCGTGTTCACCGAGCCCTGGGTCGCCACCTCGTGCGGGGTGCCCTTCCGCAGGAACCCTCCCTCGCCCGCGTAGGTGCCCTCGGTGTTCTCCCGCACGACGAGCAGGTCGGCCCCGGTCTCGGGGAACGTGAACGGCCGGAGGTTGACGTAGAGGTCGAGCTCGAAGCGGGTGCGCAGGAGCAGGCCGCGCTCGAGGACGCCGGGTGGCACCTCCGGCGTCCCGATCGCGCCGAGGAGGATGGCGTCGAGGCCGCGGAGCTCGTCGAGGACGCTGTCGGGGAGGACCTCGCCGGTCGCGAGGTAGCGACGTCCGCCGAGGTCGTACTCGGTGGTGTCGAGCTCCACGCCTGCTGCGGCGACGACCTTGAGCGCCTCGGCGACGACCTCCGGCCCGATGCCGTCGCCCCCGATGATCCCGACCTTGTGGCCCATCCCTACTCCTCGTCTCGTGCTGGTGTCATGAAGGCGTGTCCTGAGAAAGCAAAGACCGCCCACCGAGGTGGACGGTCGAAGGAGCGCACGCCGGGGTGTCGGCGTGCGCTACACGATGATCGCTACGACGTCTGCGGGGCGCGGCACCCCGCCAGCATCGACCACATCGGCGGGGGCGTCAACTGCGGGTGGGGCCCCTCGGTCTGCGTCGCTACGCTCGTGCGGATGGCTGCCGTGCAATCGCTCTCTCCCGAAGCCCACTCGCGCCTGCAGGCGGAGCTCGAGACGCTCACCGGCGAGGGGCGCATCGAGATCGCTCGCAAGATCGAGACGGCTCGTGAGCTCGGGGACCTCTCGGAGAACGGCGACTACCACGCTGCGAAGGACGAGCAGGGAAAGATGGAGGCGCGCATCCGCCAGCTCGAGGCGCTGCTGCTCGATGCCGTCGTCGTCGAGGTCGGGTCCGGTGACGGGACGGTGCGCATCAGCTCGACGGTGACCATCCGCTTCGACGACGGCGAGACCGAGACCTACCTCGTCGGCTCCATCGAGGAGCGCCGCGACGGGCTCGAGGTCGTCTCGCCCGGGTCGCCGCTCGGCAAGGCGCTGCTCGGCGCCGCCCAGGGCGCGTCGGTCACCTACGACGCCAACGGCAACGACATCACCGTCGAGATCGTCTCGGTCGAGGGCTAGGTCCGGCCATCGCCACCGCGCAGAGCCAGCAGCGCCCCCGAGAGCACGTCGACGGTGGCTGGTCGCCCCCGTTGCCCCCCGGTCGCGCCGTTCGCCTGGGACGCCGCGGCACGACGTTCATCCGCGAGCTCCCGGGTCCCGTCGGCGCACCGACGGTCCTCCTGCTCCACGGGTGGACGGCGAGCGCCGACCTCAACTGGTTCACCACCTTCGAGGCGCTCGGTCGCCGTTACCGGGTCATCGCCATGGACCACCGAGGCCACGGGCGGGGCATCCGCTCTCGACGCCGGTTCCGCCTCGCGGACTGCGCCGACGACGCCGCCGCCCTCCTCGACGAGCTCGGCACCGGACCGGTCATCGCCGTCGGCTACTCGATGGGAGGGCCGGTTGCACAGCTGCTGTGGCGTCAGCACCCTGATGCCGTCGCCGGCCTCGTGCTGTGCGCCACGACGAGGACCTTCGCTTCACGCGCCCAGGAGAAGATCGGGTTCCTCGCCATGGGCGGGGCCTCGTTGGCTGCACGCATGACGCCTGGCATCGCCCGCCAGGCACTGGCCCGTCGGGTGCTCGGCAACCGAGGCGACGACTGCTCCATCGAGGCCTGGATCCAGCGGGAGCTGCAGCGGAGCGACTGGACCGCTGTGCTGGAGGCAGGGCAGGCACTCGGTCGCTACGACGCGAGAGGGTGGATCGACCGCGTCGACGTCCCCACGGCGGTCGTCGCCACGATGCGCGACGGGGTCGTCGCCCCGGCCCGACAGCTTGCCCTCGCCCGGTCGATCGTCCACGCGACGGTCCACCCCGTGCAGGGCGACCACACGGTCTGCGTCACCGACCCGGGACGCTTCGTCCCCGCCCTGCTGGCCGGCTGTGCCTCGGTCGTCGGGCGCCTGCCCCGCGCCTGAGTGCAACTGCCCCCGAGGCGACGGACTGATCAGCCTTCGGGGGTCCGCTGGTTGGGGATGGCCGGCATGAGGAGCAGCCCGCCGTCTACCACGATCGACGCTCCGGTCACGTAGGAGGCCTCCGGCGAAGCGAGGAAGGCGACGACCGACGCCACCTCGTCGGCGCTGCCGGGCCGGCCGAGCGGGATGAAGGGCCGGTCGATGTCCTCGGGATCGGTGTCGGCGTTGCCGGTCATCGGCGTTGCGATCTCTCCCGGAGCCACGGCGTTGACGGTGATCCCGTGGGTGGCGAGCTCGAGGGCCATGACCTTGGTGAGCTGGCCGAGCCCGCCCTTCGCTGCGCAGTAGGCGGCGGCCCCCTCCAGCGGGACGTGCTCGTGCACGGAGGTGACGTTCACGATCCTCCCTCCCGCACCGGCTGACACCATGCGCCGAGCTGCCGCCTGAGCGCACAGGAAGGCGCCGTCGAGGTCGACGGCGATGACCTTGCGCCAGTCGTCGAGCGCCAGCTCCAGGATCGGCGACATGTCCCCCGTGCCGGCGTTGTTCACGAGGACGTCGAGCCCCCCGAGCGCGTCGGCAAGCTCCTCGATGACCGTGGGACCGTTCGTCGGGTCCTCGAGGTCGAGGTGGCGGAGCTCGGCCCGGCGACCGAGCGCCTCGACGGCGGCGACCGTCTCGGCCCCTCCCTCGTCGTCACTGCGGTAGGTGATGCCCACGTCGCAGCCCGCACGGGCGAGCGCCAGCGCTGTCGCTCGACCGATCCCTGAGTCGGCGCCGGTCACGATCGCGATGCGTCCCATGCCCTACCGCTACCCCACCGAGGGGAGACCCTCAACCTCGCCGACGCGCTCCTCCACCCTCCGCGCCGACGCTGCCATCACCGATCGGCATCCGGTGGACCACGTCTTGTGACGTGTCCGATGGAGGGTCGTGCAGACGAGGTCGAGCCGTGAGAGGGTTTGGCCGATGGAGGTGACGGCCGCATGAAAGAGGACGTGCGGATCCCGAGCCGCTACTGCGGGCCACCGGAGTCCGCCAACGGTGGCTACACCTGCGGCATCGCCGCCGCAGCAATCGGTGGCACCGACGTCGAGGTCACGTTGCACGCTCCGCCTCCCCTGAACCGGACCATGCAGCTCGAGCGCAGCGGTGCTGAAGCGACTCTCGTCCACGGTGGCAGGGTGATCGCCACCGCCCGTCCCGCAGAGGAACCGGTCGGCATCCCTGCCGACGCACCGCCTCCTCCCGCCTTCGAAGAGGTCGCCGCAGCGACCAACGCCTTCGACGTGGACGCCTACCGACGACGGCACGAGTACCCGACGTGCTTCACGTGCGGCCCGGACCGCGCCCCCGGGGAAGGCCTGCGCATCTTCCCTGGACCAACCGGCCGAGCAGACCGGCGAGCGTGGCTCTGGACGCCGGACGCCTCGGTGCTGACCGACGTCGGCACGGTCGACGTGCCGGTGATGTGGGCGGCCCTCGACTGTCCGAGCGGCCTCGCGTGGCTCGAGCAGGATCCGTCGCTCGACGCGATCGTGCTCGGCAAGATGGCGGCGGTGATCCACCGGCTGCCGGACGCGGGTGAGGACCTCATCGTCTGTGGCTGGACGGAAGCCGCAGAAGGGCGCCGGCGACGAGCCCGGTCAGCCGTGCACGACGCGTCCGGGGCCGTGGTCGCAGCGAGTCGTGCGACGTGGGTGGTGCTCACCGCCGAGCAACGTCAGGCGTTCCGGTCGGGCCTCTGACATCCTCATCAGCTCCGGTAGAGGTCCTCGATGGCCGCAGCGGCAGCGACGACGGCAGCGCCGTACCGCCGGCCGGGCGAGCGGGACGTCCGCTCGATTGGCCCCGACACGCTGACGGCAGCGAGCACGACCCCATCCGCACCGCGCACGGGAGCGCTGACCGATGCGACACCGGCCTCACGTTCGGCGACGCTCTCCGCCCAGCCGTGACGGCCCGTCGCCGTCCCGCCACTGCCGAGCACCCGACCCGCCGACCCGACGTCGAGCGGCAGGGCGGCCCCGACGGGCACGATCGTCCGCAGGCCGTGGGGCGACTCGAGGGAGACGAGGCACACCCGCCGATCACCCTGCCGCACGTAGAGCTGAGCGCTCTCACCTGTCGCATCTCGGAGCGCTTCGAGCGCGGTCCGGGCTGCATCGGCGATGGGCAGACCAGCAGCGGCGGCCCTCCCCAACCCGACGAGTCGGAGGCCGAGGGCGAAGCGCCCGTCGCCGTCGCGCCGCAGCAGACCGTGGTCCTCGAGCGCCACGGCGAGGCGATGGGCGGTCGGGCGCGGGAGCCCGGTTGCACCAGCAAGTGCGGCCAGCGCCAGCGGGCCCGCCTCGAGCGCTGCGAGCACCGTGGCCGCCTTGTCCAGGACACCGACGCCGCTTACACTACGTTCCACAAGTCGGTACGTTAGTCTCACATGCTGGACAGCGCAGGCATCGAGCGAGACGCGACCGAAGCCGGACGAGTGGCAGACGAGTGCAAGGGGACGACATGGTGGGACCGAGGACGCTGAGCGAAAAGGTGTGGGACCGCCACGTGGTCCGGTCCGCCGACGGGGAGCCAGACCTGCTCTTCGTCGACCTGCACCTCGTCCACGAGGTCACCTCGCCCCAGGCGTTCGACGGGCTCCGCATCGCCGGCCGGGGCGTGCGCCACCCCGAGCTCACGGTGGCCACCATGGACCACAACGTCCCGACCGCCGACATCGACCAGCCGGTCGAGGACCTCATCTCGGCCAAGCAGATGGACACCCTCGCCGCCAACTGCGCCGAGTTCGACATCACCCTCTACCCGATGGGCCACCCCGGTCAGGGCATCGTCCACGTCATCGGCCCAGAGCAGGGCCTGACGCAGCCGGGCATGACCATCGTCTGCGGCGACAGCCACACCTCCACCCACGGCGCCTTCGGGGCGCTCGCGTTCGGCATCGGCACGAGCGAGGTCGAGCACGTCCTCGCCACCCAGACCCTCCCCCAGCAGCGCCCCGGCACCATGGCGATCACCGTCGAGGGCGCCCTGCCGCCCGGCGTCTCGGCGAAGGACCTGATCCTGCACATCATCGGCGAGATCGGCACCGGCGGCGGCGTCGGGTCGATCATCGAGTACCGCGGCGAGGCGATCCGCAGCCTCTCGATGGAGGGCCGGATGACGGTGTGCAACATGTCGATCGAGGCAGGTGCCAAGGCCGGGCTCATCGCACCCGACGAGGTCACCTTCGAGTACCTCCGGGGAAGGCAGCACGCGCCGACGGGCGCCGACTGGGACGCGGCGGTGGCCGACTGGCGCGCCCTCGTCACCGACGAGGGCGCGACCTTCGACAAGCAGGTCGTCATCGACGCCTCCACGCTGACCCCGCACGTGTCGTGGGGGACCAACCCCGCCCAGGTCGCGCCGATCAGCGCCAGCGTCCCCGATCCCGAGGCGATGGACGACCCAGCAGCGCGCGAGGCCGCCACACGAGCGCTGGCCTACATGGGCCTGCGCGCCGGAACCCCGCTGCGCGAGGTGCCCGTCGACACCGTCTTCATCGGATCGTGCACGAACAGCCGCATCGAGGACCTGCGCGCCGCCGCTGCGGTGGTCGAGGGCCGCAGCGTCAAGGCAGGGATGCGGGCGATGGTGGTCCCCGGCTCGTTCGCGGTGAAGGACCAGGCGGTGGCCGAGGGCCTCGACCAGATCTTCACCGACGCCGGCTTCGACTGGCGCGAGCCGGGCTGCTCGATGTGCCTGGCCATGAACCCCGACAAGCTCACCGTCGGCGAGCGCGCGGCGTCCACCAGCAACCGCAACTTCGAGGGACGCCAGGGCCGTGGCGGCCGCACCCACCTCGTCTCACCCGAGGTCGCTGCCGCCACCGCCATCGCCGGGACGTTCGCTGCGCCTGCGGACCTCCCCCCCGTCTGAGCCCGACCCCACCGCCGCAGGAGCCGACATGGAACCGATCAACGTCATCACCGGGACTGCCGTCCCGCTCGACCGCAGCGACGTCGACACCGACCAGATCATCCCCGCCGAGTGGCTGAAGCGAGTCGAGCGCACCGGCTTCGGCGCCGGGCTCTTCTCTGCCTGGCGGGAGTCGGACCGCGACTTCCCCCTCAACAGGCCCGAGCACGCCGGCGCCAGCATCCTCATCGCCGGCCCGAACTTCGGGACGGGCTCCTCCCGTGAGCACGCCGTCTGGGCACTCACCGACTACGGCTTCCGGGCCGTGATCTCCCCTCGCTTCGGTGACATCTTCCGCAACAACGCGACCAAGGCTGGCCTCGTGCCCGTCGTGGTCGACGAGGAGGTCGGTGCCCAGCTCATGGCTGCGGTCACCGCCGACCCCGACGTCGAGATCACCATCGACGTCGAGCGCAGGACCGTCTCCGCACCTGCACTCGACATCGAGGTCGCCTTCCCCATCGACGACTTCACCCGCCACCGCCTGCTCGAGGGCCTCGACGACATCGGCCTCACCCTCCGCAACGAGGCCGACATCACCACCTACGAGGCGACCCG
>JBBSLC010000050.1:0-19135 GCA_038255685.1 Acidimicrobiales bacterium | reverse complement strand
CGTCAACCCCATCGGCCCCCGGGGGGTCTACGACGAGGCCAAGCGCTTCGGCGAGGCCATGGTCATGGCCTACCACCGCCACCACGGCCTCGATGTGAGAATGGTTCGTATTTTCAACACTTACGGGGAGCGGATGAGGCCCGATGACGGGCGGGTGGTGTCGAACTTCCTCGTGCAGGCGCTGGCCGGCAAGCCGCTCACGATCTATGGCGAGGGCGACCAGACCCGGAGCTTCTGCTACGTCGCCGACGAGATCGAGGGGTTCCTCCGGCTGCTCGACAGCGACCACGTCGGACCGGTGAACATCGGGAACCCGAACGAGTTCACGGTGCGCGAGCTCGCCGACCTCGTGCTCGAGATCACCGGCTCGTCTTCGGAGCTGGTGTTCGAGCCGCTCCCGACCGACGACCCCGTCCGCCGCCAGCCCGACATCAACCTCGCCCGGCGCGTCCTCGGGTGGGAGCCGCAGGTCCAGCTGCGGGAGGGCCTCACCCGCACCGCCGAGCACTTCAAGAAGGTCCTCGGGTGAGCGAGCGCAGCGAGCGTGGCCCGAGCGGCCCGGCCGCAGGCCAGGAGCGGGGCGCAGTGAGCGAGCGCAGCGAGCGTGGCCCGAGCGGCCCGGCCGCAGGCCAGGAGCGGGGGACATGAGTCGACCCGACGTCGCTGCGGTCATCGTCAGCTACAACGTCGCCGACCTGCTCGTCCGCTGCGTCGAGAGCTTGCGGGCCGACGGCATCGAGCGGATCGTGGTGGTCGACAACGCCTCGTCCGATGACTCGGTCGCCGCCATCCGGGCCGCCGACCCCGATGTCGAGGTCGTGGCGCTGGGTCGCAACATCGGCTTCGGCGCCGGTGTGAACCGGGGGGTCGCCAGGACCACCGAGCCGTTCGTCGTCGTCTTGAACCCCGACGTGGAGGTCGAGCCCGGCTCCACCAAGGTCCTGCTCGACGCGCTGGAGGCCGACGACGGTCTCGCGCTCGTCGGCCCGAGGATCGAGACGCCCGAGGGCGAGCTGTACCCGTCCGCCCGCACCTTCCCGGACATGGTCGACGCCGCCGGCCACGCCTTCCTCCACTTCGTCTGGTCGTCCAACCCGTTCAGCCGTCGCTACCGGATGCTCGACTGGGACCACGGTGACGCTCGCGACGTCGACTGGGTGGCGGGGACGCACCTGCTGGCGCGCCGCATCGCATGGGACGAGGTCGGCGGCTTCGACGAGGCGTTCTTCATGTACATGGAGGACGTCGACCTGTGCTGGCGGCTCCACCGGGCCGGGTGGCGGGTGGGCTACGAGCCTGCGGCGCGCATCGTGCACGGCATCGGCCGATCCACCGACCAGACCCCCTACCGCATGATCGCCGCCCACCACCGGTCGCTGCTCCGCTACGCCGGTCGCACCACGACGGGCGCTCGCCGGGCGCTGCTGCCGGTCATCGCTGCTGCGCTCACCGTGAGGACCGTCCTGGCATGGGTGCAGCGTGCGCTCCGGGGCCGCCCCCACGCCGCCCCCTGATCTGCCAGCGATCATCCGCTGGCTGGTCCGCACGACTGGCAGAGCCAGATCGTCCCGCCCGAGCTCATTCGCCAGCGATAATCCGCTGGCTGGTCCGGACGACTGGCAGAGCCAGATCGTCCCGCCCGACCTGAATCGGGATCCGGAGACGACCTGAGTAGGGTTGCCCCTCGTCATGGGCAGAGCATCGTCAAACAAGAAGGTCGCACGCGCCGCCAAGGCAGCCGGGCAGCCGGGTACCTCCAAGAGCCTCGCGTGGCCGGTCGGCATCGGCCTCGTCGTGCTCCTCGGCGTCGGCCTGATCGTCGTCTCCGCCAGCGGGCGCGAGAGCAGCAGCACGCCGCCGATCCTCGGCGACCACTGGCACGCGGCCTACGGCGTGATGGTGTGCGACGACTTCGAGGCGCCGTTCAACGACGCCCAGCCGGACGAGAGCGGGATCCACGCCCACGGCGACGGGCTCATGCACATCCACCCGTTCAGCACCCGGTACACCGGCGAGGACGCCACCATCTCCGCCTTCGGGGAGACGACCGCCTTCGAGCTTGCAGACGACTCGTTCACCCTCCCGGGCGGAGACACCCTCGCCAACGGCGACGACTGCGGCGGTGAGCCGGGCGTGGTGCAGGTCAAGGTCTGGGACGGCCTGGGTGACGAGGAGGGCCGGCTGCTCGAGGCCGACTTCGCCGACTACGCCCCTCAGGACGGCGAGCTGGTGACGATCGCCTTCGCGCCGGAGGGTGCGGAGATCCCGACCCCCCCGTCTGCCGGCACCCAGCCCACCGACGTGGCCCCGGCGCCCGGCGACACCGTGCCCGAGGGCGTGCCCGAGACGATCCCGCTCGAGGACGACGCCGACGAGGACACGACCGACACGTCGGCCGAGGACGACACGACCGACACGTCCGCCGAGGACGACACGACCGACACGACCGAGACGACCGACACCTCGGCACCGTGAGGGCGGTCGTCCTCGTCGGGGGCTTCGGCACCCGGCTCCGACCGCTGACGCTCAGCACCCCCAAGCAGATGCTCCCCGTCGCCGGGCGGCCGATGATCGAGCGGGTGCTGGCCCACCTCGCCTCGCACGGCATCGACGATGTGGTGCTCTCGCTCGGGTACCGCCCCGATGCGTTCACCGACGCCTACCCCGATGCGCGCTGCGCCGGGGTCTCGCTCCACTACGCCGTGGAGCCGGAGCCGCTCGACACCGCCGGCGCCGTCGGCTTCGCCGCTCGGGCAGCCGGTGTCTCCGAGCGCTTCCTGGTCGTGAACGGCGACGTCCTCACCGACATCGATCTCACGGCGCTGCTCGCGTTCCACGACCGGGTCGGCGCCGAGGGCACCATCGCCCTCACCAAGGTCGACGACCCGTCGCAGTTCGGTGTCGTCCCGACCGACGAGGAGGGCCGCGTCGTCGCCTTCGTCGAGAAGCCGCCGAGGGACGAGGCGCCGACCGACCTCGTCAACGCCGGCTTCTACGTGCTCGAGCCGTCCGTGCTCGACCGCATCCCCGCAGGTGCCAGGGTCAACATCGAGCGGGAGACGTTCCCGGCCATGGTCGCTGCAAAGACCCTCTACGGGCGTGCGGACCCGGCCTACTGGCTCGATGTGGGCACAGCTGAGCGCCTCCTCCAGGCGAACCTCGACGTCCTCGACGGCCTGCGCCCCTCGATCGTGCTCGACGAGTCCGACCTCGCCGAGGTCGCCGCCACCGCTGACGTCCGCGCCAGCCTCCTCGGCGACCACGTCACCGTCGAAGGGACGGCAACGGTCTCCCGCTCGGTCCTCGGGCGTGGCGTCTGGGTCGCCGATGGTGCCGTCGTCGAGGACGCCGTGCTGCTGCCCGGCGCCTCGGTCGGGCCAGGGGCGACGGTGCGCCGCTCCCTGCTCGGTGCCGACGCCAGCGTGCAGGCCGGCGCTGCGGTGGACGAGCTCTCCGTCGTCGGTGACGGGGCCAAGGTCGAGGCGGGCACCACGCTCGTGTCCGCCCGCTTGCCAGACGCCGGGTGAGCGACCGGCCCGGCGCTGGATCGTTGCGGCCGCCCCGGTGAGGGCGCTCGTCACCGGCGGTGCCGGCTTCATCGGCTCGACCCTGGTCGACCGCCTGCTCGCCGAGGGCCACGCCGTCGACGTGGTCGACGACCTCTCCACCGGTTCCCTCGGCAACCTCGCCGACGCTCGGAGCGACCGGTCCCACGAGCTGAAGGTCCACCAGGTCGACATCCGCTCCCCAGACGTCGTCGACCTCATCGCCAGGCGCAAGCCCGAGGTCGTGTTCCACCTCGCCGCCCAGGCCGACGTGCGCGTCTCGGTCGCCCGGCCGGTGTTCGATGCCGAGGTCAACATCATCGGAAGCCTGCAGGTCCTCGAGGGGGCTCGGGCGGCCGGCGCCCGCAAGGTCGTCTTCGCGTCGAGTGGCGGGACCATCTACGGCGACCCGGCACCGAGCGACCTCCCCGTCCGCGAGTCCCACCCGCAGCAGCCGCTCTCGCCCTACGGCGTGGCCAAGAAGGTCGTCGGTGACTACCTGCACGCCTACAGGTCGCTGCACGACCTCGAGTTCGCCGCCCTCGCCCTCGCCAACGTCTACGGACCCCGTCAGGACCCCCATGGCGAGGCAGGCGTGGTCGCGATCTTCGCCGAGTCGCTCCTCGCCGGCGAGGCGTGCACGATCTTCGGCGACGGTCACCAGACCAGGGACTTCACCTTCGTCGACGACGTCGTCGATGCCTTCGTCCGCGCCGCCGACCGGGGGAGCGGTCTGCTCTGCAACGTCGGCACGGGCCAGGAGACCTCGATCACCGACCTGCACGAGACGATGGCGGCGCAGGCCGGCGTCAGCGGGGCGCCGACCGTGGCGGCCGCCGCTCGACCCGGTGAGCTGGCCCGCTCCGCGCTCGATCCCGGGCGGGCGAGGATCCACCTCGGCTGGGCCCCGTGGACCACGCTCGATGTCGGGACGGCGAGCGTCCTGCGCGACGTCGCAGAGCGCCGGGCACGGCGGGGCTGACCATGGGGATCGTCGGGCAGCGCGTGCGCGAGCACCCGCCCGGACGAGGCGAGGAGGTGCGCAGTCGACGAGCTCGTCGGTGGCCGGGACCCGATCGCCTCGTCTCGATCGCCTTCGGCCTCGTGGCGTTCGCGGCCTACCAGGCGACCGCCACCCGCTACCCCGTCGAGTGGGACGGGGCCCAGCTCGTCATGGGCCTCGACCACTTCGACGTCACGAACGGCACACCGCACCCACCGGGCTACTGGCTCTACCTCCTCGCCGGGCGGGTGGTCCGGTCGCTGACCCCGCTCGGCGCCACCGCCTCGTTGACGCTCGTGTCGTCGGTCGCCGCCGCAGCAGCCGTCGGCCTGACGCACGCCCTCGGCCGCGCCATCGGGGGACGGCTCCTCGGTGCCGTCGCCGCCAGCCTGCTCCTGACGTCGCCGTTCCTCTGGTTCTACGGATCGAGCGTCGACACCTACACGCTCGACGCGCTCGCGTGCGTCGTGCTGGTGACCCTCGCCTGGCACGCACGACCTGGTTCGGCCCATGGCCTCGCAGCAGCGGCCACCCTCGGTCTCGCCGCCGGCTTCCGCCAGACGTCGCTCCTGCTCTTCGCCCCGCTCGTCGTGATCGCCATGGCCCGCAGCGCACGGTCCCTGCGCACCTGGCTCCTCGGCGGGGCCGTGGGAGCGGGAGCAGTCGCCAGCTGGCTCGTGCCGATGCTGGTCGAGCAGCCCGGCGGACTCGGCGCCTGGCGTGGCGCCAGCGACGAGCTGCTCGCCGGTTCCGTCGAGCAGACGTCGGTCTTCGTCGGGGCGGCCGAGGTCGTCACCCGCAACATGACGCAGGGCTCGACGTACGCCATCGTCGCGCTCGGCCCCGCTCTGGTCACCGCTGCGGTGATCGTCGCCATGGTGGTCGTCGGGCGTCGGCGCGACCCGGCTCGACCAGGGGGGGCGGCGAAGGCGGTCGGCCCGGACCGACCCTGGTGGGCCAGCGCGCCGGTCCTCGCGGCTGCCGGCGCGGTGCCGCCGCTCGCCTTCCTCGTCTTGATCCACTTCGGCAAGGCGGGGTACCTCCTCGCGCTCCTCCCCGCCGCGATCCTCCTGCTGGTGCTCCCGGTCACCGTGCTCCGAGCAGACGAGCGGCGGGCGGTGGCGGTCGTCGTCGTGGTCGTGTGCCTCGTCTCGGCGCAGCGGTTCCTGCTCGCTCCGGCCGTCGTCCCTGCCGCGCTCGTCGACGCCACGCCGCTCTTCCTCACGACGTCGGTGAACGGCGCACCCTTCCCGTTCACCCACCGGGCGATGGTGGAGAGCGACCGCACCACCACCGAGCAGCTCGCGCTCCGCGACGCGTTCGATCCCGAGACCGACGTCCTGGTGTGGGGTTGGTTGAACGGCGGGGAGCGCTACCGCCAAGCCACGCTCACGCTCCCCGAGTTCACGACCTCCTTCGTCCGCGACTCGACCCACGTCCACACCGCTCGGGACTCGCGCTGGACGACGAGCGGCGACACCGAGCTGGAGGTGCCGCGAGGCGGCCGGGCGGTGTTCGTGCTCGACCACGTCGCTCCCGATCTGCAGCTCCTGCTCGACCAGGGGCTCGCCACGCCCATCGTCCTGGCCACCGGCCCGACGGTCTGGGTCGTCGAGCCCGGCGTCACCCTCCTCGGCGTCGCCGTGGTGGAAGGGAGCACGCGGGTCCCGGGCGCCTGACCGTTCTGTCGGTGGATCGTCCCGGCCCCCGGGACGGATCACCGACGGTTCGGGCAAGCCGGCTCGATCAGCGGAACAGGTCCTCGGCGGGGTCGCGGACGATCTCGGCGGCGACCGACGACTCCCGCAGCCACGCAGGGTCGACGCCCCGCACGATGGCCACGGGCACGCCCGACGCCTTGCCCATCACGAGCTCGGCGGCGCCGGCGATCTCGTCGGCGACGCACACCTCGGTGACCTGCAGCTCCCGACCCTGCGCGTCGATCGTGCCCCGCAGGTCGACCACCGCAGCGACCCCGGCCGTGCCGAGCGCGATGTCGGTGAGCCCCTTGCGCCACGGGCGGCCGAAGGTGTCGGAGATGACGACGCCGATCTCGACGCCGGCTCTTGCCCGGAGCCCGTCGCGGATGCGCCGGGCCGAGCGGTCGCTGTCGAGCGGCAGGAGGGCGGCCTGGCCGATCGCCACGTTCGACAGGTCGATCCCGCTGTTGGCGCAGACGAAGCCGTGGTGCGTCTCGGTGATGAGGAGGTCGCCCCGCCGGCGCAGCACGCGGCGGGCCTCGTCGAGCACGAGGCGCTTGTGGTCGAGCGGGTCGTCCGGGTCGACGGCGACGAGGCGACCCTCGGCCTTGGAGACGACCTTCTGGGTCACGACGACGACGTCGCCGTCGAGGAGCCCGGGCTCGGCGGCGAGGATCACTTCGGCGAGCACGTCGCCGGGGACGACCTCGCCGATGCCGTGGACCGGGATGAGGGTGATGCCGCCCGTCATGCCATCCCCAACGTGGCGCGAGCGAGCGTCGCCGCCTCGGTCGGGCCGTGCATGACGCTCGGGGCGACGACGCAGCGGATGCCGAGCGCCTCGACCTCCGGTGCTCGGGCAGCGTCGGCTTCGTCGATCACGAGCGTCCCGACGAGCGGTGCGTAGAGGCGGGCGACGCCCACGACCGACGCCTCGTGGCCGAGCTCGACGAGCATCCGGTCGGCGGGGCCCTTCAGGGCGGCACCCGCCACGATGGGGGAGACGGCCGCGACGGCCTCTCTCCTGGCCCGCAGCCGCTCGGCGACTCCCGGCACCGCGACCACGGGTCCGATGGAGACGACCGGGTTCGAGGGTGCGATGACGATCCGCTCGGCGCGCTCGAGCACCTCGAGGACGCCCGGTGCTGGCCGTGCCCGCTCGATGCCCTCGAAGCGCACACCCGACACGGGCACGGCGTGCTGGCGACCGACGAAGTAGTCCTGGAAACCGATCTCTCCCTCGCCGGCGACGGTGACCATGGTGGCGACCCGGTCGTCGGTCATCGGCAGGAGTCGCAGGCCGAGGCCCCACGCCCGGGTGAGCTCGGCGGTGATGGTGGAGAGCGGCGCACCCTCGGCCAGCCGCTGGGTCCGGTAGAGGTGGGTGGCGAGGTCACGGTCGCCGAGGCGGAACCAGGTGGCGCCCGCCGTCGAGCCCGAGGGGGCCTGGGTCTCGAAGCGTGCGAGCGCGTCCATCGCTTGCCACGTCTCGCCCTGCAGGCCCCAGCCGAGGGTGGTGTTCGATGCCCCGGCGAGCGTGTAGGTGACGGTGTCGAGGTCGGGGCAGATCCGCAGCCCGTGCAGGTCGGTGTCGTCGCCGGTGTTCACGATGGCGGTGACCTCGCCGGGATCGACCACCTGGACGAGCCCGGCCAGGTACTTCGCCGCGCCCACGCCCCCAGCGAGCACAGCGATCACGAGACGAGCACAGCGATCACGAGAGCGGCTCCACCCGTCCGACGCTACGCACCTCCCCCGACGTCCGTGCGCAGGGATGCGGAGGCGCTGCAGCGACGGCGGGCTTGCCGAGGCGGGCGAAGACGCTCGTGTCGACGAGGAAGCGGAGCGGCGCCACCGGCTCGTCGCCTCCCCAGGCGCGGCCGACCGTCGTGAAGGCGAACCGCTCCTCGTCGGCGAGCAGGTCGACGATCTCGAGCCGCCTCTGGGCGTTGCCCACCTCTCACCGTCGTGACGACGTGCGCGCGAGGCGGTAGGCCTCGGCGTGGCTGACGGCGCAGCGGGCCCACGTCCACGGCGCGGCGACGGCGGGCCCGGCAGCTCGGAGCCTCTGCGCCTCGGGGCCGTCCTCGATCGCCACGTCGAGGGCGTCGGCCAGCGCCCTGGGGTCGCCCGGCGCCACGATGAGCGCGGCGTCGCCGGCCACGTCGGCCATGGGCGTCCCCGCCGTCGTGACGAGCACCGCCCCACAGGCGAGCGCCTCGAGGGCGGGCAGGCCGAAGCCCTCCTGGAACGGTGCGTAGGCGACGGCGGCAGCGGAGCGGAACAGGGCGGGCACGACGTCGTCACGGACGTAGCCGAGCAGGCGGATGCGCGCACGGTTCGGGCTGGCGGCGATGGCGGCGTCGACCTCGTCGCTCCCCCAACCCGGCCGACCGGCGATGACGAGGCGCAGCTCAGTGTGGCGGTCGGCGATCCGGTCGAAGGCGGCGATGAGCCCGGGGACGTCCTTCCTCGGCTCGATCGTGCCGGCGAAGGCGACGAACGGGGGGCGCACCCCCAGGGCCTCGAGTCGGGCGAGGTCGTGGTCGCCGGCGACGGCGGTGAACCGGGCGTGGTCGACGCCGTGGGGGATGGCGAGCACCGGTGCACTCGGGGCGAGGACGTCGCGGAGGCGCTCGGCGGTGCGGTCGCTGACGGCGACGATCACGTCGGCTCGCCGCACGCTGAGGCGGATCATCCTCGTGAAGAAGGCGACCTTGCTCGACTCGTGCCACTCGGGGTTGTCGAAGAACGTCATGTCGTGGACGGTGACGACCCTCGGTCGGTCGAGGCGCAGGGGCAGCGTGTAGTGCGGGCCGTGCCAGGCCGACGCCTCGAGTCGCTCGGCCACCCCACGCGCTCGTGCCTGCTCCCACGTCAGGCGCACCGGTCGCCGGACAGGTGCGACGGCGCAGACCGTCGCAGCCGGGGCGAGGGCCTGCCAGCGGTCCTCGTCGTCTCGGCGGGCCACGAGCGCGAGGTCCACCTCACCCGCAGCCGCGAGGGCTCGCACGAGCTCGACGACGTAGATCCCAGCCCCTGCGGGTTGCGACGGGATGGCGCTCACGTCGAGGGCGACCGGCCCACCGATGCCGCTCATGGCCGCCCGACCTCGCCCCACCGCTCCCGGAGGCACCGCTCCCGACGGCTCCGCTCCGGGTGCAGCCCGCAGCGCGTGAGACGGCCTCCTGCACCCAGAACGGTCGGGGGCGTCGTCACGACCGAGGACCGACGGCGATGGCGGCCTCGTAGGCGGCGACGTGGGCGGCCGCGCTCGCCTCCCAGGTGAGGGGACGTGTGCGCTCTGACCCGGCCTCGCTGCGCTCGGCCCGGTGGCCCTCGTCCTCGATGAGGCGGAGGAGCGCCCCGGCGAGTGCGTCGACGTCGCCCACGGGCACCAGCACGCCGGCGCCCCCGGCGACCTCGGGGAGGCTGGCAGCGTCGGTCGTGACCACCGGGCAGCCGCGCACCATGGCCTCGGCGACCTGCATGCCGAAGCCCTCGTAGCGGGCGGGGTGGGCGAGTGCGATCGCCGAGCGGTAGAGCACGTCGAGGTCACCGTCGGCGACGTGGCCGGTCGCGACGACCCCGGGTCGGTCGAGGTCGGGCACCTCGCCCCACCCCTGCTGGCCGGCGAGGACGAGGCCGACCTCCGGGTGCGTCGCGGCAAGGGCGGCGTGGGCGGCGAGGAGGTCGACCACGCCCTTGCGTGGCTCGATCGTCGAGGCGAAGAGGATGAACGGCTGGCGCACGCCGAGCCGGTCGAGCACGGCGGCTGCCGTTTCGGCATCGGGGGCCGGCGCGCGGTCCACCCCGTGGAGAGCGACGTGGACCCGCTCGGGCGCGAAACCCTCGGTGAGCAGGTCGTCCCGGCTCCACGCCGTCGGCACGATCACGGCCGAGGCCTCGGTCCGCGCGAGGTCGAGCCCACGGCGGTGGAAGGAGACACCTCGAGGGGTGAGGTGCTCGGGCTGGCGCAGGAAGACGAGGTCGTGCACGGTCACCACCAGCGGCCGCCCGCGTGCCGGCGGGACGGCCAGGCTGGTGGCGTGCACGACGTCCCCGGGCACCTTCACGACCGGTCGCCGGAACCGGTGCCACAGCTCATAGCGGGCGCTGCCGGTCGGCCGCCCGAGATCGCACCACCTCGCGCCCATGCCGTCGGGCTGGGCCCCGGCACCGAAGGGGAACGGCGTGACGCTCACACCAGGGAGGGCAGCGACGAGCGAGCGCACGTAGCGGCCGATGCCACCCGGCACGGGTTGCAGGAGCTGGCCCGCGTGCACGGCGACCGTCGAGAGGGGCATCGGCGCTCACCGTAGACTGCCGCCCGTGCTGCGCCCCCTGCCCGCCCTGCGCTCGTGAAGGCGCTCATCACCGGTGCCGGCGGCTTCGTCGGCGGCTACCTCAGGGACCACCTCGAGGCCGAGGGTGACGAGGTCGTCGGGCTCGACGCCGAGGTCGACATCACCGACGGCGAGGCGATCCGCCAGGCCATCCTCGGCATCGCGCCGGACGCCGTGTACCACCTCGCAGCGGCGAGCAACGTGGGCTCGTCGTGGACGGCGCCGGTCGAGGTCCTCCGCATCAACGCCGAGGGCACCCTGAACGTCCTGCTCGCCTGCGAGGAGGCGAAGGTCAGCCGGGTCCTGAACGTCGGCAGCGCCGAGGAGTACGGCAAGGTCGACCCCGCCGACCTCCCCCTCACGGAAGATGCCCCCCTCCGGCCGGTCACGCCCTACGGCGTCAGCAAGGTCGCAGCGAACTTCCTCGCCCTCCAGGCGTTCCTCGGGCGGGGCCAGTCGGTCGTCAGGGTGCGGCCGTTCAACCACCTCGGCCCGTCCCAGTCGGGCCGCTTCGTCGCCTCTGCGCTCGCCGAGCAGGTCGCCCGCAACGAGCACCTCGGCAACGACGTCGTGCTGGCCGGCGATCTCAGCCCCCGGCGCGACTTCACCGACGTCCGCGACGTGGTCCGCGCCTACCGGCTGCTCGTCGAGCGCGGTGAGCCCGGCGAGGTCTACAACGTGTGCAGCGGCGTGGACGTGGCCGTGTCCGAGGTCGCCGACCACCTCATCGGCCGAGCCGACAGGCCGATGCGCATCGAGCTCGACCCCGAGCGGCTCCGCCCCGTCGAGCTGCCCGTGCTCCGAGGCGACTGCACGAAGCTGCGCGAGGCAACGGGCTGGAAGCCGGAGCTGGCCCTCGCGGACACCCTCGACGACCTGCTCGACTGGTGGCGCGCCCGCATCACCTCCGGCGACTGACCCGCCCGCCGCCGTTCGAGGTGCAGCCCACAGCGCGTGAGACGGTGTCCTGCACCCAGAACGGGTGGGGTGGTGTGGTTCAGCTGCCGCTGATGCCCTTGAGGTCGCCGGACAGGAGGGCGAGGTCGGCGTCGACCATCATCTTCACCAGGTCCTGGAACGACGTCTGCAGCTCCCAGCCGAGCTCGGTGCGGGCCTTGGTCGGGTCACCGACGAGCAGGTCCACCTCTGCTGGACGCATGAAGCGCTCGTCCTGGACGACGAAGTCGCTGTAGTCGAGGCCGACGTGGTCGAAGGCGACCTCGCAGAACTCCCGCACCTCGTGCGTCTCTCCCGTCGCCACGACGTAGTCGTCCGGGGCGTCCTGCTGGAGCATGCGCCACATCGCCTCGACGTAGTCGCCGGCGAAGCCCCAGTCGCGCTGGGCGTCGAGGTTCCCGAGCCGCAGCTCGGTGGCCAGGCCGAGCTTGATCTTGGCTGCGGTGTGGGTGATCTTCCTGGTCACGAACTCGAGGCCGCGCCTCGGCCCCTCGTGGTTGAACAGGATCCCCGACGAGGCGTGCAGGTCGTAGCTCTCCCGGTAGTTGATGGTGATCCAGTGCCCGTAGAGCTTGGCCACGCCGTAGGGGGAGCGGGGGTAGAACGGCGTCGTCTCCGACTGAGGCACGGCCTGGACCTTGCCGAACATCTCGCTCGAGCTCGCCTGGTAGAAGCGGATGCCGGGATCGACGATGCGGATGGCGTCGAGCATGCGGGTCACGCCGAGGGCGGTCGTCTCGCCGGTGAGCACGGGCTGGCCGAAGCTCGTCTGGACGAAGCTCTGGGCAGCGAGGTTGTAGACCTCCTCGGGTCGGTGCTCGCGGAGCATGTTGATCATCGACACCTCGTCGAGCAGGTCGCCCTGGGCGAACTCGATCCGGTCCTGGATGTGGGCGATCCGCTCGTAGTTCACCGTGCTGCTGCGGCGCACCATGCCGACCACCTCGTAGCCCTTGTCGAGGAGCAGCTCGGCGAGGTGGGAGCCGTCCTGGCCCGTGATGCCGGTGATGAGCGCGCGCGTGGTCATGGGTCGAGTGTGGAGGTGCGGAGGCGTCGTGTCTGCCAACCCAGTTGGCAGGCGCGACAGACTGTCGGGATGGCCGAGCACCTGGGGCGACGCATCGCCAAGCTGCGCGCCGAGCTCGGCTGGACGCAGCAGGAGCTCGCCGGTCGACTGGCCATCTCCCGCACCGCCCTCTCCCACCTCGAGGGAGGCGTGAGCACCCCGGGGGAGCGCACCATCACCTTGCTGGCCGGGCTCTTCAAGGTGGAGCCCAGGGAGCTCGTGGCCGGCACCGGCTACCCGCCGGCCAAGGTCGAGCGCCTCCCCCACGTCGCCACCCGCCACACCGAGGTCGAGCTCCAGCTCGCACTCCTCGAGCGCGACCTCGCCTGGCACCACCGGGTCGACCTCTGCGCCGAGGTCCGAGCCGAGCTCGACGGGTGGGCCGCCCGCCTCCGGGCCCTGGAGGCGACCGCCGTCGACCCCACCGAGCGCACCGCGCTCACCCAGGCCCTCCGGAAGGTCGGTCGCGCCCTCGACGACCTCTGACGCTGTCTGCGTTTCTGGACGCTCGCGCCGGTAGAGCCGGTGACAGCGTCCAGAAAGCGCGCCCACGGGTTTGTGGACGCTGCACCACCGTGGCGGTGGTTGAGCGTCCAGAAAGCATTGTGGAGGTTCGCACCGGTACAGCCGGAGTCAGCGTCCAGAAAGCGCGCTTTACGGGATTGTGGACGCTGGACCACCTGAGCGGTGGTCGAACGCCCAGAAAGGCGCGCTGCCGGTCAGGGGCCGGCGTCGAGGGCGCGCTGCCAGAAGGCGGCCATGCCCTCGGCGGTGCGCTCCCAAGAGAAGTCCGAGGCGCGGGCGAGGCCTGCGGCGACGAGGGCGGCGCGATGGGGCTCGTCGGTCAGGGCTCTGGTCAGCGCGTCCGTGAGGGCGGCGTCGTCACCGACGGGGACGAGGTCGGCGGCGCCGGCGGTGACCTCGGGCAGGGCCCCTGCTGACGAGGCGACGACGGGGACGCCCTGCGCCATGGCCTCGAGCACCGGGAAGCCGAAGCCCTCGTCGAGGGAGGGGTAGGCGAGCACCCGGGCCCCTGCGAGCAGCGCGCGCCGGGTCCCGTCGTCCACGGTGCCGAGGAGGTGGACCCGGCTCGCCATGTCGACGGGGAGCGCGGCCAGCGCCTCGTCGATGGACGGCCGGGCCGGGCCGTCGGGGCCGGCGAGGACGAGCGCCACGTCGGGCTCGGCGGCGGCGACGTCGCCGAAGGCCCGGACCAGGCCGGCGAGGCCCTTGCGGGGGTCGAGGGCCGACATGGCGAGGACGTACGGGTGGCCGGCCACCTCGGGTGGGACCACGCCGACCGGACCCTCGGTGGCGGTCGGGATGGCGAAGGGCACGATGGCGACGCGCTCCTCCACCCCGTAGACGTCAGCGACCTCGGCCGCGCCGTGGGCCGTGGTGACGTGCAGCCAGGCGCCACGGGCGACCGCTCGGCGCACGGCGTCGGTGAACGCCTCGACGGCAGGGGTGCACGTGCCGGGGTGGCGTGCGCACCAGCAGTCGTGGATCGTCGCTGTGGTCGGGTGCGCCCGCATGGGGGGGACCACGAAGTTGCTGCCGTGCACGACATCGGCACCACCGAGCCAGCGGTCCGCCCGGGGCAGGTCGAGGCGCCCCCACGCCCGTATGGCGACACCTGCGGGGAACGGCAGCGGCGTGGCGCGCCGGCCGTCGACCACGGCGGGCACGCCTCGGACCGCCCGACCGCTGAGGACGTAGGGCGCCACCTCGATCTCCGGCGCAGCCGACGGGAGCGCAGCGAGAAGCCCGCGGACCGACTGGGCCACACCGGTCGGCGCCCCGAGCAGGGGGGTGACGTCGAAGGCGACCCGCATGGCCGAGGAAGGTACCGGGCGCCGGCGCGACGACGGGTCAGGCACCGTGGGCGCGAAGCCGCTGGGTACGCTGTTCCGGTTGCGCCGCTGACGGCGCGCGCCCCCGACGAAGGACCTGCCCCGCCCATGGCAACGACCACCGACGCGGAGACGTCACCGAGCCGCCGCCAGGGCGCCAGCGCGGCGACGACGGTGGTCAAGCCCCGGCGCAGCGTCCTCGAGCACATCCGGCTCGTCATCTCCTACCGCGAGCTGCTCCTCGGGATGGTGCGCAAGGAGCTGAAGGTCAAGTACAAGAACAGCGCCCTCGGCTTCCTCTGGTCGATGCTCAACCCGGCGATGTACCTCGTGGTCTTCTACGTGGTCTTCCAGGTCGTGCTGGCCAACGGGATCCCGTACTTCCCGATCTTCCTGCTCTCCGGGCTGCTCGCGTGGAACCTGTTCTCCGTGACGCTCGGGGCCGCCACCGGCTCCATCGTCGGCAACTCGTCGCTGGTCAACAAGGTGTACTTCCCCAGGGAGATCCTCCCGATGGCGGCGGTCGGCGCCAACCTCGTCCACTTCTTCCTGCAGGGCATCGTGCTCGTCCTCGGGATGATCGTCTTCCGCTTCGACGTGGACTTCGCCTACCTGTGGCTCGCCGTCCCTGCCCTGCTGGTGCTGCTCCTGCTCACCTCGGCCTTCGCCATCTTCCTCTCGTGCGTCAACGTCTACGCCCGCGACACCCAGCACCTCCTCGAGCTGGCGCTGCTCGCCTGGTTCTGGATGACGCCGATCGTCTACCCGTTCGGCTTCGTCGCCGGCAGCCTGTCGAACCAGGGGATCTCGTCGACCCTCGCCCTCATCAACCCGATGACCTCGATCGTGCTCGCCTTCCAGCGGGCGTTCTACGGGATCCTCTTCCTCCCCGACTCGGTGGGAGGCGGCCAGATCCTGCCCGACGAGAGCTCGCTCTGGTACTTCCGCAACCTCGCCATCGTCGGCGCCTGCAGCCTCGTGCTCTTCGTCCTCGCCGTGCGCCTCTTCGACCGGCTCGAGGCGAACTTCGCCGAGGAGCTCTGACGTGGCTGCGAACATCGTGATCTCCCAGGTCTCGAAGCGGTTCCGCGTGAACCACCAGCGGCACTCGGACCTCAAGGGCCGGATCATCAACATCGGCCGCAAGCAGCCGCGCGAGGACTTCTGGGCGCTGCAGGAGATGAGCTTCGAGGTCGCCGACGGCGAGACCGTGGGCCTCCTCGGCCACAACGGCTCGGGCAAGTCGACCCTGCTCAAGTGCGTCGCCGGGATCATGCAGCCGACCACCGGCTACATCAAGACCGTCGGGCGCATGGCCTCGCTCCTCGAGCTCGGTGCCGGCTTCCACCCCGAGCTGACCGGCCGGGAGAACGTCTTCATGAACGGCCAGATCCTCGGGTTGAAGAACAGGGACATCGAGAAGCGCTTCGACGAGATCGTCGAGTTCGCCGAGCTCGAGCAGTTCATCGACCAGCAGGTGAAGCACTACTCGTCGGGCATGTACGTCCGGCTCGGCTTCGCCGTCGCCACCAACGTCGACCCCGACGTGCTGCTCATCGACGAGGTGCTCGCCGTGGGCGACGAGGCCTTCCAGCGCAAGTGCCTGAACCGCATCCGCCAGTTCCAGCGCGAGGGCCGCACGATGATGTTCGTGAGCCACTCGCCCGAGCTCGTCCGCCAGATCTGTGACCGCGCCGTGGTCCTCGACCACGGCGAGATGATCGACATCGGGCCGCCGGGCGAGGCCATCCGCTCGTTCCGGGAGAGCCTGATGCGGGGGACCAAGGCGCGCCAGCTCGCCACCGGTGACGAGGTCGACGACCAGTCCGACCAGCGACCGGCCACGGACCGTGCGAGCACCACCGGCGAGGTCCCCGTCGTCGACCCCGATGCTGCGCCGCCGCCGGCCATCGACCTCGCCAACTTCGAGGTGCGCATCACCAGGGTGCGCATGGACTACCCCCTCGCCGACGAGCGGGACTACCTCGTGCCCGGCGACCCGCTGCGCATCAAGGTCGGCTACCACGCCGTGCGCAAGATCGACGACGTCGTGTTCTCGCTGAACATCATCAACGGCGACGGCCTGCTCGTCTACGGGATCAACACCGACCACCTCCTCGGTGGCCTCGCCTACGTCGAGGGTGACGGCACGCTCGAGTTCAGCTTCGACCGCATCCCGCTGCTCGACGGCATCTACACCGTCTCGATCGGCATCCACAGCCACGACGTGGCGACGATCTACGACCACCACAGCGCCGGCCACACCTTCCAGGTCACGAACCCCGGTGTGGCTGCGGGCTTGGTCGCCCTCGACGCCAGCGTCACCATCGACCACGCCGCGGACCGCCAGGTGGCGGGATGACCGACGTCGGCCGGGCAGACGGCCTCGGTGCGCTCGACCTGCGGCGCGTCCTGGTCGAGATCGACGAGGAGGTGGCGCGCCGCCGCGCGGCGGGCGAGATCCCTCCTGGCCTCGAGCACGAGCTCGACGCCACGTTCGCCCGCTTCTCGCCAGCGGCGAGCACGGGGAGCGACTCGACCTCGATCATCGCGGCCGCCGAGCGCACCGCGTTCGTCGACGTCGACGTCCCCACCGCGTCGGCCATGCCGGGGGTGCCCGTCGTCAAGAAGGCGCTCCGCAAGGGCATGGCCTGGTACCTCCGCTACCTCGCGCAGCAGACCTCGGCCTTCAACGCCGCCGCCGTCCGTGCGCTGCGCAGCAACGACGAGCGACTCACCGCCCTCGAGCACGCATCCCCCGCAGCGAGCCCACACCTCCGGGCTGCGGTCGAGGGGCGTTCGCCGACCCCGACGTCGGCCGACCTCGTCGAGCTCGCCGTCGCCACCTGTTCGGACGCCACGGGCCGGGTGCTCGTCGCCGACGCTGGTGACGGCGCGCTGGTCCGGGCGCTCGCTGGTGCCGGGGTCGACGCCTACGGGATCGACCCCCGTCGGACGGCAGCGAACCGGGCGCTCGCCGACGGCCTCGACGTCCGGGTCGCCGACGTGGCCGACCACCTCGGTGGTGTGGCCGACGGGGTCCTCGGGGCCGTCGTGCTGCGAGAGGTCGTCGAGCGGCTGCCGGCTGCAGCGGCGCTGGCGGTGGCCGAGGCTGCGGTCAGGGCGCTCGCCCCAGGCGGGGCACTGCTCGTCGCCAGCGCCAGCCCCGCAGCATGGGCCCGCGGCATCGATCCGGTCGCCGCCGACCTGAGCCCCGGCCGTCCGCTCGCCAGCGCGACCTGGGTGGAGGCGCTCGGTCGCCTCGGCCTCGAGGTCGAGGCTGTCCACCAGGGACCGGTCGAGGCGGACCTCGAGGACCTCGAGCCCGGCACCCCGGGAGCCGGAGCCGTCAACGCCAACAACGCCCTGCTCCGCGACGCGCTCTTCGGCCCGGTGTCCTACACCGTCGTGGCCCGCCGCGCCCGCTGACCGTGGCGTCGATCCACCAGCTCGTCCCGTCCTTCGGCGCGCGCGACGCCATCGGCTCGCACACGCTGCAGGTCCAGCGAGTGCTGCGCGGCCTCGGACTCGACTCGCAGATCTACGCCGGCGATGCGCACCGGGAGGTCCGCAGAGCGGTGCAGCCGTACCAGGAGCTCGCCGCCCCCCGACCCGGGGAGCAGACATGGCTGCTCTACCAGTGCTCCACCGGTAGCCCCGTGGCCGACTGGCTCCTCGCACGCCCCGAGCGCAAGCTGTCGAACTACCACAACATCACGCCGGCCCCGTTCTTCGAGCCGTGGGAGCCGCACGTCGGCGCCGAGCTGACCGAGGCGCGCCGCCAGCTCGGCGAGCTCGCCCCTGCCATCGAGCTCGGCATCGCCGACTCCGCCTTCAACGAGACGGAGCTCGTCGCCGCTGGGTACCGGCGGACCACCGTCGTGCCGATCCTGCTCGACACCGACACCTTCGACCACGACGTCGACCACGCCGAGCTCGACCGGCTCAGGGCCCAGAAGGAACGGGGCGGCTCGGACTGGCTCTTCGTCGGACGGGTGGCTCCCCACAAGGCCCAGCACGACCTCATCAAGTCGTTCGCCACCTACCGGCGGGTGCACGACCCGCTCGCCCGGCTGCACATCATCGGTGGTTCCTCGTCGCACGCCTACTGGACGGCGCTCGAGCGCTTCGTCGCCGCCGTCGGCCTCGGCGAGGCCGTCGACCTCGCCGGCTCGGTCACGCCCGGCGTGCTGGCCGCCCGCTACCGCAACGCTGACGTCTTCGTGTGCGTGTCGGACCACGAGGGGTTCTGCGTGCCCCTGCTCGAGGCGATGCACCACGGCGTGCCGATCGTGGCCTTCGGCGCAGCGGCGGTGCCGGAGACCCTCGCCGGCGCGGGGCTCGTCCTCGACGACAAGTCGCCGCTGACCGTCGCCACCGCCGTCGACCGGGTCCTCACCGACGACGTGCTGAGAGCCCAGCTCGTCGCCGCCGGCCACCACCGCCTCGGGGACTTCTCACTCGCCCACGCCAGCGCCCGGCTCACCGACGTGGTCTCCGAGCTGCTGGCATGAGCGAGCGCAGCGAGCGTGGCCCGAGCGGCCCGGCCGCAGGCCAGGAGCGGACGACGAGCGGACTCCGGTGAGGGCGATCCACCAGTTCCTCCCCGACCTCTCACCTGGTGACGCGTCGAGCAACCACACGCTGCTGATCCAGCAGGAGCTG
>JBBSLC010000049.1:0-19345 GCA_038255685.1 Acidimicrobiales bacterium | reverse complement strand
GTGCCGGGTGGAGCGGGCGGATCTCCCCGCTGGTCGAGAGGTGCACGAGGTTGTGCTCGATGCGCTCGACGAAGCGCTGGCGGATGCCGAGCCACATCGCCTCGATCGCCGGGTTGGTGAAGCTGCCCTCCAGCAGGCAGCGCCACAGCCCACGGTGGGCGACGAACACCTCGAGGAAGCCCCGGATCGAGGTCTCGATCGAGGCGTAGGCGTCACCCCTGGCCCAGCGCGCCCCGGCCTCTCGGTACAGCTCGGCGGTCGCCGCCTCCATCACGCTCGAGAACGCATCCTCCTTGTTGCGGAAGTAGAGGTAGAAGGTGCCGTGGGCGGTGCTGGCAGCGCTCGTGATGGCACCCACCGTCGTGCCTGCGTAGCCCCTGGCCTCGAAGACCTCTCGAGCGGCGACCAGGAGCTGCTCCTGGGTTGCCGCCGCTTGGAGCTCTCGTCGGCTCGGTGCTCCTGTCGCCATGACCTTCCTCTCCCGCCACACTGGCGGGGTGGGTGACGACGGGAACGTAGCCGAGACGTCCGTCACGCACCGGCGAGCCGCAGCTGCTGTCGCCGGCCACGAGTCGGACGAAGCCTCCGCCCGGCTCCTGCTCGTCGACCCGGCTGCGACAGTTCGGTCGACGGCGCTGGCAGCCCTCGCACGCATGGGTGCAGCGACCGATGCCGACGTCGCCGCTGCCCTCGCCGACCCCGACCCCGACGTGCGACGCCGAGCGCTCGAAGCAGCGATCCCACGCCAGGACGTGTCCCTCGTGTCCCACCTCGACGACCCTGACCCGACCGTGGTGGAGCAGGCTGCGTGGGCGTGCGGGGAGCGCCAACCGCCAGAGGTCGATGCGGTGGCAGCGCTCTCGACGATCGCCACCGGGCACGACGACGCGCTGTGCCGCGAGGCGGCCGTCGCTGCGCTCGGCGCCATCGGCGACCCGGCCGGCCTGGCGGCGATCCTTGCCGCGACCGGCGACAAGGCCACGGTTCGCCGTCGAGCGATCATCGCCCTCGCCCCGTTCGATGGCCCTGACGTCGAGGGCGCCCTGCGCCTCGCCCTCGAGGACCGGGACTGGCAGGTCCGCCAGGCCGCCGAGGACCAGCTGACCTGAGCACCCGCTCGCCTGGTCGGAACGTGCCCGAGGCTGTGCGATGGTGTCTCCGCGACACGGCTCCTGGCTGCGTCGCCCCGACCGACACCCAGCTCGACCACTCCGAGGAGAGACGATCCCGTGGAAGCCATCGCCGCCCCGACCACACTCGCCGACCTGGTGCCGCGCGTGCGAGTGCGCACACCGGCACTCATCATCGGCTTCGCCCTCTTCACCGCCCTCTCTGCCCAGATCACCTTCCCGCTGCCGTGGACCCCGGTCCCCGTGACCGGCCAGACGTTCGCCGTCCTCGTGACCGGCGCTGCGCTCGGCTGGCGGCGAGGTGCTGCTGCACAGCTCCTGTACGTCGCCCTCGGCGCCGTCGGCCTCCCGTTCTACGCAGACGGCGCCTCGGGCTGGGAGGTCGCCACCGGCGCCACGGGCGGCTACCTCGTCGGCTTCATCCTCAGCGCCGCGATCGTGGGCGCACTCGCCGAGCGTCGCCAAGACCGCTCGGTGCTGACCTCGGTGCCGGCCATGCTCGGTGGAACGGCGCTCATCTACC
Source organism: Acidimicrobiales bacterium (assembly GCA_038255685.1). Classification (GTDB taxonomy): domain Bacteria; phylum Actinomycetota; class Acidimicrobiia; order Acidimicrobiales; family CADCSY01; genus CADCSY01. Next base: position 17,692 of record JBBSLC010000049.1, on the reverse strand, counting down.
TCACCGGCGTGAGCTGGCTGGCCCACAGCCTCGGGGTGGACGCAACCACCGCGCTCGAGCTCGGCCTGACGCCGTTCGTCATCGGCGATGCCGTCAAGCTCGTCGCCGCCGGCCTCGTGCTCCCTGCTGCGTGGCGGCTCGTCGACAGGTCCTGAACCCGCCGGTGGGCACGCTCAGGCTCGAGCACCCATGAACATGACCTTGAGCGAGTCGTAGGACTCGATGCAGCGACCAGCGCCGAGCACGACGCACTCGAGGGGTGCGTCGACGAGGTGGACCGGTATCCCGGTCTCCTCTGCCAGGCGCTGGTCGAGGCCCTTCAGCATGCCGCCGCCCCCGACGAGGTGGATCCCCTGCTGGATGAGGTCCTGTGCGAGCTCAGGTGGGGCCTGACCGAGGCACGACACGACCGAGTCGCAGATCGCGTTGACCTGCTCCTCGATCGCGATCCTGACCTCCTCGGGCGAGAGGATGACCGTCTTCGGGAGCCCCGTCATCAGGTCGCGGCCCCGCACCTCGGCCTTGACCTCGTCCTCCGAGGGCCACGCCGAGCCGATCGCGACCTTGATGTCCTCGGCTGTCCGCTCGCCGACGGCGATGCCGTACTCGCGCTTCACCGCGGACTGGATGGCGTTGTCGATGTCGAAGCTGCCGGTGCGGATCGCCCGCAGCGCGACAACCCCGCCGAGGCTGATGACCGCCGTCTCGCTCGTACCGCCGCCGACGTCGACGACCATGTTGCCGAGCGGCTCGTTGATCGGCAGGCCGGCGCCGATGGCCGCCGCCACCGGCTGCTCGATGAGCTGCGCGTCGGCTGCCCCGGCCCGACGCGCTGCCTCGGTGACCGCCCTGCGCTCGACCTCGGTGATCGCAGACGGCACGCAGATGAGCACGCGAGGTCGGTTGAACCTGCTGACCCCGGCTCGGGAGAGCAGCAGGCGGATCATGCGCTGCGTCACGTCGAAGTCGGTGATGGCGCCCTGACGGAGCGGTCGCACCGCCTGGATGTAGCCGGGCGTGCGGCCGATCATCTGCCACGCCTCGTGGCCCATCGCCAACACGTCGCCGGTGTTGACGTTGAGGGCGATGACCGACGGTTCGTTCAACACGATCCCGCGACCGCGCGCGTACACGAGGGTGTTCGCCGTGCCGAGGTCGATGGCGAGGTCGCGTGCCAGTGGTCCCTACCGCCTGCGCTGCTCGGCGCCGCTCGGGGGCGGCGGCGACTGACGGGATGAGCGGCGGCGCGGCGCACCGGGCACCTGGTCGGGCGACAGGGCGCGCATCTCGCGGCTGAACGAGTCGATCCCGTGCTCGAGTGAGGTCGGCTTGCGGTGGCGGAGGAGGAACAGCGTGCAGCCGATGACGCTCAGGACGACCGCCGCCAGGAGGAACAGGATGCTCGTCATGACGACCCGCGCGGCGCGGCCTGGTCGACCTCGACGAGGTCGTGGGCGCTCAGGCCCCAGTCCTCGCCGCCCTCCCACGTCTCCTTCTTCCAGATCGGCACGGTGGCCTTGAGGGTGTCGATCAGGAACCTCGCCGCATCGAACGCCTCGCCACGATGGGGAGCCGAGGCAGCGACGACCACGGAGGACTCGCCGACGGCGAGGGGTCCGGTGCGGTGGAGCAGCACCAGGCGACCGAGGTCGGGCCATCGGCGCCTGGCCTCGTCGGCGATGTCGCGGAGTCGCGGTTCCACCTGCGATGCGTAGGCCTCGTACTCGAGCGCGGTGACCCCGGGTCGCCCCTCAGCGTGATCTCGGGCCGTACCGCTGAAGGTGACCGACGCGCCGGTGCTGGGAAGGACCACCCACTCGGCGACCTTGCCGACGGGCAGTGGCGCGGCGGTGAGGGCGATCCAGTCCGCACCCTCGTCAGGTGCCTCTTCGCCGGGTCCACGCACCCGTCCAGCCTACGGGTGACGTGGGTGGCCTGCCGCACCCGATGCCACCACCGGTCCCACGGCTCCTAACCTCCGGGGCGTGGAGCACCCCGATGGCGGCGAACCGGAGGACCGCCACCTCGGTGACGGTGGGGATGACCCCTTCGACGACGCCGGGTTCCGGACCCCGCTCCCCGCCGACGACCGCCTCTGGCGCCATCCCTCGGAGCTCGACCTCCGCGCACCCGTCGGTGCCGTCGGCGCAACGCCGCCGGCGGGGCCACGCGCTGCGACCTCGTGGTCGACCGCAGCCGTCGCCGGCCTGCTCGGCGGCGTGCTCACGGTCGGCGTGATCGCCGGCACCGGCCTCCTCCGGGACGAGCCCCCGGTTCGCCAGACCATCGTCCGGGAGACCGTCGCTCCGGTCTTCGCAGCGGACCAGCCGAGTGGCGACGCCGTGGTCCGCATCGCCGCCGAGGCAGGCCCGGCGATCGTGCGCATCGAGGTGCGCGGCGACCAGGACGGCAGCGGTTCGGGCGTGCTCTTCAGGGATGACGGCCACGTCCTCACCAATGCGCACGTCGTCGACGAGGCCGAACGGATCATGGTGGTGCTGTCAGACGGCTCCTCCTTCGACGCCGAGCTGGTCGGCCTCGACGAGGTCACCGACATCGCCGTCGTCAAGGTCACGGCACCGACACCGTTTCCGACGGCACTCCTCGGGACGGCACGCGACCTCGAGGTCGGTGAGGCAACGGTCGCCATCGGCTCTCCCCTCGGCCTCATCGGCGGCTCGTCGGTCACGACAGGCGTCGTCAGCGCGCTCGGTCGCGAGGTCGACAGCCCCGATGGCCCCCCGCTCCTCGACATGATCCAGACCGACGCCGCCATCGCGCCCGGCTCGTCGGGGGGTGCGCTGCTCGACATGCAGGGCACGGTCATCGGCATCACCACCGCCATCGCGGTGTCCCAGGTCGGTGCCGAGGGGCTCGGCTTCGCCGTACCGATCGATCTCGCCACCCGGGTCGGCGCCCAGATCATCGACGGCGGCCGTGCTGTGCACGTGTGGCTCGGCATCGAGGGGCGCGACCTCGACGTGGCTCGGGCCGCCGACGCCGGGTTGAAGGGTGGCGCCGAGGTCACCGACGTCGTGGGCAACAGCCCGGCCGCAGCTGCGACCATCGACGACGGCGACATCATCGTCGCCCTCGACGACGAGAGGGTCCCCTCGATGGCAGGGCTGGTCATCGCACTCCGGGGGCGCTCGCCCGGTGACGTCGTGACCCTCACCCTGATCCGTGGAGGCAACGTCATCGACGTCGAGGTCACCCTCGAGGAGCGGACCTCCTAGCGACCAGCGCCCCCGCTCGCGCCGCGACGCCGACGCCGACGCCCCACGAGGGCGACGACGGCGGCGGCGGCTCCGGCGAGCACCGCCGACGCGCCGCCGAGCGCGAGCTCCTGGCGACGCTTGGGGCTCAGCCGTGACCACGGCGTGCCGGGGGTGCCGGCGACGTACGCCTCCTCGTTCGAGTGCTCCGGCCGCCAGCCCGCTGCGGTGATGAGGTCGTTGGAGACCGCCCACGGCGCCGTGGTGTAGGCGACGAGACCAGGCGGGGTCTGGCCGAGGCGCAGGCGCCAGCTGAGGGCAGCGAGGGCGCGGGCGGCCGGCGCGGGGAGCGGGAGGCGGGGTGGGGCGCCGGCGAGGGCGCGCACGTCGGGCGCGTCCAGCCAGCCGTCGGCGGCAACGTTGCACGGCCCGTCCAGGCGGGCTCGCCTGGCCACGTCGATCGCCGAGGCGAGGTCGTCGACGTGCACGAGCTGGAGCGGCGCGGCACCGGTCCCGCTGCGCAGACCCGATGTCGCTCGCAGCGCACGGGCGAGCCAGCCCTCCTCGCCGCCGCCGACCATGACCGCAGGTCGCAGGACGGACACGGTGATGTCGGGGTGGGCGGCGGAGAACGACTGGCACAGCCGCTCGAGCTCGGCCTTCTGGACGGCGTACGCGAGCTCGGGGACCGGGCGCACGGGCGCAGCTTCGGTGAGCGGCACGGGGTTCGTCGGCCACGCCCCGTAGACGGTGGCGCTCGACATCACCACGAGGTGGGCGACACCGGCGTCGGCCGCTGCTGCCAGGACGCGCTTGGTGGCCGCCGCGTTCGCCCGGCCGGTGTCGTCGTCGTCGAGCTCGTGACCGATCGTGAAGGCCAGGTGGACCACCGCGCTCGCACCCTGCATCGCCGCCGTCAGGTCGGCGGTCGCCAAGTCGAGGTTCATGACCTCGACACGGGGGTCGGGAGCGGATGGCTCCAGCAGGTCGACGGCGACGACCCGCTCCACGGCAGGGTCCTCGGTCAGCAGTGCGAGGAGCCGCCGACCGAGGGCGCCGGCGGCGCCGGTGACGACCACGCTGGCATCGGGACCGGGGTCGCTTCTCGTCGTCACCTGCCTACGATGCCCTCGTGGCAGACGGTGGTCCAACCGGAGACAACCCGTTCGAAGGCATGCCCTTCTTCGGAGACCTCGCGAAGATGCTCGGCGGCCAGGGGGGCATGGGCCTCGACGCCGCCCGCCAGCTCGCCCAGCAGATCGCCTCGGGTGGTGTGGTAGAGGCGAACCCCGACCCCGCCGAGCGCATCCGTCTGGAGGAGCTGACCCGCGTCGCCGAGCTCCGCATCACCGACCTCACCGGCCTCGCCACCTCCACGACCGGGCGGGTGGTCACCATCGTGCCGGTGACGCGATCGGAGTGGGCCCGCCGGACCCTCGACGCCTACCGGCCGTTCCTCGAGCGCCTCTCGCAGTCCCTGTCGTCCTCCAGCGGCTTGGCGGCCGGCGGCGAGGACGATGCCGACCCCACCTCGCAGATGCTCGGCGGGCTGCTCTCGATGATGGGGCCGATGCTGTTCGGGATGCAGTCGGGAGCCATGGTCGGCCAGCTCGGCGCCCGCTCGCTCGGCCAGTACGACCTTCCGCTCCCCCGTCCTGCGTCTGACGAGCTGGTGGTCGTGAGCGCCAACCTCGACGCCCTGGGCGAGGAGTGGAGCCTGCCGGCCGAAGACCTGCGGCTGTGGCTCTGCCTGTCCGAGCTCACCACCCATGCGGTGCTCGGCGTGGCCCACGTGCGCACCGCCATCGAGTCGCTCGTGCTCGACTACGTCGGTTCGTTCTCCGTCGACGCCTCGGCCCTCGAGGAGCGCATCGGCACCGTCGACCCCACGGACCTCGCCGGCCTCCAAGCCGCGCTCGGCGACCCCGCGTCCCTGCTCGGCGCCATCCAGTCGGACGCGCAGCGCGTGCTGCTCCCCCGCATCGAGGCCGTGGTGGACGTCGTCGTCGGCTACGTCGACTGGGTGGTCGACACGATCGGCACCGGGCTCATCGGGTCCCACGGGATGCTCACCGAGGCGCTGCACCGCCGTCGCGTCGAGGCGAGCGAGGCCGATCGCTTCGTCGAGCACCTCTTCGGCCTCCAGCTCGGCCGACCGCAGTACGAACGGGGCCAGGCCTTCGTCGCCGGCGTCATCGAGCGAGCCGGAGCGGACGGCCTGGCCAGGCTGTGGACCGACCCCGAGGCGCTCCCCACGCCCGCCGAGGTCGACGCTCCTGGCCTCTGGCTCGCCCGCATCGACCTGTGAGCGGAGCCGTCGATCACCGCCCCCTGCAGGACGGATGTCAGGGGTCGACGACGACGAGCTCGGCGGCAGCGATCCGCCCATCCTCGAGGTCGAGCACGGCGACGGTGTGGTGCGGCTGGCGACGGCGCTGCGTCGGCGAACCCGGGTTGCAGAGGCGCTGCCCGGCCTCGCCCTCGACGAGCATCGGGATGTGGCTGTGGCCGAAGATGACGAGGTCGGCAGACGGGAAGCGCCGCCGCATCCGAGCCGGCCGGCCCTTGCTGGCGCCGCTGTCGTGGAGCACCGCCACGGCGACGCCGCCCAGTTCGATCTCCAGCACCTCGGGCAGCTCGTCCACCAGCTCGACGTCGTTGTTCCCGAGGACGGCGTGGACGGGCGCGAACGCTGCGAGCTCGTCCAGCAGGTGTCGGGTGGTCACGTCGCCGGCGTGGATCACGGCGTCCGCCGCTGCCAGCAGCTCGACGCACCCCGTCGGCAGGCCTCGCTTCGAGGTCGGCGTCAGGTGGGTGTCGGCGAGCACGATGACCCTCATCGCCGTCGCCCGCCCGCCCGCCTGAGCCTGGTCGTGCGCCGCCGGGCCTGCAGCCGCAGCTTCTCGCGCAGCTCGTCCACGCGCGCCCGGCGGCGCAGCGCGCCTGTGAGCTCCCGACCGGTCGCGTAGGAGCCTGCCGCCAGCGCGGCCACGACGGTCAGGGCCAGGTACCCGCCCCGGAGTGGCAGCGACGCCACCACCGGCACGAAGGCGCCGAGGACCCACGCCACCTGGAAGCGGGTCTCGAAGCGGGCGAAGGAGCGGCCCTGGTTGGCGTCGGGTGCATCGCGCTGGACGATGGCGTCGAAGGCCAGGCGTCCGGCGCTCGCGGCCATCCCCACCACAGCAGCGGCGAGGACGGCCGACGGGCGGCGCTCGAGCTGGAGGGCGACGATGCCGCCGAGCGCGACCGCGACCAGGCACCCGAAGAGGATCCGCTCCTCCCTCACCACCGCACGGAGCCGAGGGGCGACAGCAGCACCGGCGAGAGCGCCGGCTGCGCTCACCCCGATGACCACGCCGAAGAACCAGGTCGGGTCACCTGCGGTGCGCAGCTCGAAGGCGAGCAGGAAGGCGAGGAAGCCGACGACGCCCCGGAGCACCCCCATGGCGGTGGCTGCGAGGAGGATGCCTGCACCACGCAGCTCGGCCCGCTCGGCGGCGCCGGCCCGCTCCTCTGCGATCCGCACCTTGGGGAGCCGGAGCGCCGCCACGGTGGCGAGCGCGAAGACGGCGGCAGCGGCGTAGAGCACGGCTGGCGCGCCGATCTGGAGGAGGCCGATGCCGGGCACGGCGATGGCGAAGCCGACCACGCCGCTGATCAGCACGAGCTTGGCGTTGGCCTGGACGAGCTCGGCCGGGGAGCGGACGACGCCGGGTACGAGCGATGCCTTGGCCACGCTGTAGCCCTTGCCGAGCACGAGGACGGCAAAGGCCTCGGGGAACAGCAGGAGGCTGTCGAGGTCACCTGCCATGACGAAGCACAGCGCAGCGCGGGCGCCGGTGGAGAGGACCACCATCGAACGACGCCCGCCGGCACGGCCGTCGATCGCCGGCCCGATGAGCGGCGCCACCACGGCGAACGGGGCCATGGTGAGCACGAGGTACAGCGCCACGCTGCCGCGTGCTGCATCCGGCGAGATGGAGAAGAAGAGCGAGCCAGCGAGGGCGAGCGCCACCAGGGTGTCGGCGCCGGTGACGAGGGCGTGGGTACGTGCCAGGCGCGCGAACGGTGCCGTCGCACCTGGTGGTGATCCCGCCTCCGAGGACCCCTGCGGCCGGTTCGGACGACCGAGCGGCTGCCACCCAGCCGTCGGCTCCACGACCGACATGCTAGGAGTCCGTGTCGGCTCCGGCGCTCGCGGCCGAGCCGAGCGCGGCCGTCACGAACGCCGTCACCCGCTCGTCGAGGAGCGCTGCTGCGCCCGAGAGGAGGTGCCCCTCGTCGGGCAGCAGGAGGAGCTCCTTCGGGCCGCCGGCGAGGTCGTGCACGAGGCGGCTCGCGAGATCGGGCAGGATCGCGTCGGCCTCGCCGTGGATGCACAGGATCGGTGCCGTCAGCTCGTCGACGCGCTCGCAACCCGGCGCCTGGGTGGCGAGGGTGACGACGCCGGCGCAGTGCGCGCCGAGCGCCACGCCCGCAGCCACGGCCACCGCGCCGCCGAAGGAGTGACCGACGAGGACGACGGCGCTCGCCCCTCGTCGGAGGAGCTGGTCGGCGAGCAGCACGACGTCGGCCACGCAGGCATCGAGGTCCCCCGGCCGCCGGTAGTGCAGACGGATGCCGCCTGTGCGCTCGGCCACGCGCTGGTAGAGACCACCCGCCGGGCCCGACAGCCCGCCCAGCGCACCGCCGACGAACACCGCGAGTGCGGCCTCGCCGTCGCCCAGCCCGCCGTGGCGGATGCACGGGATCACCCCCTGCACCGTCACGACCTCGAGCAGCGAGATGTCGGTGGCGAGCACCGTCTCCTGCACTGCCATGAGGGGTGGCAGGGACACGCCGTCGTAGGCCCCGGGCTCGGCGCCCCGTGCTCCTCGGTCGTCGACCACCGCTGGACGGTAGCCCTCAAGTCCCCGGCCGCCGGCGTCGATGCCTTGTACGTGAGCGACCTCTCCCGACTCCTCGACGACGTCTACGGCGACACGGCTCCGGCAGTCGCCCCCGTGCCCGACCCGCCGACCGATCGGCTCGTCGGCCTGCCCGACTGGGCGGTCGACTCCGTGCTCGACGACGCGTTCGCCGACTGGGTCCCCGGTCCGCCGAGCGCAGCCGTCGAGGACCTCGTGCCGTCGGAGCTGCCCGTCGTGAGCAACGCCACCGCCTTCCGGTCTGCCTTCGCCGACGCCATGGGCGAGCCGGAACCGGCGCCCGAGGTGCCCCACGGCTGGTGCCGGGACGACGACGACATCCTCCCCACCAGCCGCCGTGGCAGCCGCCGCAGCCGTGGCGGAGGCTCGGCTCCTGCGGCCATGGCACCACCCACGCCCGTCGAGGCGTTCGCTGCGCCGTCCGAGGACGTCACGATCACCGAGCCCAAGCCCAGCCGCTTCCGCCGACGCAAGGGCTGAACGCCTGCGCACACGCCCTCAACGCGACCCTCAGACCCGGGGGAGCTCGTACTTGTAGCCGAGGCCCCGGATCGTCACGATGCGAGTCGGCGAGCCCGGGTCGTCCTCGACCTTGGAGCGGAGACGCTTCACGTGCACGTCCAGGGTCTTGGTGTCGCCCACGTAGTCGGCGCCCCACACGCGGCTGATGAGCGTGTCCCGTTGGAGCACGCGGCCGGCGTTCTCGAGCAGCAGCTCGAGCAGCTCGAACTCCTTCAGCGGCAGGCTCACGTGCTCGCCGCGGATCCGCACCTCGTGGCGCCCGACGTCGAGCTGGACATCACCGACCTCGAGCACGTCCGGGTCGTCGTCGCCCACGCCGGACCGGCCCTCGCCCTGCTTCCGACGGAGGTTGGCGCGGATGCGGGCGACGAGCTCTCGGAGCCGGTAGGGCTTGGCCACGTAGTCATCGGCCCCCACCTCGAGCCCGACGACGGTGTCGATCTCCGAGGCCTTGGCGGTGACCATGATGATCGGCACCTGCGAGCGGGAGCGGATCTGTCGGCACACGTCGACGCCGGAGATGCGGGGCAGCATGACGTCGAGCAGCACGAGGTCGGGTTGGACGGCGTCGAACAGCTCGAGTGCCTCGGCGCCGTCTCGGGCGACCTGCACGGCGAAGCCCTCACGCTGGAGACCGACGACCAGGGCGTCGATGAACGACTCCTCGTCCTCGACGACGAGGATCGTCGTCTGCTCCTCTGACGGAGAGGTTGCGCTGCTCATGCCGTGTGCTCCTCGAGATGGGGTTCGGCCGACGGTGCCGGCGGGGCGACCGGGATCGCGGGCGTCGGGAGGGACTCGGCGGCACCGATGCCGACGGGGAGGCGCAGGGTGAAGGTGGAACCTGCGCCCTCACTGGAGCGGACGCGCACGTCGCCGAGGTGGTTCGTGGCGACGTGGCGGACGATGGCCAGTCCGAGGCCGGTCCCGCCGGTGTCCCGGCTCCGAGCGCGGTCGACCCGGTAGAAGCGCTCGAAGACGCGCTCGAGGTCCCGCTCGGGGATGCCGATCCCGTGATCGCTGACCTCGATGTCGACCCACGACCGGTCGGCTCGGGAGACGACCTCGACGGTGCTCCCGTTGTCGCTGTACTTGCAGGCGTTCTCGAGCAGGTTGCCGACCGCTGACACGAGCTGGCGTCGGTCGCCGCGCACCGTGTGCCGGCGGGGCACGTCACGGGTGTCGAGGGTGATCGACCGGGCGTCGGCGAGCGGCTGGATCCGCTGCACGGCCTCGGTGACCACGGCGTGGACGGCGACCGGCTCCCGGCGGGCGGTCTCCTCGGCCTCGATGCGCGTGAGGTCGAGGAGGTCGTCGATGATCCGGGCCACGCGGAACGCCTCACCGGTCATCCGCTCGGCGAGTCGGTGGGTCACCGCTGCGTCGGGTTCGGCGACGATCGTCTCGGCGAGGAGCCCGAGCGCGCCGACGGGCGTCTTCAGCTCGTGGCTGATGTTGGCGACGAAGTCGCGCCGGACCGCCTCGAGCCGACGACGCTCGGACACGTCGTCGATCACCGCGACCGCACCGCAGATGTCGGAGCCGTCGTCGAACCCGATCGCGCTGAGGACGAGCGTGCGTCGAGGAGGCCCGAACAGGTCGAGGTTCCGCTGCTGGGGCGTGCCGCCGAGCGCAGCACGCAGCTGCTCGGCGATGGCCTGGCCGACGAGCGCGTCGGCATGCCGTGCGCCGGCGAACGCCCCGGCGACGTCGTTCCGGAACACCTCGACGCCGTCCCTGTCCCAGACGACGACGCCCTGGGGGATCGCCTGCAAGGCCCGCTCGAGCCGATCGGCGGCCGACACCAGATCAGCCCGCTCGGCCACGCCGACCTCCAGCGCCGCCGCGAGCTCCTCGACCTGACCCGCGAGCGCCCGCTGCCGCTCGGCGGCCCGGGAGAGGACCACGGCGATGACCACCGCCGCCACCACCACGGCGACGACGGCGACCCCTGCGATCACGCTGCGCTTCCCCCGGACCTGCTGCGGGCGCCGAGCGCGAGGGTCCTCCGCTCGATCACCTCAGCCACACCGACCTCGGGCGCAGCCGTGATCCCTTGCAGGAGGGTGACCGATGCGTAGCCAGCACGGATCAGTGCGGTGTCGGAGCCCTCCGGCAGCTGCGCATCGTGCTCGGCCAGCTCCATCTGCAGACCGGTGCCACCCTGGGACTCGACGATGGCAGCCCGCACGGTGCCGAAGGGAGCGAGGGTGGCCCACCGGACGCCTCGGACCTCGTCGAGGGCCACGTTGGGGACGTTGAGGTTGACGACCGTCTTCGCCGGCTGGTCGACGAGCCACTCGAGGGCGCTCGCAGCCAGCTCGGCGGCGGTCTCCCATCGGAGCTCCTCGCCCACACCGATGCTGACCGCCAGACCGGAGACCCCGAAGTTCGCCCCGGTGAGCGCGGCGCCGACCGTCCCCGAGTGCAGCACCGCACGACCGGTGTTCGGCCCCGGGTTGATGCCGGAGACGACGATGTCGGGGACTGGCCCGAGACCGCCGAGTCGTGCGGCCATCACGCAGAGCCCAGGGGGGCCCTCGACGCCGATGCACGTGACACCTTCGAGGCCGGCAAGCTCGACGTGCTCGATGACGATGGTCTCGTCGACGTGGACCCGCCCGAGCGCCGCGCTGAAGCCGCTGCGGTCGTCACGCGGTGCGGCCACGACGACCTCGTGGCCCGCGGCGACGACGGCCTGTGCGAGCGGGACGATGCCGGGGGCGAAGATGCCATCGTCGTTCGTCACGAGCACCTGCACGTCAGCGGTCCTCTTCGCCGGTGTCACCCTGGTTGGCGACCTCGACGGCGTCGGCCATCGTGTTGCTGCGCGCGTTCTGGGCGGCGAGTCGGGCAGCTCCGGTGTGCTCGGGGAGCCAGCCCGTGACCATGTAGCGGACCCGCTCACCGATGTTGACCGCGTGGTCGGCGATGCGCTCGTAGTACCGGCCGACGAGCGCCATCTGCACCGCCGTCTGCAGCTGCATCGCCTCGGCCTCGTGGCTCTCGAAGATCGACTGGATGTAGTCGGCGTGGAGGGCGTCGACGGAGTCGTCCATGTCGTCGAGCGCGGCGGCGAGCCCGTCGTCCCTGTCGACGTAGGCGTCGATGCTCAGCCGGAAGAGGCGGTGCACCTCTTGGCCCATCCGGCTGATCAGGCCACGCACCTTCGGGTCGAACTCGGCGCCGTACATCCGTCGCGACGCCTTCATGATGTTGCACACGAGATCACCGGAGCGCTCGATCTCGGCCACCATGCGGATCGCAGCCACCAGCGCCCGCAGGTCCGTGGCCATGGGTTGCTGGAGGGCGAGCAGCTGGTAGCAGCGCTCCTCGATGTCGAGGGCGAGGGTGTCGAGCACGTCGTCGCCCTGGACGATCTCGTTGGCGACCGCGAGGTCGCCGTCGAGCAGCGCCTGCGTCGCCTTGCCCAGTGCCTCGGTGACCATGGAGGCCAAACGGACGATGTCGTCGCGCAGGACGTCGAGATCGTGGTGGAAGCCCTTGCGGATGTCCCGCTGGGGCACCGCTTCCTGATCCGAACCGGGAGGTCGGGTCGACGGCATCACCGCACCTCGGATGCGATGAAGGCCGGGTCCCCGGTGAGGAGGTAGCGCAGCCGCTCGCCGATGATCACCGCGTGGTCTGCGATGCGCTCGAGGGCACGGCCCACGAGCACCGCAGCGACGGCGATGCGCGTGGCGTCCGCACCGTCGAGGTCGAGCAGCTGGTCGATGAGCGTGAGGTAGTGACCGTCCATGAGCTGGCTCCTACCCGCGAGCGTGCACGCGAGGTCGAGGTCCTGTGCCGACCACGCTCGCAGCGCGATCCGATAGAGCTCCTGGGCGACGTCGGCCATCGACTCGAGCGTCGCGAAGACCGCCGGCTCCGCTGCCAGCAGCGGCTGGTCGCCCACCTGCTTGACGACCCGGAGCGAGAGGTCGCCGACCCGCTCCAGCTCCTCGAGCATGCGCAGCACCGACACGATGAACCGCAGGTCCGACGCCACCGGGGACTGGCGGCCGATGAGCTCGTAGCAGCGCCCGGTGAGGGAGACGAGCATCGCGTCGACGTCGTCGTCGGCGGCCAGCGCTGCCTCGGCGAGGACGGCGTCACCCGTGAGGAGGACCCGGCGCATGCGCTCGAGCTCCTCGCTCACGCGCACCGCCATGAGCTCGACCTGGAGCCGGAGCTGGTCGAGCTCACCGCTGAAGGCGAGTCGGAGGGGTTGCGCCACGTCAGCCGAAGCGACCGGTGACGTACTGCTCGGTCCGCTCGTCGTTCGGGTTGGAGAACATCTGCTCGGTGCGGTCGAACTCCACCAGCACGCCCGTCCGGGTGTCGCTCTCCTCGTTGACCTCAGCAGTGAAGAAAGCGCACATGTCGCTCACCCGCGCCGCCTGCTGCATGTTGTGGGTGACGATGATGATGGTGTAGTCGTTCTTGATCTCGCCCATGAGATCCTCGATGCGCGCGGTGGCGATCGGGTCGAGGGCCGAGCACGGCTCGTCCATCAGGATGACCTCGGGATCGGTCGCCAGCGCCCGGGCGATGCAGAGCCGCTGCTGCTGACCGCCGGAGAGCCCCATGGCCGACGCCTTCAGCCGGTCCTTGACCTCGTCCCACAGCGCAGCCCGACGGAGTGACCGCTCAACGAGCTCGTCCATGTCGCCCTTGATGCCTGCGACCCTCGGTCCGAACGCCACGTTGTCGTAGATCGACTTCGGGAACGGGTTCGGCTTCTGGAACACCATGCCGATGCGGCGACGGACCTCCACGGCGTTGACGTCCTTGTCGTAGAGGTTGACGCCGTGGTACTCGATCCTCCCTTCCACCCGTGCGATGTCGACGAGGTCGTTCATCCGGTTGAAGCACCGGAGCACGGTCGTCTTGCCGCAACCCGATGGGCCGATGAACGCCGTGACCTGCTTGCGCTGCACGGTGAGGGAGACGTCCCGCACGGCGCGGAAGTCGCCGTAGTACACCGACAGGTCCACCACGTCGAACACCGGGGCCGCATCTGCCGGGGCCTGGGACGCAGGCTGCGCGTCGGTCTCCAACGCGGTGCGGGAGAGATCGATGTCGGGTTGGTCCACGGTCCGCTGCTCGGGTCCCATGTCGGTCACCTCTTCTTCTCGTAGCGGTTTCTGAGGACGATGGCGGCGGTGTTGGCGACGAGCACCACGACCAGCAGGATCACGATCGCAGCAGAGGTGTTCGCCTCCCACTCAGGCCCGGGCCTGCCCGCCCACGTCGCGATCACGATGGGGAGAGCGGTGAAGCGGTCGTCGAGGGTGGCGGGGTTGTAGCTGTTCGCACCACCGAGGAAGCCGGTGACGGCACCCACGAGGATGAGCGGCGCCGCCTCGCCGAGCGCCCGAGCCAAGGACAGAACGGTACCAGTGAGGATGCCGGGTGCCGCGTACGGGAGGACGTGGCTGCGCACGACCTCCCAGCGGGTCGCGCCCACACCGAAGCCCGCCTCACGGATCCCGTTCGGCACCGCCCTGATCGCCTCGGCCGAGGTGATGATCACGATGGGCAGCACGAGGATCGCGAGCGTGACCCCGGCGGCGATGAGCGAGCGCCCGCCGGTGAGGCTGCCGGCAGCCTTCACGAAGATGGCGAGGCCGAGGATGCCGTACACGACCGACGGCACCCCGGCGAGGTTGCGGATGTTGACGTCGATGAACCGGGTGAAGCGGCTCCGCGGCGCGTACTCCTCGAGGTACACCGCTGCGCCGATGCCGATCGGGAAGGCCAGCACCACGACGAAGACACCGATGTAGAAGGTTCCCTTCAGCCCCTGGGCGAGTCCTGAGTTGGCAGGTTGCGAGCCGAGCGTGCCGGTCAGGAAGTCTCCCGCCCGGTCGGTGAACACGCTGAGCCCCCCGGTGACGACGTCGTAGAGCAAGACGCCGAGCACGATGACCGACAGCGCGAGGGCGAGGAGCAGGAGCAGGCGGAACAGCGTGCCGGTGACGTCGAGGCGTCGACCCTGGAGACGGTCGCGGACGAGCTCGGCGGTGACGGGGAGAGGAGCGGTGGCTGCCATGGGTGCTCCTAGTAGCGCTGCCGCACGCGGCGGACGAAGCGATCGGCGAACAGGTTCAGCACCAGGGTGATGAGGAAGAGCAGCATGCCGACGAAGAACAGGCTCTGGAAGGTGAGCCCCGCACCTCGGACCTGGTCGGTTCCCGCTGCCTGGGAGGCCATGGCGGCGGTCATCGTCTGGCCGGGGCGGAAGATGTCGGTGGTGAACAGCGACCCACCGGTCGCACCGGCGGCGATGAAGACCACCATCGTCTCACCGATGGCACGGGAGATGGCGACGATGAGGGCGGCGACGAGGCCCGACACCGCAGCGGGGATGACCACCCGGACCGCAGTGGTGACCTTGCGGGCGCCCATGCCGTAGGACGCCTCCCGCAGCGCCATGGGCACCGAGCGCATCGCGTCCTCTGCGATCGACGCGACGAGCGGGATCGTCAAGATGCCCACGCCGATGCCTGCCGCTGCCAGGTTGAACGTGGTGGCGCCGTCGTTGATGCGCTGGATGACCTCCGGTGCGATGAAGGTCAGGGCGAAGAAGCCGAGCACGACGCTCGGGATGCCTGCGAGCACCTCCAGGATCGGCTTGATGACCTTGCGGACCCCGGGGCGGGCGTACTCCGAGAGGTACACCGCCGCTCCCATCCCGATCGGGGCGGCCACCGCCATCGCCACGAACGTGACGAGCAGGCTGCCGATGAGGATGGTCTTGATGTCGTAGATGCCGCGCCGGGGGAACCAACCGTCGGTCCACAGCTGCGCGATCTCCACCTGGCTGACGAAGGTGTACGCCTCACCCGCGAGCGACAGCACGATCAGCGCGCTGATCACGATCGACATGGCGGCGGATCCGAGGAAGAGAGCCTTGATGAGGCCCTCCTTGCGCTGGCGCCGGGGGTCACCGCGCAGGCTGGCGATGCTCAGTGGTGCCGGGTCGATCGTGGCCTGGGCCATGGGGCTCCTCGGAGGGGGGGCGGAGACGACAGAGGGAGGCCGGGCGCGAGCCCGGCCCCCCTCACGGTAGAGCGAGAGCGGCTACTGGGCGCCGGTCGTGCGGTCCTCCCAGAGGCCGCGCGTGTTCTCGAGCGTGTCGTCACCGAGGTCCACGTAGCCGACCTCCGACACCGAGCCGATGCCGTCGTCGGAGAGGTAGAAGTCGACGTAGGCCGCCAGCGCCTCGTTCGACTCGGCCTTCTCGGCGTTGATGTAGATGAACAGCGGGCGGCTGACCGGGTAGCTGTTGTCAGCGATCGTCTCGGGCGTCGGCGCCACGCAGCCGTCGCCGCCGTCGACCTCGAGCACCTTGACGTCGGTCGCCTCGGCGGCGAAGGCGAAGCCGACCCAGCCGAAGGAGGTGGGGCTGCCCTGGATGCCCTGGATGATGATGTTGTCGTCAGCCGAGGCCTGGTAGTCGGGGCGGGTCGTCGCGTCCTGCTCGCGGTCCTCGTTGAACTCCTCGATCACGAGCTCGACGAAGCTCGAGAACGTGCCCGACTCCTCGCCGGGGCCGGTGATGTCGAGCGGCACGTCGGGCAGCTCGGTGCTCGAACCGAGCTCGGTGGCGAGCTCCTGGGCGTCGCTCCAGCTGGAGAAGCCCTGCGACTCGGGACCGGCGAGGGCGTAGATGTCGGCGAAGGTGAGGCACTCGACGTCGTCGTTGGCGCTGTTGGTCATCATGGCGATGCCGTCGTTGCCGACCTGCAGCTCGATGTACTCGATCCCGTTCGCCTCGCACGCCTCGGTCTGCTCGTCCTTGACCTTGCTCGAGGCGTCGTTGATGTCGGTCTCACCGTTGCAGAACAGCTCGAAGCCGTCACCGGTGCCGGGGCCGTCGACGGTGACGCTGACGTCGGGGGCGACGTCGGCGAACTTCTCGGCGACGGCGATCGAGATGGGCTCCACGGTCGAGGAGCCGGAGATGTTGACCGAGCCGGAGACGTCACCGCCATCCGCGGGCTCCTCGGTCTCGTCGTCCGCTGGCTCCTCCTCTGCGTCGTCAGCCGCATCGGTGGTCTCCGCGGTCGTGTCGTCGACGGCGACGTCACCGTCGTCATCGTCGCCACCGCACGCAGCGGCGACCAGGGTCAGTGCCATGAACAACGCCACCAGGCGCGCAAGGCGGTTCGAAGCGAATCGCAAGGGGTTTCCTCCTGTGGAGGCGACGGTGTCGCCTGGACTGGGGTCGCGGCCCGACGCAGCGTCGAGCACGGGGAGCACGGTAAGAGGCCGATGTGAAGGGCACCCGTCCCACCGGTGAACGCAGCCTGAACGAAGAGGGAACGTTCGAGGGTCACGAGGTGACCAGACGGTGGACACGAGGTTGACGGCGTCGCAGAACCGGCAGGAAAGCCCGGAAAGCGCTCCCGGGCAGCACGCTTCGTCGCAGGTCCGGCCCGGAACGAGCGCAGGCTCGGCGATCCTGAAGGGACCGAGCGTGACCGGGTCAGCTCGTGACGACGACGCCGAGATCGGCGAGGAGCGCGCGCACCCTGCCACCGATCTCGTCGCGGATCGGCCGCACGGCGTCCACGCCCTGACCGGCAGGGTCCTCGAGCTCCCAGTCCTCGTAGCGCTTGCCGGGGAAGAGGGGGCAGGCATCGCCGCAACCCATGGTGACGACCACGTCGGCCGCCTGGACGATCTCGTCGGTCCACGGCTTCGGGTACTCCCCCGTGATGTCGATCCCGACCTCGGCCATGGCCTCGATCGCCGCCGGGTTCACCTCGAGCCCGGGCTCCGAGCCGCCCGACCACGCCACGGCGCGGTCACCTGCCAGCTCGTTGAAGAAGCCGAGCGCCATCTGCGAGCGCCCTGCGTTGTGCGTGCAGAGGAAGAGCACCACCGGCCGGGTCTCGTCGACCGCTCGGAGGGAGTCAAGGTCGGGCATCGAGCGCCTCCTGGAGCGATGGTTCGGGGTCGGGGAAGAGGATCCGTGCTGTGCCCACGGCCAGGCCGACGGCGATGAGCTGGGCG
>JBBSLC010000048.1:0-19575 GCA_038255685.1 Acidimicrobiales bacterium | reverse complement strand
GTCCACGAGCCGGGAGCGCCCGTTCGGTCCGTCCGGCTGGGACGGGGACCGCGGATCGGGCAGCGGGTCCGAACCGTCGACCCGGAACGCGTACTCGGTCCCGGCGCCCGCCTCGGGGACAGCGGCGGTCCACCACCCTCGCTCGGCGCTCTCCATCGGGACCTCACGCCCCTCGAGGTCGAGCACCACCTCGCCCGCCTCGGGTGCCCACACGCGAAAGGTCGTCATGCCATCTCCTCCAGGAGCTCGCCGGTGACCAAGAGGGCCACGGGCAGGTCGTCGAGCAGCGCTGCCAGCCTGAGCTCCGGCCCTTGGTGGCGGGCACCGCTGATCACGTCACGCCACATACCCGGCGCCAGGGTCACCGTCGTGTCGCCCCAGCCCCCCATCGCATCGAGACCGAGCACCAGGCGGGGCACGATCGTCGCGACGCGTCCGCCCCTCGTGAAGCCCAGGACGTGCTCCGCAGCGGGTCCCGAGGCGACGAGGGGCGCGTAGGCACCGCCCGGCCCCGCACCGAAGGCATCGGGCGCGCGTCGCCGCAGCCGCAGCGCGGCAGCCGTGACCGCCAGCTTCGGGAGGCCCTCGTCACGCTGCGCCCACAGGGCTGCGCCGTCGAGACCGTCGAGCTCGGCGAGCATCGAGCGTCGGTGCTCGAAGTCCACGGGCCGGCGGTTGTCGGGATCGACGAGGCTGAGGTCCCAGAGCTCGGTGCCCTGGTACACGTCGGGCACGCCGGGCACGGTGAGCTTGAGGAGCTGGGCCGCGAGGGCGTTGCGCCAACCCGGCTCGACAAGTGGTGCGACGACCTCGTCGAGCGCAGCGGTGAACGCAGGGTCGCCGAGCGCGCCCTCGAGGTAGGCGCGGACAGCATCGTCGAAGGCCGGCACCGGATCGAGCCACGAGGTCATCACCTTGGCCTCGCGCGTCGCCTTCTCGGCGTAGGCGAGGATGCGTTCGAGCGAGAGCGGGTGGGCGCCGACGAGCGTCTGCAGCAGCAGCCACACCGTGGGCCGGTCGGGCAGCGACGTGCCGTCCGGCTGACGTGTCCGGTGGGCCTCGGCCAGCGCCGCCAGCGCCTCCATCGAGGCAGCCGCCTGCTCCGGTGCCTCCGACAGGAGCGCGAGGCGCGCCCGGACGTCCTCGCTGCGCTTCGTGTCGTGGGTGGAGGACGACACCATCGCCGCCGGCCAGCGGGCGTGCGCCTCCTGCCAGTGCTGGTGGAACGACGCGACGTCGGTGCCGAAGACGCTCGGATCGCCACCGACCTCGTTGAGGGAGAGGAGCCTGGTCCCTCGGTAGAACGCCGTGTCCTCGACGCTCTTCGCCATCACCGGACCGGTCGTCTGCTGGAAGCGGAGCCGCAGCCTGGTCGCGGCCTCACCGGCGTGCTCCCCGCACAGGACCCGCCCGAGCAGGTCGACGACGTCGGGGTCGAGGTCGGGCCGGTGCGCCACGACTCGCTCCAGCGCCTCGTCGATGACCGCCGCGTCGCCAGGCTTCGCACGCTCACCCTCGGCCACGTAGGTGCGGTAGACCCCGAAGGAGGCCATGGCCTCCCGAAGGACGTCCCGCAGCTCGGCTCGAGGGTGGTCACGGTGGCGGCGGGACGACTCGCAGACCTCCACGAAGGCATGGGTGAGCCGGTGGAGGTCGGCAGCGAGCACGTCGCGCATCACGAGGTGCTTCGCGTCGTGGACGAGCTCGTCCCACGCCCACGTCTCGCCGGTGAACGTCTCCCACGCCGCTGTGAGCGCCCGCTCGCCAGCGGGATCGACGAACGCGCCACCGATGACGCCGAGCGCGTCGTAGCCGGTCGTGCCGTCGACCGGCCAGGTGCTCGGGAGCGACTCACCGTGCTCCAGGATCTTCTCGACCACGATCCACGCATCGTCCCCAGCCTCTGCTCGGAGGCGGGCGAGGTAGGCGGCAGGGTCGAGCAGACCGTCAGGGTGGTCGATGCGCACCCCGTCGAGCACGCCCTCACGCAGCCAACCGAGCACGAGGTGGTGGGTGTCCTCGAAGACCTGCTCCTCCTCCATCCGCAGGCCGGCGAGTGTCGTGACGTCGAAGAACCTGCGGTAGTCCAGCTCGCTCCCCGCGGTGCGCCAGAACGCCAGCCGGTGGTTCTGGCGGTCGAGGAGCGAGTCGAGCAGGTCGACGTCGGCGTTGATGCGCGCGACCGCACCGTCGACGGCGGCTGCAGCGGTCGGGTCCTCCGAGCACAGCCGGGCCAGGTGGCGCTTGAGCACCTCCTTGTCGCGGTGGCGCCGGAGCAAGGAGGGTCGATCGGTCGCCGTGGCCGGTGGCAGCGCCTCGGCTGCCGAGGCGAGGAAGGCGAGCTCGTCGCTCCCGGCGTGCGCCGCCGCCATGGCGAGCGGCAGGTCGTAGGTCGGTGGGGCCACCGGGAAGACGTGGTCGAAGTAGCGGATGACGAACGAGCCGCCGTCCCGAGCCAGCTGCAGGTCCCCCGCCTCGAGCACCTTGCCGTAGTGGTCACCGAGCACGGGCATGAGCACCGTGTTGCGCAGCTTCTGCTCGGGCGGGTCCCAGTCGACGTCGAAGTAGGACGCATAGCGGCTCGACGGGCCGTTCTCGAGCACGTCGGTCCACCAGGCGTTCTCCGGCGTGATCGCCATGTGGTTGGGGACGATGTCGAGCACCTGGCCGAGGCCGGCTGCACCGAGGGCTGCGCAGAAGGCTGCGTGCCCGTCATCACCGCCGAGCTCGATGTTCACCCGGTGGTGGTCGACGACGTCGTAGCCGTGGGCGCTGCCAGGGGCAGCCTGGAGGTACGGCGACGCGTAGGCGTGCGTCACCCCGAGGGCTGCGAGGTAGTCAGCCACCGCGGCGGCGTGGGCGAAGCCGAACTCCGGTCGGAGCTGGAGGCGGTAGGTGGAGGCGGGAGGAGGCATGCGCAGCGCACGGTACCCAGGAGGGCGGATCGACAGCAGGCCGGGCGCGAGACGAGGGAGGCACGTGGCCTCCCTCGTCTCGGTGGTGCTGGAGGTCAGGTGGATCGCAGCGTCGCTGCTGACCTGACCAGGTGGATCAGCCCGGCATCAGGACGGTGTCGATGATGTGGACGACGCCGTTGCCG
The DNA here is from genome assembly GCA_038255685.1 of Acidimicrobiales bacterium. Lineage (GTDB taxonomy): Bacteria > Actinomycetota > Acidimicrobiia > Acidimicrobiales > CADCSY01 > CADCSY01. The sequence goes on along the minus strand of JBBSLC010000048.1, from coordinate 16,475 downwards.
ACCTCGATGTTGGCGCAGACGACCTGAGCCTGGCCGTTGATCTCGAGGGACTCGCCGGAGGGGGCGATGGTGATGTCGGCACCGTTGACGGTGGGGACGCTGTCCATGCCGGCAAGGGTGGCGCCGTCGAGGATCTCGCCCGGCACGACGTGCAGGGTGAGGATGCTCGTGAGGAGGTCCTTGTCGGCGAGCACGGCGTCGAGGTCAGCGGCGGGGATCGCCTCGAAGGCCGAGTTGGCCGGGGCGAAGATGGTGAAGGGCCCGTCACCGTTGAGGGTGTCGACGAGCTCGGCCTCGGTCACCGCGGTGACGAGGGTCGAGAGGCCGGGGTTGTTGCTCGCCGCGGTGGCGGCGGGGTCGTCGGCCATGCCGGAGAAGCTGCCTTCGCCGTCCTCGGGGATGGACGAGCAGGCGGGGCCCACGGGACCCTCGGCGAGGGTCATGCCGCCGCCTTCCTCCATGGCCTCGCCTTCCTCCATGGCCTCGCCTTCCTCCATGGCCTCGCCTTCGGTGGTGTCGTCAGCGGCGGTGGTCTCGTCGTCGTCACCGCACGCAGCGGCGACGAGGGACAGCGAGGCCAGGAGGGCGATCAGCGTGATGCGCATCTTCTTGCTCATGTGAGGTTTTCCTTTGGGGTGTCGTGCTGGGCCACCGGCTGTCGGTGGTCCGATCCTCCGCCTTCGGAGGCGGTGGTTGTCTGGTGCGCCGGCAGGTGCGGGCGCTCCAGAGAGCTGTGGTGCGTCAGGCGTCCTCGACGAGGACGACCGTGTTGTGCCAACCGGTTGCACCGGAGGGGATGGGCGCCATGCGCTCCTCGGGCTGCGTCTCGCCTGTCGAGTCGGTCGCCCGGACGGTGATGGTGTGGCGGCCGGGCGTCGCGTCCCACTCCCACATCCACTGGCGCCAGGTCACGTCGTTCGTGACCTCGGCCAGCGTCGTCTCGTTCCACTCACCGTCGTCGACCCGCACCTCGACCTTCTCGATCCCCCGGAGCTGCGCCCAGGCGACGCCGGCGATGGGGGTGGGACCGGGAGCGATGCGGGAGAGGCCCTTCGGGACGTCGATGCGGGACTGCGTCCTGATCGGCGCCTCCTTGGCCCAGCTGCGTCGCACCCAGTAGCCGTCGAAGTCCTCGAGCCGGGTGAGCTCGAGCTCGGTGACCCACTTCGTGGCAGACACGTAGCCGTAGAGGCCGGGGACCACGATGCGGGCGGGGAAGCCGTGCTCGACGGGGAGCGGGACGCCGTTCATGCCGACGGCGACGAGGGCGTCTCGACCGTCGAGGGCGTTCTGGGTGGGGAAGCCGTTGTTCCAGCCATCGAACGAGCGGCCGACGATCTGGGTCGCGCCATCCTGGACGCCGGCCTCCTCGAGGAGGTCCTTGAGCGGCACGCCGAGCCAGCGGGCGTTGCCGACCAGGCCGCCACCGACCTCGTTCGAGACGCAGGTCATCGTGATGTCGGACTCGATCATCGGCCGGCTGAGGAGGTCGGCGTAGGAGATCTCGAGCTCGTTGTCCACCATGCCGTGGATGCGCAGCGACCAGTCCTCGGCCGGGATCTGGGGCACCACGAGTGCGGTGTCGATCCGGTAGAAGGCGATGTTCGGCGTCACGAACGGTGACAGCCCGTCGATGGGGAGGTCCACGCCGGCCGGCAGCGCGGCGAGCGGGGAGGCCGCACGGGGCAGCGTGACCCCGGCCCTGGAGGCAGCGGCGCTGACGCTCTGCGAGAGGAACCGGCCGATGGATCCAGCCCCGGCGGCGACAGCGGCGACGGCGACGCCCGAGGTGATGAAGCGCCTGCGGTCGAGGGCAGCAGGTGCCGGTTCGGTGGCACCGCTGGTCGTGCGGCGCACGCTGCGCCCGGACAGGGCGGCGACGAGGAACGTGAGGGCGGCGATGCCGGCTGCGGCACCGACGAGGCTCGGCAGCACGTCGATGGTGTCGGCATTGGGCCTCGAGAGCGCCGCCGCCGCACCGATGACACCGAACAGGACGATGCCGACGACGCCGATGACGAGACGGCGGGCGGCGAGCACGCCGAGCACCAGGCCGTAGACGGCGAGCAGGACGAAGATGCCGGCGACGAGGGCGATCTTGTCGTTCGTCCCGAACGTCGAGATGGCGAAGTCCTTGACGGGTGCGGGCACCGCGTCGATGACCTCACCACCAACCGCGATGATCGGGGAGCTGCTGCGAAAGAGCCCGGCGACGAGCTCGGCGATGCCGAGTGCGAGAGCGGTGACGAGGAGACCGGCGAGCGCCGGGAGCAGCACGCGCCGAGAGCCACCGCTCTCCGTGCTGGTCGTGGGGCTCGTCGTGGTCACACACCCTCTACGAAGCAAGGTGACGATCGGATGACGTGACGCGAGGCACGTCCACGCGGCGAGAGCGCCGCCGCTCGGCCTCAGGCGAGGCGGCGGAGGAGGACGAGCGAGCGCGCCTCGGTCGTCAGGGCGTCACCGGTCTTCACGAGGCGCTGCTCGGCGTCGGGGTCGATCGACGGCGGCAGCGGCTCGGCGGTGTCCATCACCACGGACCAGCGCTCGCCCCACTGGTCAGGGAGCACGAAGTCGATCGGTTCGTGGTGGGCGTTGAACAGCACGCAGAAGCTGTCGTCGGTGACCCGCTCGCCCCGCGCGTCGCGCGTCGGGATGGCATCGCCGTTGAGGAACACACCGAGCGACTTGGCGAAGCCGACATCCCAGTCGTCCTCCGACATCTCCGTCCCGTCGGGGCTGAACCAGCCGATGTCAGCCATGCCCCTGATCGGACGGCCCTCGAAGAAGCGGCGACGGCGGAACGTGGGGTGGCTCTTGCGGAAGTTCAGGAGCCACCTCGTCCAGCCGAGCAGCACGGTGTCGGCGTCCTCCCAGTCGTACCAGGAGATCTCGTTGTCCTGGCAGTAGCCGTTGTTGTTGCCGCCTTGGGACCGACCGAGCTCGTCGCCGCCGAGCAGCATGGGGACGCCCTGGGAGAGCACGAGCGTGGCAAGCAGGTTGCGACGCTGGCGGGCACGGAGCTCGAGCACCTCGGGGTCGTCCGTCTGGCCCTCGACCCCGCAGTTCCAGCTGCGGTTGTGGCTCTCGCCGTCGTTGCCGTCCTCGCCGTTGGCGTCGTTGTGCTTGTCGTTGTACGACACGAGGTCGTTCAGGGTGAAGCCGTCGTGGGCGGTGATGAAGTTGATGCTGGCGTTGGGCCGGCGGCCGGTGGACTCGTAGAGGTCGCTGCTGCCGGTGAACCGGTAGGCGAACTCGCCGAGCGTCGCCGGCTCACCTCGCCAGAAGTCGCGCACGGTATCGCGGTACTTGCCGTTCCACTCCGACCACAGCGCAGGGAAGTTGCCGACCTGGTAGCCGCCCTCACCGACGTCCCACGGCTCGGCGATGAGCTTCACCTGGCTGACGACCGGGTCCTGCTGGATGAGGTCGAAGAAGGCAGACAGCTTGTCGACGGCGTGCAGCTCGCGGGCGAGCGTCGACGCGAGGTCGAAGCGGAAGCCGTCGACGTGCATCTCGGTGACCCAGTACCGCAGCGAGTCCATGAGGAGCTGGAGCACGTGGGGGTGCCGCATGTTGAGGGTGTTGCCGGTGCCCGTGTAGTCCATGTAGAAGCCAGGGTCGTCCGCCATCAGCCGGTAGTAGGCGGCGTTGTCGATCCCCTTGAACGACAGGGTCGGGCCGAGGTGGTTCCCCTCGGACGTGTGGTTGTAGACGACGTCGAGGATCACCTCGATGCCGGCGTCGTGGAGGGTCCGCACCATCTGCTTGAACTCCTGCACCTGCTGGCCTCGGCTGCCGGCAGCGGCGTACTCGTGGTGGGGTGCCAGGTAGCAGATCGAGTTGTAGCCCCAGTAGTTCCGCAGGCCGCGCTCGACGAGGTGGCTGTCCTGGGTGAACTCGTGCACCGGCAGCAGCTCGACGGCGGTGACGCCGAGGCGGGTGAAGTGATCGATCGCCTCCGGTGTGGCGAGACCGGCGTAGGTCCCACGGAGCTCCTCGGGGACCCCGGGATGGGTGGCGGTGAAGCCCTTGACGTGCACCTCGTAGACGACCGTCTCGTGCCAGGGCGTGTGGGGCGGCCGGTCGCTCGCCCAGTCGAAGTACGGGCTCACGACCACGGAGCGCTGCGCGTGCGGTGCGCTGTCGTCGTCGTTCGCCGCGTCCGGGTCGTCGAAGCGGTAGCCGAACATCGCTTCGCTCCAGTCGACGTCGCCGTCGACGGCCTTGGAGTAGGGGTCGAGCAGGAGCTTCGCCGGGTTGCACCGGTGTCCCTGGTCGGGCTGGTCGGGGCCGTGGACCCGGAAGCCGTAGCGGGTGCCGTCAGCCACGTTCGGGAGGTAGCCGTGCCAGACGAACGCCGTCACCTCGGGGAGGTCGTAGCGGGTCTCCACGCCGGCCTCGTCGAACAGGCACAGCTCCACGCGCTCGGCCACCTCGGAGAAGAGGGCGAAGTTCGTGCCGGCGCCGTCGTAGGTCGCACCGAGGGGATAGGACGCTCCAGGCCAGATCTGCACCGAGCGAGGCTACCCGTCGCCCTCATCCCCCGAATCCGGGCGATCGGGGCGGACCTGGCACGTCGGGCACCAGTAGGTGCCTCGCGCCTGGGGCCCCTGCGGTCGCCAGGCGACCCTCGTCCCGCAGCGCCGGCAGGGCTCGTCGCGCCGGCCGTACACGGCGAGCCCGCCCTCGTACGTCACCCTGGCACTGGTGTCGAGGATGGCGAGCAGGAGGTGGTGCGCCGTGTCGAGCAGCGCCCGTCGTCGGGCCGGGGAGATGGCCCCGACCAGCGTGAACGGGTCCAGGCCACAGGCGAAGAGGACCTCGCTCTTGTAGACGTTGCCGACACCGTTGGCGATGCGCTGGTCGAGCAGGGCATCGCCGATCTCGCGGTCCGCGGCTGCGAAGCGCTCGAGGCGGCCCAGCGCAGCCTCGATGTCGGCGCCCGGCCGCACGAGGTCGGGACCGAGGTGGGCAGTGGGGTCGGCCCCCTCGCGCCCGTCGTCCTCGGTGGCCACGAGGTCGACCACGGGTGCGGCGAAGCAGACGGCGACCCACCCCGTCCGGTCACCATCCGGTGCCACCTCCAGCACGACGCGCGCCGCGGCCGGCTTCTTCCGCCAGCGCTCGCCTGGCCGGTACAGGTGCCAGCTGCCGGTCATGCGCATGTGGGTGTGGAGGCTGCGTCCGTCGTCGAAGTGGACGAGGCAGTGCTTGCCCCGGGCCTCCACGCCGAGCACCACGGTCCCAGCCGGGAACGGTGCGTGGGAGAGGCGCTGCGCCTCGAACCGGGTCAGCGTGCGTCCGGCGAGCGCCTGGTGCAGGCTCCGGGCCGCCCGGTGGATGGTGTCGCCTTCGGGCACCTCAGGTCGAGGCGTCGGCGAGCTCGGACGAGCGCTCCGACGCATCGTCCTCCTCGTCGTGCCGGGCCGACGAGCGCATGAACCAGCAGGCCGCGACGCACACGGTGGCGAGCGCCGCCCCGACGACGTAGGCGACGGCGAAGTCACCGGCCTGGCCGGAGCCGCCGTAGATCACGGTGAGCACGGTGATGCCGAACGCCGCCCCGACCTGGAAGAGCATGCGCTCCGACGCAGCGGCGATGCCGAGGTCTCCCTGAGGGACCGAGTTCGCCAGCGAGGCGCTGATCGACGGTCGGTTGAAGCCGTGACCGAGTCCCTGCAGCACCGAGCCGAGGATGAACAGCGGGATCGACTCCACGAGCACCGAGACGGCGAACATCCCCATCGAGACGGCCAGGGAGGCCGAGCCCCCGACGGCAGTGGCGCGCTCACCGATGCGCACGGCGACTCGACCCCCGATCGGGGACGAGGCGCTGTAGACGACGGGGCGGATGATGAGGAGCAGTGCGGTGGCCGACAGGGAGTAGCCGAACACCGAGCGCAACGTGAGCGGCGCCAGGACGAAGCCACCCATGTAGGCCGCCCCGGTGAACGCCGACGCCACGATCGGTGCGGTGAAGTTCCGGCGCCGCAGGAACTCGAGCGGGAGCAGCGGCGCCTCCGCCCGTCGCTCGGCCCGGACGAAGAGCCAGAACCCGAGCGGCGCGAGCGCAAGGGGCACGAGCACCAGCGGGCTGGCGAAGCCCTCGCCGTCACCGAGGGTGAGCGCCACCATCAGCGCACCGACGCCGAGCGCGAGCGTGACCGAGCCGGCGATGTCGAACGGCACCTTCGCCCTGGCCGGCGTCTCCCGGAGGACGAGCAAGGCGATGACGAGGGTCACCGAGGAGAGCCCAGCCTGCATCAGGAACAACACCTGCCAGCCGAGAGCCTCGACGAGGGGACCACCCACCGCCAGCCCGACCGCAGGTGCGCCTGCGGCGACCATCGCCCACCAGCCCATCGCCTTGACCCGATCGCGCGGCGCGAACACCGCCAGCACGATCGCCATCGAGGTCGGCTGGGTCGCGGCGCCGATCGTCTGGGCGACGGTCCGCCAGCCGATCAGCTGGGGCGCGCTCTGCGAGGTGGCGGTGAGCACGGCGGCGACCGTGGCGAGTGCGAACCCGATGAGGAAGACCTTGCGGTGGCCGCGCAGGTCGCCGAGCTTGCCGAGCACCGGTAGCGCGAGGGCCGAGACGAGCAGCGGGAGCGACACGACCCACGCGATGGTCGTCTCGGAGGTGTCGAAGTCCCTTGCGATCTCACCCAGCGAGACCGTGAGCAACGTGACCGGGAACGATGTGGCGAACATGCCGGCGAGGGCGGCGAACAGGACCCAGCGCTGGTAGGTCCCACGTGCCTCGAGGCGCTCGATCGTCCGCTCCCGGAGACGAGCGGTCGGGTCGGGCATCTCGACGACCGTACCGGCCTCCGGTTGGCGCTCCGCTCGCTGGGTAGTTCGTTGTCTTCGCAACAATCGATCCTTTGGAGGAACCCGAGATGCCCGACGTCGTTGCAAGCTCAGGACTGCTCAGCAAGACCGAGGTCCACGTCGATGACACCGGCGGTGCCGGTCGGCCCGTCGTCCTCATCCACGGCTGGCCGCTGTCAGCCGAGGCGTGGAAGCCGCAGACGCCGGCCCTCGTCCAAGCCGGCTACCGCGCCGTCGCCTACGACCGTCGAGGGTTCGGTCGCAGCGACAAGCCCCGCAAGGGCTACGACTACGACTCCCTCGCCGAGGACCTCGACGGCATCCTCACCGAGATGGACCTGCGCGACGTCACGCTGGTCGGCTTCTCGATGGGTGGCGGCGAGGTCGCAAGGTACATCTCGACGTTCGGTGAGGAGCGGATCCGCAGCGTGGTGTTCGCATCAGCCGTGCCCCCGTACCTGCTGCAGACCGACGACAACCCCGACGGACCCCTCACCGAGGAGAAGGCCGGCGAGATGACCAAGGCGCTCGAGGGCGACCGAGCCGCCTTCTTCGACGACTTCACGAAGCAGTTCTTCTCCGTGGACGGCACCCTCAAGGTGTCAGAAGCGCAGCGGCAGGAGGCCATCGCCATCTGCCTGCAGTCCGACGAGAAGGCCGCGCTCGAGTGCATGGCGGCCTTCGCCGAGACCGACTTCCGGGACGACCTCCCCAAGATCACGGTCCCCGTCCTCGTCCTGCACGGCGACGGCGACGGGACCGTCCCCTTCGAGGGCTCCGGTGCCCGCACCCACGCCGCCATCCCCCACAGCGAGCTGGTCGTCCTGCCCGACGCGCCCCACGGCTGCAACGTCAGCCACGCCGACGCCTTCAACCGCGCGCTCCTCGACTTCCTCTCGAAGTAGGGAGCTCGCGGTCACGGCTGGAGGGTGAGGCCCCGGTAGCCGTCGGCGAAGCCCGCAGCCCGCAGTGCGTCGGCATGTCGCGACGTCGCTGCGGGCTCGCCGTCGATCTTCTGGATGACCAGGCGAGGGAGTCGGCGCTCCTTCACCAGGGCGACGAGGCCGTCCACCCAGGTGCCGTCGGCGGCAGCCGGGAACGTCACCAGCGTTCGACCGCCCCGCTCGAGGTACACGGCCGGCTCGCCGTCGACGAGGACGATGTGGGCGCCGGCCGCCCTGGCCGGGCGGCCGGAAGAGTCCGGCCACGGCAACGCCGCGCCGAAGGGGTTCGCCGGGTCGGTGGCGGCGAGGACGATCGGCGCCACGGGCGGGCGGGCCGCGTCGGACGGGAGGGGGCTGCGCTCCGCGCGCAGCCGGTCCGCTGCACCGGGCAGGGCGAACTGGGCGGCGCCGAGGCCGGCGACGAAGTACCCGCGTCGCACCTGTCCCGTCTCCTCCAGCGCCTTGAGCACGCCGTACACGGCAGCGAAGCCACCCTCGGCTCCCTCGGCCAGGACGGCCTCCCTCGTGAGCACACCGTGGCGCTCGAGCAGCGCGAGGGCCCGGCCGTGGGCCTGCTGGGTCGGGGTGGGCCCAGGCTCAAGCAGGGGTGCGACGAGGGACCAGCGGCCCGCACCTGCGGGCGGCCCGACCCGGGTCAACCGCCCGGGGCGAGGTCGACCCCGACCGGCCGCCGTCTTCCGCCGGGAGGACGCACCGACCGCCGCTCGGAGCGGCCCGAGCGTGTCGTTGGTGACCTCGCCCGCCCAGACCAGATCCCAGAGCGCCGCGAGCACGGCACGCTCCGACGCCTCGGCCAACCCGACCACCTCGACGGCGGCGCCCACGAGCTGCGGCCAGAACGACGCCCCTCTGGACGAGAGGTGGGCTCGCAGTGCCTCGTGCAGCCGCGCCCGGTCGGCGTCGTCGGTCACGACCGGCTCGGGTGCGCGAGCCAGCAGCGGGACCTGGTCGAACAGGTGGAGCGCGACCCGTCCGTCGGTCGCGCCGATCGCCCCTGCACCGAGCCAGACGACCTCACCCGATGCGCACAGCTCGTCGAGGTCGGCCGGGCGGTAGCCGGCGACCCTGGCGGCGAGGACGTCGGACTCGAGCACCGACGCCGGCACCGCTGCGCCCTGGAGGCGACCGATCGCCTCGGCCAGCGCGTCGAGCCCACGACGACCCTCGCCGATGCCGTGCCAGGCGGGCAGGAACCGACCGAGGGTCGACGCGTCGACGGGCTCGACCTCGCGCCGCAGCACGGCGAGGGACCGTCGGCGGAGCAGGCGGAGGACCTCCTCGTCGACCCACTCGGTGCCGCTCCCGCCCGGCCGGAACTCGCCGGTGGCGACGCGCCCCTCCGTGGCGAGGCGCTCGAGCGACTCGACGACTCGCTCGGTGGTGGCACCGAGCCGGCGCGCTGCACCCGAGGCAGCGAAGGGGCCGTGGGTGCGCGCGTAGCGGGCGACCAGCTCGTCGAGCGGCCGGGGCAGCGGCTCGAGGAACGCTGCCGGCAGTCCCGGCGGCACCGGGACGCCGAGCCCGTCGCGCAGTCGGGCGGCGTCCTCGGCGGCGGCGATGCGCTGCTCGTCGCCCACCCCGACCCGCAGCGCCCGACGCTCGACCACGAGCTGCTCGACCCACGCCTCGACCGTCGCCAGGTCAGCCGTCGAACGGGCCTCCAGCTCGACGACGGTCAGATCCCCGAGGCGGCGCAGCAGGTCCTGGGCCTCGTCGAGGTCGCGCGCCATGCGGCCCTCGACCAGCGCCTGCAGCTCGAGCTCGAGCGTGGCGAGGACGTCGGCGTCGAGCAGCTCACGCAGCTCCCCCGCACCGAGCAGCTCGGCGAGCAGCTCCCGGTCGAGCGAGAGCGCCGTGGCCCGGCGCTCGGCGAGCGGTGCGTCTCCTTCGTACATGTAGGCGCCGACCCACCCGAAGAGCAGTGACGACGCGAAAGGCGAGGCGGTGCGGGTGTCGACCGAGACGAGGCGCATCCGGCGCGAGCGGAGGTCGCCGAGCACCGCCTGGAGCGCAGGCAGGTCGAAGACGTCGGCCAGGCACTCACGGGTCGTCTCCAGCAGGATCGGGAACGACGGGTGCTTCGAGGCGACCTGGAGCAGGCCGGCCGATCGCTGGCGCTGCTGCCACAGCGGCGTGCGCCCGCCCGGCTTGCGGCGCGGCAGCAGGAGGGCACGGGCTGCGTTCTCCCGGAACCGAGAAGCGAACATGGCGGTGTCGGGGAGCGACGCCAGGACGAGGTCCTCGACATCGGCAGGATCGAGCAGCAGCTCCTCGACCGGGATGTCCTCCTCGGTCTCGGGGAGGCGCAGCACGATGCCGTCGTCGCTCCACATCGTCTGCACCTCCATGTCGAGGCGCTGGCGCAGGCGGGCCTCGATCGCCATCGCCCAGGGGGCGTGCACCCGGGACCCGAACGGCGACAGCAGGCAGATGCGCCAGTCCCCGATCTCGTCTCGGAACCGCTCCACCACGATCGTGCGGTCGTCGGGCACCGCCGCCGCCTCTGCCTGCTCGCGCACGTACTGCACGAGGTTCGACGCCGCCCAGGTGTCGAGGCCGTACTCGTCGCGCAGCCGCGCCTCGGCACCGGGCTCTCGGACCTCCCGCAGGAAGGTGCCGATGGCGCGCCCGAGCTCCAGTGGCCGACCCGGCTTGTCCCCGTGCCAGAACGGCATCTTGCCCGGCTCGCCGGGGGCCGGGGTGACGAGCACCCGGTCGTGGGTGATCTCCTGGATCCGCCACGTCGAGGCACCGAGCAGGAAGGCGTCGCCGGGACGGCTCTCGTAGACCATCTCCTCGTCGAGCTCGCCGACCCGTGTGCCGTCCGGCAGGAACACGCCGAACAAGCCACGGTCGGGGATCGTGCCGGCGTTCGTGACGGCGATCCGCTGTGCACCGGAGCGGGCCCGGAGCACGCCGCCGATGCGATCCCACACCAGGCGGGGCCGCAGCTCGGCGAACTCGTCGCTCGGGTAGCGACCCGAGAGGAGGTCGAGCACCGCCGTGAGCGCGTCGTCGGTGAGCTCGGCGAACGGAGCCGAGCGCCGGACGAGGGCAGCGAGATCCTCCACGGACCACTCGTCCATCGCCACCATGGCCACGATCTGCTGGGCCAGGACGTCGAGGGGGTTGCGGGGGTAGCGGGTCTCCTCGATGAGGCCCTTGCGCATCCGGTCGACGACGACGGCTGCCTCGACGAGGTCACCCCGGTGCTTCGGGAAGATCTTCCCCCTGCTCGTGTCACCGACGTTGTGGCCGGCTCGGCCGATGCGCTGCAGCCCGCTCGCCACCGAGCCGGGCGACTCGACCTGGACGACGAGGTCGATGGCACCCATGTCGATGCCGAGCTCGAGCGAGCTGGTGGCAACGAGCGCCTTGAGCTGACCGGACTTCAGCTGGTCCTCGATGTGCAGCCGCTGCTCCCGGCTGAGCGACCCGTGGTGCGCCTTGACCAGGTCGCCGCCGTGACCCGTCGCGCCCACGAAGTCCGACGTCGGGGCCCGGACGTCCTCGCCTGCGTCCTCCGCCTCGGCCAGCTCGTTCAGCCGAGCGGCGAGACGCTCTGCCAACCGCCGGGCGTTGACGAAGATGAGCGTCGAGCGGTGCGCTCGGATGAGCTCGAGCAGCTTGGGGTGGACCGACGGCCAGATGCTGGACCGGGCGGGACCGTTCGTCGCCGGGCCGCTCGCCGGCTCGTCGAGGATCTCCCCGAGCCGGCTCATGTCGGCCACGGGGACGACGACCTCGATCTCCATGGGCTTGCGCTGACCGGCGTCGACGATGGTGACGGGGCGCCCCACGCCGCCACCCGTGGTGCCGCCGAGGAAGCGGGCGATCTCCTCGAGCGGCCGCTGGGTCGCCGACAGCCCGATGCGCTGCGGCGCGGGACGGTCGCCGGCGAGGACGAGGTGCTCGAGCCGCTCGAGGGAGAGGGCGAGGTGGGAGCCGCGCTTGGTCGCAGCGAGCGCGTGGATCTCGTCGATGATCACCCAGCGGACGCCCGAGAGCGTCGTGCGGGCTTGTGACGTCAGCATCAGGAACAGCGACTCGGGCGTGGTGATGAGGACGTCGGGCGGGTGGCGCACGAGTCGGCGGCGCTCATCGGCGGCCGTGTCGCCGCTGCGCACGCCGACGGTCGGGAGCGTGACGTCGAGGCCGAGCCGCTCGGCGGCGAGGCCGATCCCGGCGAGCGGCGCAGCCAGGTTGCGCTCGACGTCGACGGCGAGGGCCCGGAGCGGCGAGATGTACAGCAGGCGCGTGCGCAGGTCGCGGTCCTCGGGCACCGCCTCGCCCGCCAGCTGGTCGAGGCCCCACAGGAACGCGGTGAGGGTCTTGCCGGACCCCGTCGGCGCGAGGATCAGCGTGTGGTCCCCAGCCGCGATGGCAGGCCAGCCCTGCTCCTGCGCGGGTGTGGGCGCTGGAAACGAGGTGGTGAACCACGCACGGGTCGCGGGGGTGAACCGCTCGAGGACCACGATCTGACGCTACCGGCGGCTTCGGTCCTCCAGGCCGGTCAGGCGTCGGCGAGGCGGCCCTGGTCGTCCGCTCGCTGGAGGCTGATGGCACCTGTGCCGCGGAGCGCCTGGACGACCTCGTCGAGCTTGTCGGGTTCGACCGACCGAACGGAGAGCCTGGGCGCACCGGTCTGATCCGAGCTCTCTGCGTTGTAGCTGTCGCCCCACGCCTCGCTCACGGGCAACCCGCTCGCACCGCCGTAGAAGACGCCGGCAAAGGCACCGAACATCCCTCCGCCGAGGGCCCCGGCGAGTGCCATCGCCATCGGGGTGTAGAGGTCGAACACTGCGCTTGCCGCCGCTCCCAGCGCAGCGCCGAGGATCGCACCGATGAGGGCCCCCCCGACCAGCCCGACGCCGGCTCGCCGACCGACCTTGCCGGTCGCCTCCATGTCTGCGTCCCGCTGCGCCTCGTTGCTGAGGGGCTGGTGCTCGGCTCCGGGGACGTCGAGGCTGATGGCGCCGCCTTCGACGCCGTGGCGCTCGAGGATGGTGATCGCCGCTCGGGCGGACTCGACGTCGGCGTACGTCGCGACGATGTCGTTCGGGTTCACCTGGGACGCAGGGGCACGGTTGCTGGCGGGAACATCCATGGTCGCCCCCTACCCCGCCAGCGCCCCGGGTTCACCCGGGCTCGCTCGCGGTGATCGTCCCACGCATCTGCGGGTGCACATCGCACAGGTACGCCACCTCGCCCGGCTCGTCCAACGTGAAGGTCAGCTCCTGCGTGGCGACACCCCTCTCGACCTCGGTCACGGGCTCGTCCTCGCCGCCGGTGTCGACCCGGATGTTGTGGGCCACGCCGTCCTGGGCGTTCTCGTAGGTGATGGTGACGGGTTCGCCGACCGCCACCTCGAACGCCTCGATGTCGAAGGAGAGGTCGGGGCTCGTGATCGTGATCTCCGAGACTGGCCCGTCGGGAGCGCTGGACGAGCCGGGATCGTCGCTGGCACCGCACGCCGAGAGCGCCAGGAGGGCGGCGGTCAGTGCCGTGAGACGAGCGATGCGGGTCATGTCCGGACGGTACCGAAGGCCCTCTCGGTACCACGAACCGGCCGGTAGCCTTCGGCCATGGCCGACCACTCAGCGTTCGAGGAGTACTGCGAGGCGATCTTCGAGCTCAAGGAGGACGACCTCTCGGTCATCCAGGCCCGCATCGCCGACCGCCTCGGCGTCTCTCGCCCGGCGGTCTCGGAGATGATCAAGCGGATGGCGGCCGAGGGCCTCGTGTCGCTCGACGGCGGTATCCGCCTCACCGCGGCCGGCGGTCGGCTGGCGGAGCGGGTCGTGCGCCGGCACCGCCTCGCCGAGCGCTTCTTGACCGACGTGCTCGGGTTGAGCTGGGCCGAGGCGCACACCGAGGCCGGCCGTTGGGAGCACGTGCTCACCGACCCGGTCGAGGCGGCGATGAACCGCCTCCTCGGCGACCCGACGACCTGTCCCCACGGCAACCCGATCCCTGGCTCGGGCTACGAGGTGCCGGACACGGTGGTGCTCGCCGAGGTCCCCGTCGGCGCCTCCTTCGAGGTCACCCGCATCCCCGAGGAGCTCGAGTTCACCGAGGGCTTGCTCGACTTCCTCGAGGCGGCCTCGGTCCTCCCCGGCACGCGTGGCGTCGTCACCGCAGCCTCGCCCGACGGGACGATCACCGTCTCGATCGACGACCGCCACGTGGGGATCGGCACGTTCGCCAGCGCTCGGATCCTGGTGCTGGCCGACGCCCCGGTCGACGCCGTCACGGGCTGAGGAAGGCCAGCGCCCCGATTTGGACGGGGCCCGACACCTCTCTATGTTAGGGGTCCCTAACGTCAACTGATCTGGAGCCCTGATGCGTCGCCGGTTGCTCGTCCTGTCCGTCCTGGTCGCCCTCCTCGCCGCTGCGTGCGGTTCCGGTGACACCACCGCAGAGACGAGCGGCGGAGGCGATGCCGAGGACGCCACCCTCACCGTCTACTCCGGGCGCAGCGAGGAGCTCGTCGGTCCGCTGCTCGAGCAGTTCGAGGAGGAGACCGGCATCACCGTCGCGGTCCGCTACGGCGACACCGCGGAGATGGCCGGCCAGATCATCGAGGAGGGCGACAACTCGCCGGCCGACGTGTACTACGGCCAGGACGCCGGCGCCCTCGGCGCCCTGTCGGCCGAGGGCTTGCTGGCACCGCTCGACGCCGACGTGATCGGCGTGGTGGGCGAGCAGTTCCGCTCGGTCGACGACCTGTGGGTCGGAACTTCGGGTCGGGCGAGGGTCGTCGCCTACAACACCGAGGCGGTCTCGGAGGACGAGCTGCCCGAGTCGATCCTCGACTTCACCGACCCCGAGTGGGAGGGCCGCCTCGGTTGGGCACCCACCAACGGCTCGTTCCAGGCGTTCGTGACCGCCTTGCGGGTGCTGGAGGGTGAGGACGGCGCCCGCGAGTGGCTCGACGGCGTACTGGCCAACGACCCGGTCGTCTTCGACGGCAACACCCCGATCGTCGAGGCGGTCGCTGCCGGTGAGGTCGACGCCGGCTTCGTGAACCACTACTACCGCTTCGCCCTCGAGGCCGATGGCGCCGACATGAGCCAGGTGGCGAACCACTACTACGACGATGGCGACCCCGGTGCCCTCGTGAACGTCGCCGGCGTGGCGATCGTGGGGACGACCGACGAGATGGAGGCAGCCGAGCGCTTCGTCGAGTACCTCCTCTCCGAGGAGGCGCAGTCGTACTTCGCAACCGAGACCTACGAGATCCCCCTCGTCGACGGGGTCGAGGTCGACGCCGACATCCCCGGGCTCGACTCCCTCAGCCAGCCGGACATCGACCTGAACGAGCTCGATGACCTCGAGGGCACGCTGGCCCTGCTCACCGAGCTCGGGATCCTCTAGGCAGATGACGACGCCAGGGTGAGCGTCGCCCGCCGGCCGGCGACGGCGGCGACGGGTGCGCTCGTCGCCGCCGGGGTCCTCGTCGGGCTCGTGAGCCTCGTCCCCGCCGGATACCTCGTCCTCCGCGGCTCCGATGCGGGCGTCGCCCGCATGGTCGACATCGCCACGGAGGCGAGGACGCTGCAGCTGCTCGTGCGCACGAGCGTGCTCGCCCTGGCGGTGACGGTCGCCTCCGTCGCCATCGCCGTGCCCGTGGCCTGGCTCACCGTCCGCACGGACCTCCCAGGTCGGCGCGCCTGGGTCGTGCTCACCTCCCTCCCGCTCGCCATCCCGACCTACGTCGGGGGCTACGCGTTCGTGGCAGCCCTCGGTCCGCGGGGGATCGTCCAGGGCTGGCTCGCGCCCCTCGGCGTGGAGCGACTGCCGTCGCTCTACGGCTTCCCCGGCGCGTTCCTCGTGCTCACGCTCTTCAGCTACCCCTACGTCCTGCTCACCGTCCGAGCCGCGCTGAGACGGCTCGACCCGAGCATGGAGGAGGCGAGCCGCTCCCTCGGTCGGGGTCGGGCCACGACGTTCCGGCGCATCACGCTGCCCCAGCTGCGGCCGTCGATCGCCGCAGGGTCCCTGCTCGTCGCCCTCTACGCCCTGTCGGACTTCGGGGCGGTGTCACTGCTGCGCTTCGACTCGTTCACCCGGGTCATCTACACCCAGTACCGGGGCTCGCTCGACCGCTCGGCGGCAGCGGTGCTCGGCCTGGTCCTCACCGTCCTCACGCTCACGATCCTCACCGCCGAGCTGCGGACGCGCGGCAGCGCCGCCTACCACCGCCTCCACGCCGGAGGGGCGCGAGCCACCACGGTCGTGCCGCTCGGGCGGTGGCGCTGGGTCGCGTTCGCATCGTGCGGCCTGCTCGTGACGGTCGCGCTCCTCGTGCCGGTCGGGATCATCACCTATTGGCTCGTCCGCGGCATGTCCGCCGGCGAGCCGCTGCGGCTGACCACCACGCTGATCGGCAACAGCCTGCAGGCGTCGGCGCTCGGCGCGATCGTCTCGCTCGCTGCTGCGTGGCCCGTCGCCGTGCTCAGCGTGCGGCGGCCCGGGATCCTGGCATCGCTCGTCGAGCGGGCGACCTACATCGGCTACGCCCTCCCTGGCGTCGTGGTCGCCCTGTCCCTCGTCTTCTTCGGCGCCCGGATCGTGCCGGCGGTGTACCAGACCCGCACGCTCCTCGTCTTCGCCTACGTCGTGCTGTTCCTGCCCCAGGCCGTCGGTGCGCTGCGGACCTCGCTGCTGCAG
>JBBSLC010000047.1:0-19645 GCA_038255685.1 Acidimicrobiales bacterium | reverse complement strand
CTCGTCGTAGCGGGCCCCCCAGTACAGGCCCGAGTTGAACAGGCCGTGCAGCAAGACGAGCTGTGGGGCGCCGGAGCCGACGACGCGAGTCGCCAGGCCGTCCCCGCCATCGAGCAGACGCCCACCTGGCCTCGTCCAGTCCGGCCCGTCGCCACGCGCCCGGCCGCGACGGAGCGCCAGCGCACCGGCACCGACCGCAGCGCCCCCGAGAGCAGCGATGCCGAGCATCGTCCGGCGCCTCATGTCGGCACCAGAGGGGCGCTGCCGGCCGGTCGTGCCCGTCGGTCGACGACGACGAGGTGGGCGGTGAGGGCGAGCCCGAAGAGCACGAGCCAGGCGAGGTTGCGCCCAGGCACGAAGTGGCTCCTGATGTGGAGGAGGAACAGGTCCATCCACCACTCGTGGGCGACCCCCGCCTGGAAGAGGAAGTCGGGGACCATGGCGAAGAGGTGGGCAGCGACGACCCACACGAGGGGGTACGGCGCCGGCCGGCGCCGGAACCAGACCCACGCGGCCATGGCGACCAGCGCCGTAAACGCTCCGACCAGGAAGTGCGTCAGCCAGTGGAACCGAGCGTCGTGGGATCGGTACGACGCGTAGAGCAGGAGCTCGACGACGACGACGGCCGCACACCAGAGGCAGGTGCGGAGGGCGCCGGCGGGACGGCGGGCGCTCACAGCGCGCCGACCATCGTGACGACCTCGTCGAGGAGCCCGACGACGGCCGGGTCGAGCGTGCGGTATCGGATCTGACCCTCCTCGTCGACGATGGCGTAGCCGACAGGGTCGCCACCGTCGCGCCGGGGAGGAAGACCGTACGCGTCGGCCGCCTCACGGCCCGAGGTCTCCAGGACCACCACGTCTGGGCCGCAGGCACTGCCGTCGGTGGTCACGACGACGACGGCGACGCCGTCGAGTCCGACATCGTCGAGCTCGGCGCACAGCGCAGGTGCCTGTGACCCGGCGAAGAAGACGACTGTCGGCCCTCCCGGCGCCGGCACGCCGGCGGCAAGGGTCGGCGCAGCGACGGGCAACGGGCCGAGGTCGAGGATGCCGGGCCGCTGGCGTGCCGGGTCCACGTCGTCTCCAGCCGACCGGGTGGCCCGGGAGACGAGGAGCACGGCGCCCATGGCGAACACGGCGAGGAGCCACACGACCACGAGGACACGGCGGCTGGGGACGTCAGACCCGGTCATGGACTCAGTCACCGGTTCGCTGGTGGCGGGAGAGACGGTCAACGCTTCGCTGCACCGTCTGACCCGGCGACGGCGTCGACCAGGTTCTGCAGGTGCACGTCCTTCACACAGTCTCCCTACCCCACCCAGACGGGCTGCGACGAGGTGACCTGGTGACGGGTCGATCGACGGGCAGGATGTCCCGGTTGCAGCGACCCTCGAGCACGGCACCGGACCGTCCGACGGCGGGACCGCTGGGCCAGCCACCCCGGGTGGAGGACCACGCTTGCGCCCGCCGACCGGGCTGACGCTCGTCGCCCTCATCGCCGCCCTGTGCTTCCTGGCTGGCGCGATCGGGTGGCCGGCGACGCACGGTCAACCCGGGCGGAGCTCGCTCACGTCGAAGCTCTCGAGGAGCGGTCCAGCGAGGAGGCCGAGGAGGACGACGGCGGCGGCGCACGCCAGCGTGACGCCCTTCGCCCAGGTGCCGAGCACCGGCACCGGCGCGGCGAGGGGCGAGAAGTAGGCGGGTGCGACCACGCGCAGGTAGTAGGCCAGCGACACCACCGTGTTCACGACGGCGAGGACGGCGAGCCAGGTGTAGCCGGCATCGATCGCTGCGCCGAACAGCGCCAGCTTCGCCGTGAAGCCGGCGAGCGGCGGAACGCCGACGAGGGAGAGGAACGAGATGACGAGCGCCAGCGCCAGGAGCGGCTGGGCGGTGGCGAGGCCGGCGTAGGTGTTCCGGTCGGCCCGGCCGCGCAGCTCGATGACGACGCCGAAGGCAGCGAGGTTCGCCACCGCGTAGGCGACGAGGAAGAACAGCATCGACGGGATGGCGAGGTCGGAGCGCCCGAGTGCGACGACGGCCATGAGCCCGTAGCCGGACTGGGAGACGGCGGACCAGCCGAGCAGGCGGCGCACGTCGTCCTGCCAGAGCGCGGCGAGGTTCCCGAGCGTCATGGTCGCGGCGGCGAGCACGGCGATGAGGAGGCGCCAGCCGACCTGGTCCTCGGGCAGGGCGAGGACGAGCCTGCTGATGGCGATGAGCGCGCCGACCTTGGGGGCGACGGTGAGGAACGCGGCGACGGGGGCCGGTGCGCCGTCGGCCACGTCTGGCACCCAGGCGTGGGCCGGCACGGCGCCGAGCTTGAAGGCGAGGCCGAGGACCATCAGCGCCGTGCCGGCCACGAGGGCGGTGGTGTCGGCGCCGGGGAGCGCCCCGGTGAGGCCGACGAGGGTGGTGGTGGCCCCGAGCCCGAAGAGCAGGACGGCGCCGTACACGAGGGCACCGTTGGTGAGCGCGCCGAGCAGGTAGTACTTGATGGCCGCCTCCCCCGACCTCGCGCTCGTCCGGTGGAAGGCGGCCAGGACGTAGCCGGTCGCAGAGGAGAGCAGCAGCCCGAGGATGATCCCCATGAGGTCGGCGGCGCCGGCGAGGACGATCGCGCCGAGCACCGAGAGGAGGAGCAGGGCGTAGTACTCCCCGTGGCGGGGGTCGGTGGCGAACCACTCCACCGAGAGCCCGATGGTGACCGCCCCGACGACGAGGATGATCAGCTTCGCCCACACCGCGACGTCGTCGGCTGCGTAGGTGTCGTAGAACGTCAGCTCCTGGGCGCCCTGGAGCATGACCGCGGAGCCGGCGGCGGTGACGGCGAGGGTGAGCAGCGCGAGGACCGCAGCGCCGGCCTGGGCGCGGCGCGGGGCGAAGAGCGCGTAGAGGAGGGTGACGACGGCGCCGATGATCAGGAAGATCTCCGGCCCGACCGACCCCAGCGGCATGTCCATGCCGCCCATGCCGCCCATCAGGGGCCGTTCACGAGGGTGCTCGCCGTGGTGTCGATGACATCGAGCACCCAGGAGGGGGCGACGCCGATCACGACCACGAGGGCGAGGACGGGAGCGAGGGCGACCACCTCGGTCCTCGTGAGGTCGGGCCAGGCGAGCCACCGGTCGGGCAGGTAGCCGAGGAAGGCCTTCTGGAGCATGCGGAGGAACAGCGCAGCGGTGATGACGATGCCGAGGAGGGCGATGCCGGCGAGGACCGGGTAGATGGCGAACGTGCCGGCGAAGATCTGGAACTCGGCCACGAAGCCGGCGAGTCCGGGGAGCCCGAGGCTCGCGAACGCGGCGAGGCCGATCGCGCCCGTCATGGCCGGCGCACGCCCGGCGAGACCCCCGAGCTCGTCCACCTCGTAGGTCTCGGCCCGGGACCAGATCGAGCCGGCGAGGAGGAACAGGGCGCCGGTGATGAGGCCGTGGGCAACCATCTCGAGGGTGGCACCGCTGAGGGCGAGGCGGGCGCCGTCCTCGTCGCTGCCCATGCCGGCGGCGGCGGCGGCGACGCCGAGGATCACGTAGCCCATGTGGTTCACGCTCGAGTAAGCGAT
Source organism: Acidimicrobiales bacterium (assembly GCA_038255685.1). Lineage (GTDB taxonomy): Bacteria > Actinomycetota > Acidimicrobiia > Acidimicrobiales > CADCSY01 > CADCSY01. Next base: position 16,078 of record JBBSLC010000047.1, on the reverse strand, counting down.
CATCCGCTTGATGTTCGACTGGCCGAGGGCGACGAGCGCCCCGTAGACGATGCTGACGACCCCGACGATGGCGACGGGCAGAGCGAAGCGCTGGAACGTCTCCGGCATCATCGAGAGCAGGATGCGGACGAAGCCGTAGGTCCCCATCTTGAGCAGCACGCCGGCGAGGACCGTCGACGCCGGCCCCGGGGCGTCGACGTGGGCCGGTGGGAGCCACGTGTGGAACGGCACGATCGGCGTCTTCACCCCGAAGCCGACCACGAAGGCGAGGAAGACCAGACCGGACCGCAGGCCGTCGCCGTTGAGGGGCTGCTGGCGGATCAGCTCGGCCATGTCGAACGTGCGCGGATCCGACGCCAGGTAGAGCCCGAGGATGGCGAGCAGCATCACGAGCGAGCCGGCGAGGGTGTAGAGGAAGAACTTGAGCGCCGAGCGCTGCGAGTCGCCGTGGCCCCACACGGCGATGAGGAAGTACATGCCGACCAGGCTGATGTCGAAGAAGACGTAGAAGAGGAACAGGTCGAGGGCGAGGAACACCCCGAGGGAGGCGGCCTCGAGGAACAGGAACGCAGCGAAGTAGTGGCGGGGCTTGCCTCGGAGATCCACCGGATAGGCGACGCACACGAGGAACAGCAGCGCGGTCATCGCCGCCAGCGGGAGCGAGACCCCGTCGACGCCGACCTTGTAGCCGACCCCGAGCGTGGGGATCCACGGCACCGACTCGACGAGGTCGAAGCCCGCTCCCCCGTCGTAGCGCACCCAGGCGACGACCATGACGACGAGCGGCACGACCGATGCACCGATGGCGAACAGCCGGGCGGTGCGCTCGGTGAACCCCTTGACGAGGAGCAGGGCGATCGCCCCGAGCAAGGGGAGGAAGATGGCGACGGACAGCAAGGACTACCTCCCGATGGCGGTGACGACGACGATGGCGGCGAGGCCGACGCCGGCGATGACGTAGTAGTGGTGGGCCAAGCCGGTCTGCAGCCCACGGGTTCGGGTGCCGGCGACACCGGTGCCCCTGGCCAGCTCCTCGACGGCACGGTCGACGCCGTCCTCATCGACCCGACGTGAGCCGGTCGCCACCTGCATGGTGGCCCCGGCGACGGCGCGCACGGCACCGTCGACGCCCACGTCGTCGAAGCGCCTCGACCCCGTCGCCGTCCGGAGCGCGCCGCCGGCCACCGCGTGGACGGTCCCGTCGACGGTGCGCTCCCCCCACCACGTCAGGGTCCGCGCCAGCGCAGGCGGGACGCGGGCGGCGGCGCGGACGCCTGCGTCCACGACCCGGTCGTCGAACGACGAGAGCCCCCGCGCGAGCGCGAGCACCGGGTCGACCACCAGCCACGCCGACAGCGCAGACAGGCCGAACCACACCGTGACGGGTGCCCGGACCCGATCCGGGAGGCCGAGGGTGAGCAGCCTCCCGGACCGGTGCAGGAGGACGACGGCAGCCCCGGCGACGGCGATGGCCGCCAGCGAGGCGGGCAGCTCCCAGGCCTCGCTGGCGTCGAGGACCCCGCCGGTGGCGGACTCGACGAGGTCGTCGGCGCCCGGCAGCCACAGCGCCCCGAGGGCGACGGTGGCGGCGGCGAGCACCAGCAGGGCGCCGTGCTCGACCGCCCGAGGGGTACCCGGTCCGGCGTCCGGCCCGGCAGGACCACCGAAGGCGAGCATCGTCAGCCGCCCGGCGTACAGCGCGCTGAGGAAGCCGGCGACGACCACCCCGGCGGCGAGCACGGCGCCGTCGTGCGCGGCCGACGCCAGGATCAGCTCCTTGGAGCGGGCACCCCCGAGTGGGGGGACGGCGGCGAGGGCGAGCGCGCCGAGCGTGAAGGTGATGGCGGTGACCCGCAGCGACCGGGTGCGCCGCACGGTCCCGAGGTCGAGGGTGCCGGTGGCGTGGAGCACCGCACCGGCGCCGAGGAACAGCAGGGCCTTGAACGCAGCGTGGGTGACGAGGTGGGCGCCGGCGGCGGCGACGGAGCCGGCGCCGACGGCCACGAAGACCAGGCCGTACTGCGCCGAGGTCGAGGCGGCGAGCGCACGCTTCACGTCCGTCTGGACGACCGCCACCAGTCCCCCGGCGATCGCCGTGGCCAGGCCGACGCCGATGACAGCACCGGGGAGCCACGCCGCACCGGGGAGCAGCGGGACGGTGCGCGCCAGCGCGTAGGCGCCGGCGGCGACCATCGTGGCCGAGTGCAGCAGCGCGCTCACGGGGGACGGCCCCGCCATGGCCGAGAACAACCACGGGGAGAACGGGAGCTGGGCGGACTTCGACGCCGCGGCCACGAGGAGCCCACCGGCCACCACCTGCGCCTCCCACCCGTCGAGCGACGGGAGGGCCTCGTAGGAACCGGATCCGGCGGCGCCGACGGCCACCGCCGCAGCGGCGACGAGGCCGAGCCCTCCGACCCTGGTGGTGAGGAAGGCGTGGGTGGCTCGCCTGGGGCGGTCCTCGTCGCGCCACTCGTGGGCGATCAGCCACCAGGAGAGGGCGGCGACGAGCTCCCAGCCGACGAGCAGGGTGAGCAGGTCGCCGGCGACGACGAGGAGCAGCATCGCCCCGACGAAGGCGTGGAGGAGGGCGAGCAGGCGGGCCAGCCCGTCGTCGTCGCGCATGCTCGACGCGGCGAACACCGTGACCGGGAGGGCGACGGCAGGGACGAGCACCACGAGGACCCGGGCCAGCCCTTCGACGGCGACGCCGAGCTCGAGCGCCTCGCTCCACCGCCACGTCGCCGTCGGCTCGACGACCGCCGTCCACCCGGCGACCACGAGCGAGGCGGTCCCCCCGGCGGTCGACACGGCGAGCAGGGACCCGCGAAGCCTGCGGCAGAGGAGGACGGCCGCAGCGGCGGCCGAGGGGACGAGGAGGAGGAGCCACGCCACCGGTCAGCCCCGCAGCCTTTTGAGCTTCTCGGTCATGTCGGCCTTGCGGATCCGGTAGATCCCGATGACGAGCGCGAAGCCGATGGCAGCCTCGACGGCCATGACCGTCATGATCATGACGGTGAGGAGCTGACCCTTGGGCGCCCCGCCCGTCGTGAGGGACCACATGGCAACTGCGGCCAGCATCGCCGCGTTGAGCATGAGCTCGATGCCCATCATGATCATGACGAACGTCTGCTGCGACAGGGCTCCGTAGACACCGATCCCGAACAGCGCCGCTGCGATGACGAGCAGGCCCTCGAGGCTCACGGGCGGGCCTCGGCCCGCTCGACGTGATCGGCGTGGTCGCCGTCGCCGGCGGCCTTCGCCTCCGAGCTGGCCAGCAGCTCCCCCTCGGCGGGAGCCACCTCGGGCGGGGTGGGTGCAGGCCCCGGACCGGGGGCGTCGGGCTCGAGGGGCGGCGGGGCCGACCCGAGCTCGCCGTCGCCGTAGCGACCCTTCTTCGACGAGATGGCGATGGCGCCGATCATCGTGGCGAGCAGCGTCACGCCTGCGGTCTCGAACAGGAGCATCGAGTCGCCGAGCAGCTCACGCCCGAGCGCGGCCGTCGCACCCTCGCCCCCGTCGACGGGCCGGTCGGGGAACTCGGCGACGAGGCCCACGTAGGCGAGACCGACGAAGGACACGACACCTGCGATCTTCGCCGTGCGGTGCTGGTGCACCATCGTCATCGGGTTCAGCCCAGCCGGGTTCATCATGAACATGACCATGAACACGGCCATGATGGTCATCTCACCCGCCATCATCAGGATGAGCACCAGGCCGAGGAACCTCGCCTCGAGCAGGACCATGATGAGGCCGACACCGGCGAACGACGCCAGCAACCAGTAGGCGGCGCGCACCATCGAGTCGGTGCGGAACACGAGCCAGGCAGCGACCACGCTCCCCACCCCGAAGACCCAGAACGCCACGTCGGCCAGGGTGTCGCCGCTCACAGCGCCAACGCCCCCGACACGAAGACGTCGACCAGGGAGAGCGGGATCAGCAACGCCCAGGCGACCACGACGAAGTGCTCGAGGCGCACCCTCGCGACCCGGTGGCCAGCACCGGTGATGACGATGATGACGACGAGCGTCTTGACCGCCATCCACAGCCAGCCCGGCAGCAGCGGTCCTTGCCAGCCGCCGAGGAACACCGCCGCGGCCACGACCGCCACGGCGACCACGACGCTCCGTCTCGCGACCTCCCACGCCAGCCGGGCCGGTCCCGACGCCTCGACCGCGGTCCCCCCGGCGAGGTCGCGCCCGTCGGCCATGTTCAACGGCCCCCACCACGCCAGACCGGTGCCGACGATGAGGAACAGTGGCAGACCGAGCGGCTGGCGGACCACGTTCCACAGGTCGTGCTGCGAGGCGACGATCGCGCCGACCGAGAGCGACTCGGCGGGGAGGGCGGCTGCGATGAGGACGAGGGCGAGGGGCATCTCGTAGGACAGCGCGAGGGCGACGAACCGGTACCCGCCGAGGAGGGGCATCGGAGAGTTCGCCGACCACCCGTGGAGGTAGACGCCGACCATGACGAGGGCGAACGCCGCGCCGATCAGGACGATGCCGTCGTCGACGTCGGCGACGGCGACCCCCTCGGCGAGCGGGACGGCGGCGACGGCGACCCCGGCCATGGCGGCGACGATCGCCGGTGCCAGCACCCAGGCCTCGACGTCGGGCCGTTGCGTCGTCGACCGTCGCGTGAGCACGAGCAGCGCCCCGTCCCTCGCCGGCCCCGCGACGGTCCGCACGACGCCCGCACCCGTGCCCGCCGCGACCCGCCCGAGCGCCCGGTCGACGACGGCGACCGCGTAGCTGCCGACGACGAGGACGAAGCCGACGAGGCCCACCGCCGGGAGGGGCGACGACCAGCTCACCGGGACGTCGCCGCCATCTCGTCCGCCGCTGCGACCTCCTCGAGGTCGAGGTCGAGGCTGACCACCGCCGTCATCGCATCGCCCCACTCGGCGTCGGCGAGCAGGCCGGGCAGCACGTCGGCAAGCCACGCCGAGGTCATGCGCCCTGCACCGCCCGGAGCGAGGGGGCCTCGCGGGCCCTCGAGGGGCGGGCCGGGCCGGCGCACACGGTCCCCGCAGCGCTGGGCGAGCGCCACCGCCTGGTCGGCTTCGAGGAGCCGCTGGCCGAAGCGGGCCCAGGCATCACCTGTCTGGCGGACGACCGGCTCGAACCCGAGGCCCTCGTAGCCCGCGTCGTCGGCGCGTGCGTCCATGGCGGCGCCGGCGGCGCGCGCCACGGGGCCGCCGACCGATCGAGCGTCGCCGCCGGACAGTACGGCGATGCCCTCCATCGTCGAGCGCAACGACCGACTCCGGAGCAGACGGCGGGCGAGGGCGCCCGTCGCCGGTCCCGAGCCGACGTCGAGCCGCTCTGCCAGACCAGCGACAGCGCGACCCCGGGCCCCCAGCCCGTGCAGCCCCAGCACGCCTGCGACCCAGTGGAGGTGGTGGCGAGCTCTCGCGAGCTCGATGGCGGCCACCGGCGCGGGGTCCTCGAGCGCATCGTGGAACGGCTGGGCGTCGAACGGGCCGAGCACCTCGTCGCCGGGCCAGCACGTGAACGGGTTCGCGCCGACGGCCACCGTGCGGAGCACGTCGCCCTGCACGCCGAGGTGGAGCACCAGGCCGGCCGGCAGCGGGGGGAAGGCCGGACCGACCCGGAGCTGGAGCTGATCGAGCTCGAGGCCATCGGGGTCCGGCGCCCGAGCTGGCAGCGGGCGCCCGTACGGGTTGCCGCCGGTCATGCCCGTCCCACCCTGGCCGTAGGGGCCGACCCCCCGCCACGCCGTCTCGATGTCGGGGAGCGCAGCGGGCTCCGAGGGCCGGGCCCCCGACAGCAGGTCCGAGAACACCCTCCGCAGGGACGCGCCGTCACCCGAGGGGCTCACGACCACGGGGCCGACGGCGGCCAGGAGGTCGGCTCCGCTCGTGCCGTGCTGCCACCAGACGGTGGCCCTCGGCGCGGGGAGCTGGTCGTGCAGCGCCAGGAGCGGGGGCAGCAGCGCCCGGGTCGGTCGGCCGGTGACGACCAGCAGCGTGGCCGCCCGGGGGTGGTCGACCACCCGGACCCCGTCGAGGAGACCGAGGGCGCGGGCACCCGCTCGGCCCCCGGCACCGACGAAGGGGAAGACCGGGATGTCGGCTCGTGCGGCGAGCCGTGCGATCAGGCCCACTCGAGCGCCCGCTCACGCCACGCGTAGAGGATCCCGAGGAGCAGGATCACGATGAACATCAGCATCTCGACGAGGGCGACGAGGCCCTCCTCGACGAAGACCACCGCCCACGGGTACATGAAGACCATCTCCATGTCGAAGGCGAGGAAGAGCAGGGCCATCGCGTAGTAGCGGACGTGGAACCGGCTCCAGGCGTGCGCTTCGGAGCTGCCGCCCCCCAGGAAGGGCTCACGCTCGGCAGCCACGAGCCGCGCCGGGTCGAGCTCGACGTGCACCCACCGTCCGACGACGAACGCCACCCCTGTGGCGAGCGCCACGACCAGGGCGGCGCCGAAGGGGGCCACGTCAGCTCTCGTAGTCGCCGGGGTTGGCTGCGAACTCCTCCTTGCAGTCGCTGCTGCAGAAGAAGTACGTCGTCCCACCGTGGTCGAGCTGCGCAGGTGCGTCAGCCTCCTCGACGCTCATGCCGCACACCGGGTCGATCGCTGCCATGGGGGCTCCTCGGGTCGTGATCGGGTGGGCGCCGCGAGACCGTTCGGCCGCCGCCGTCGCCGAGCGACAACCTACGCCCGGCGGTCGCAGGACGCGTGCCCTCCGCATGGCGGTCGGCGATCCAGGGCTGCAGGCAGGGCCGGCGCCCTGGCGCCGTCGGTACCGTTGCCGCATGGCAGGCAGCAACCGACTCGGCCGTGAGGCCAGCCCGTACCTACGCCAGCACGCCGACAACCCGGTGCACTGGTTCCCGTGGGGCGAGGAGGCGTTCGCCGAGGCGCGGGAGCGCGACGTGCCGATCCTGCTCTCCGTCGGTTACTCGGCCTGCCACTGGTGCCACGTCATGGCGCACGAGAGCTTCGAGGACGAGGCGACCGCGGCGGTCATGAACGAGCGGTTCGTGAACGTGAAGGTCGACCGAGAGGAACGGCCCGACGTCGACGCTGTCTACATGGAGGCGGTCCAGAGCCTCACGGGGCACGGGGGCTGGCCGATGACGGTGTTCCTCGCCCCCGACGGTCGGCCGTTCTTCGGCGGCACCTACTTCCCCCCGCAGGCCCGACACGGCCTCCCGGCGTTCACCGACCTGTGCCGGGCCGTGGACGAGTCGTGGCGCGAGCGGCGCGACGACATCCTCGGCCAGGCGGAGGAGATCACCGAGGCCCTGCAGCGGCCGGCGCTGACCGGTCGGGACGGCGATCTGCCCGATCGCGCTGCGCTGGCGTCGCTCCCCGGATCGGTCGCCGAGCAGTACGACGGCGAGTGGGGCGGCTTCGGCAAGGCGCCGAAGTTCCCCCAGGCGATGACGCTCGACCTCTTGCTGCGCGCCCACGCCCGAGGTCTCGGGGGCGACGACGCCGACCCGCTCAGGATGGCCACGACCTCACTCGACGCCATGGCCTCGGGCGGGATCTACGACCACCTCGGCGGTGGGTTCGCCCGCTACTCGGTCGACGCGTTCTGGATGGTCCCCCACTTCGAGAAGATGCTCTACGACCAGGCGCTGCTCCTGCGCGCCTACCTCCACGCGTGGCAGCTGACCGGGGCGGACCGGCACCGCCAGGTCGTCGACGAGGTCATCGGCTACGTGCTGCGGGACCTCCGCCACCCCGACGGTGGGCTGTTCTCCGCCGAGGACGCCGACTCCGAGGGCGAGGAGGGTCGCTTCTACGTCTGGAAGGCGAGCGAGATCCGCGACGTCCTCGGTGACGACACCGAGGCCGCCGAGGGCGCGATCGGGTGGTACGGCGTCAGCCCCAACGGGAACTTCGAGGGCGCCAACATCCTCCACCGTCCGGTACGGGGCGACATCGCCCGACCGCACGCCATCGAGCGGGCCAGGGCTGCGCTCTTCGAGGCACGGGAGCGCCGGGTCCGCCCCGGCCTCGACGACAAGGTCCTCACCGAGTGGAACGCGCTCTTCCTCTCATCGCTCGCCGAGGCGGCCGCCGCCACCGGCGACCGCTCGTGGGGCGACGCCGCCATCGCCTGCGGCGAGTTCCTCCTCGCCAACCTCCGGCGCGACGACGGGCGCTGGCTGCGTGCGTGGCAGGCCGAGGCCGGCGCCCGCCACCTGGCGTACGCAGCCGACCACGCAGCGGTCGTCGACGCCTTCACCCGCCTCGGTGAGCTCACCGGCGAAGCCCGCTGGACCGAGGCGGCCACCGAGGCTGCCCACGCGCTGCTCGACCTGTTCTGGGACGAGGAGACCGGTGGGCTCCACACGACCGGCGACGACGCCGAGGCGCTCGTGGCCCGCCAGCAGGAGCTGCTCGACAACGCCACGCCTGCCGCCAACAGCAACGCGGCGGTGGCCCTTGCTCGGCTCGCCGCCCTCACCGGCGAGGCCCGCTTCGACACCGCCGCCCGGCGCATCGTGGCCCGTCTCGGCGGGCCTGCGCTCCAGCACCCGACGGCCTTCGCCAACCTGCTCGCCGCCGCCGACGTGCTCGCCCACCCGCTGCTCGAGGTGGTCGTGACCGGTGACCGCCCCGACCTGGTCGAGGCGGTGCAGCGCCGTTGGCTCCCCGGCGCCGTGCTGGCGTGGGGTGAGCGGACCGCATCTCCCCTCTGGGAGGGAAGAGAGGACGACGGCCGGGCCTACGTCTGCGAGGCCTACGCCTGCAAGTCGCCCGCCACCACCGTCGAGGACCTGCTCGCCCAGCTCCCCAGCGTGGTCGTCTGACCACGGCGAACGAGAACGTTTCGGGTTCGTTCAGCACCACGAAAGACTGTTCGACGCGCGTCGTTGGCACGGTGGGAACAGGCACTGACGAGGTCTGGGGATCAGCTCCCCGGCGGGGATCACACCTCGACACCGAGCGTCGTCACCGCCTTGGAGAGCACCATGAGAACACCCACACGAGCGCTCGCGCTCGCCCTCGGCGCAACGCTGGTCATCCCGTTGGTCGGGGCACCTGCGACCGCCGCCGAAGACGAGGTCTTCCTCGACAGCACGATCGGCATCGACACCGAGAACGGCAGCATCACCCTCCCGCTCTACGAGGGCCGTCACGACGGAGCCACCGTCTGGTACGTCGTCACCGAGTCTTCCAACCCCGGCGATGCGCAACAGCGAGGGGTCAACCACTCGAAGAGCCTGCGCAACGCGCTGGGCACCGCCGCCGTCCAGTCCGCCCCCGAGGTCGATGGCCTCTTGCACTTCGAGGGCACGGTCGACTTCGCACCCGAGCGGATCGTCGTCCCGGGTGAGGAGCCGAACCCCTTCCCGCCGACGTTCGTCCAGGCAGGTGCTGTTGGCGACGCAGACTACAGCCCCCTCGTCACCCCCGACGGTCGCACGGTGCTGAACGCGACCCAGGTCGCGAACGGCTCCGGCGTGCACGACGCCATCCTCGACGGCGGCTCCATCGACTTCGACGCCCGCACGGTGACGCTCGACACGCTGGACGGCTTCTACGAGGGGAATCGGGTGCAGTACCTGCACCAGGACGCCTCCGTCGAGCTCGTCGCTGCGCTCGAGGGCTCGACGTGGGCACCGAACCTGGACGCCGCTCCCGGCCTCGCCACGCTGGACCCCAAGACGTCGGCCCGAGCCGCCATCATCCCCGTCGTCAACGGACCGCGCGAGGGAGATGGCGCCGAGCAGCGCCAGGGCCTCAACTCTGCGCTCGCCGGTGAGGGCGACCCCCTGAACGTCACCCAGGTCATCCCCGGCGAGAAGGACTACACGCCGATCTGGGACGTGACCCCGGTCGTGTGGACCGACGAGGCGATCGAATCCGGCCAGCGCGTCCGGCTCGAGGACCACGAGGACATCGCCGCCCTCTTCGAAGCAGGCCTCCTCACGAGCGGAGGCGAGGGTCCGCCCAACGAGGGCCTCGGAGGAGCACGAGCACTGCCGGGCATCTCGAACTGCCCGATCGTGATCGAGTTCGCCGCCTGACCAGCAGCGCCCGGGTGTCCGCCGGCGACGGCGAGCACCCGGGCGCCGGTCGCCACGCGCTTCGACGATCCGCCTCGACGCACTGGGATCTCCTCGCCGAGCGCCCGCCGGGCACCTGACGTCACCGCCCGGCCACGGCGTGTGCCGGAGGTGCGGCGGGTACAGCGCTCGGCAGCACCAGCCGAGACGATGGAGGCACAGATGAGCGAGCAGCATGGTGACGACCGGAGCATCGACAAGGCCCGCCTGGAGGACGAGAACGACAGCGCACCCCTCCTCCCTGGCGGCGAGCCAGGCGTGAAGGACGACCACCCGATCGGCACCACCACCGGCACCGGTGCCGGCGCGACCATCGGTGCCGTCGTCGGCGCTGCGGTGGCCGGACCCGCCGGCATCGTGGTCGGCGGCATCATCGGCGGTGTCGTCGGTGGCGGCGCAGGCCACGGGATCGCCGATGCCGTGAGCGGCGACGACGACACGACCGCCGAGCGCGACCGGATCCGAGACCGCGACGACCTCAGGCCCGAGGACATGCCTCCCGTCGAGCGTCCCCTCCTCGAGGACGACGCGGCCACCCACCCCGTCGACGACGACCGGCGCCCCGACCGCCTCTGAGCAGCACAGCTTTCTGGACGTTCGACCACCGGACCGGTGGCTGAGCGTCCAGAAGGAGCGGGAACGTCACCAGCGACCGCGGTGGACGAGCTCGTCAAGAGGGCGCCGGGCCCGGCCCGACGAGCGCCCAGGCTCGTCGGGAGCAGGGCGGCCGAGCGCGATCGTGCCGATGGCTCGCCAGCCCTCGGGGACGCCCAGCTCGTCCAGCACCGCCCGCTCATGGTCGAACAGGCCGAAGAGCAGCGCGCCCAGCCCTTCGGCGACCGCTGCGAGCAGGACGTTCTCGACCGCGGCTCCCCCGTCCACCCACCAGTACGGGACCCCCCACGCCTCCACGGTGCCGAGGTCCGTCGCCGCCTTGTCTGGCTCCCCGTAGCGAGCGGCGTAGGCGCCAGGATCGACCACAGGGATCACGAGCACCGGCGCCACGAGCAGCCCCTGCCAGCGGAACCGGGCGCGGGCGTCCGGATCGGGCAGCGTCAGGTCCCAGTAGCGGCTCGTCTGTGCCGAGCCCTCGAGCACGACCAGGTCGAGGCCCTGGGTGAAGCCGGCAGACGGGGCGCGGGAGGCTGCGTCCAGGATCCGGGTCAGGGCGGCGGGCTCGACCGGGTCGGGCTGGAACGCCCGCACCATCCGCCGCCGTCGCAGCACCTCTGAGAGCTCCACGTCAGGACCGTGCGCCGAGCTCTGTGTGCGTCGAGCGACGGAAACCGTCGCTCAGCGCACACAGACGCTGGCTCGGGCTACGCCAGGGCGGCGAGGTCCTCGGCCATGGCCCAGCCGAAGGCGACGAGGCTGTCGCCACGCTCGGCGTCGACGTCGGCGAAGAGGGCGGTGATCTCCGGGTCGACGGCCTCGGGCTTGAGGCTCTCGTGGTCCAAGACGCACGGGGGTGCACCGTTGCCGGTGGCGATGAAGGTGCGGTCCTCGTACGCGCCATCGATGCCGAAGCGCTTGGCCAGTCGCCGGCCCCACGCCCGCTCCTCGCCCGTCGCCTTGTGGTCGGGGCGGGGCACGATGTCGTCGAGCTTGAGCACCGAGCGGAAGGCGTCGAACCCCGAGGGGTCGATGAACCGGGTCCCGATGATGACGTCCTCGTCGGGGAAGGCCAGCACGGCCCGGCGGAACTGGGCGCCGAGGATGGCCCGGAGCGACTCGTTGCGCTTCGTGGTGCGCTTCACCGACGCCATGCCGATGAGGACGCTCGGCGTGCCGCCGATGCGCTCGAGGGTGCAGAACGAGAAGCCCTGGAGGGCGTTGCCGTTGCGGGCGATCGTGACGAGGACCCACTCCTCGCGCTGCTTGGACAGCAGTCCGATGTCGTAGCGGGCTGGACCGTCGGCGCAGATGTCCCCCATCTCCGCCAGCTCGGCGTCGCTGAGCGACGTGCAGTCCTTCGTCTCGGTCTCGATGGCCATCCGGTTCCCATCCCCCGTTTCGTTCTGCGACGCCGGCTCTCCGCGGTCGAGAAACGTCCCGCGACACCGCTTTTCCGCCCCTAGTCCACAGGTTCGAGGCACCGCGACGCAACTCCGGCTGACGCGGGCGTCATCGTCAGGCGGCTTGGGCACCCACCACGGCGTTCGCCCCGAGCAGCACCTTGAGCTCGCCGAGCAGGCCCCGAGCGGGGTCGACGTTGCACGCAGCGGGGAGGCGGAGGACCTTCGACCCCACGTGCAGGAACACCGGGGAGTCACCCGGGTGCTCAGCCAGGAGCACCTTCAGCCGGTCGACCATCGCCTCGTCGAGCAGGCTCGGAGGCACGTTGATCCGCAACGGGATCCCCCCGTCGTGCACCAGCTCGATCGGTGTGATCTCCATGGCGATGAGCTTGGGGTCGTCGTCGCGGTTGTCGAGGCGCCCCTTGACGCACACCACGGCGTCGTCGACGAGCTTGTAGCCCTGCTCGGCCATCGTCTTCGGGAACACCATCACCTCGATGGCAGCACCGAGGTCCTCGAGGACGAAGATGGCCATGAGGTCGCCCTTCTTCGTGTACTTCCGCTGGAGGCTCGTGACGACCCCGCCGACGACGCGCATCGACGGCCCCGTCCACCCGTCGCCACCGCCCGCCGCGCTCACCGACCCGCCCTCACGCAGCTCGCTGATGGTGCAGTCGGCATGGCGGGCGAGGAGGTGCTCGGCCCCCATGAGGGGGTGGTCCGAGACGTACAGCCCGAGCATCTCCTTCTCGTAGGCGAGGCGCTCCATCTTCTCGAAGCGCAGGTCAGGGATGACCACCCGCTCGTCGAAGGCGGACGAGCCGTCGTCGGCGACCTCGCCGAAGAGGCTCATGACGCCGGCGTCGCGCTCGCGCCGACGGGTGACGGCCTGGTCGACGATCTGCTCGAACGCCACGAGCAGGCCCTTGCGCTCGTGGCCGAGGCTGTCGAAGGCACCGGCCTTGATGAGCGACTCGATCGCCCGCTTGTTCAGCACCGACGTGTCGACCCGATCGCAGAAGTCGTGGAAGTCGAGGAACGGCCCGTTCCCGCGCTCTTCCAAGATGAGGCGCACGAGCCCCTCGCCGACGTTGCGCACCGCGGCGAGACCGAAGGGGATGAGCCCCGTCGTCGTCCCGTCGCCCGAGCCCGATGCGTCTGGGTCCTCGTAGCGAGCGGTGAAGTTGAGCTCGGACAGGTTGACGTCGGGGACGAGCACCTGGATGCCCATCTGCCGGCACTCCGACAGGTACACCGCCGAGCGGTCCTGGTCGTCCTTCACCGACCCGAGCAGGCACGCCAGGTACTCCACGGGATGGTGGGCCTTGAGGTACGCCGTCTGGAACGAGACGAGCCCGTAGCCGTAGGAGTGGCTCTTGTTGAAGGCGTAGTCGGCGAACGGCTCGATGATGTCGAACCACGCCTCGCCCAGCTCGGTGCCGTACCCCTTGGCGTCGCAGCCAGCAACGAACTTGGCCCGCTCCTTGGCGATGAGCACCCGGTCCTTCTTCCCGCAGGCCTTGCGGAGGTTGTCGGCCTCGGCCAGGTCGTAGCCGGCGAAGCGCTGGGCGAGGCGCATCACCTGCTCCTGGTAGATGGGGAGCGCGTAGGTGTCGCCGAGCACCTCCTCGGCGTCGGGGTGCAGGTAGGTGATGGGCTTGCGGCCGTTCTTGCGGTCGGCGTAGTCGTTGTGCATGTTGGCGGCCATGGGACCGGGCCGGTAGAGGGCCACGAGGGCGGCGACGTCGTCGAAGCTCGTCGGCGCCAGGCTGCGCATGAGCGCCCGCATGGGGCCGCCCTCCAGCTGGAACACCCCCATCGAGTCGCCCCGGCGCAGCAGCGCGAGGGTCGCCTCGTCGTCGAGGGGGACGCCGTCGATGTCGAGCTTCGTGCCGTGCACCCGCTCGATCAGCGCCACGGTGTCGGTGATGACGTCGAGGTTGCGCAGGCCGAGGAAGTCCATCTTGAGCAGGCCGAGGTCCTCGACGCCGTGCATCTCGTACTGGGTGACGACCGGCGCGTCCTCGGGGTCCTTGCCGGCCTCGGGCTTGCGCTGCACGGGGAGGTAGTCGGTGAGGGGTTGGTCGGTGATGACGACCGCAGCTGCGTGGATGCCGTCTTGGCGGCGGAGGCCCTCGAGGCCCTTGGCGACGTCGATGACCCGACGGGCATCGGGGTCGGACTGGTACATCTCCCTGAGCTCGGCGGCAGCGGCGTAGCCACCGGCGTACTTCGGGTCGAGGTCGAGGCACGCCCGCAGCGGGGTGTCGCGCCCCATGACGAGGGGCGGCATGGCCTTGGCCACCTTGTCGCCGACGGCGTAGGGGTAGCCGAGCACCCTGGCGCCGTCGCGCACCGCCGCCCTGGCCTTGATGGTGCCGAACGTGACGATCTGGGCGACGTGGTCGCGGCCGTAGCGCTCGGCTGCGTAGCGGATCATCTCGTCGCGGTACCGGGAGTCGAAGTCCATGTCGATGTCGGGCATCGAGATGCGAGACGGGTTCAGGAACCGCTCGAAGAGGAGGTCGTACTTGATGGGGTCGAGGTCGGTGATGCGCAGGCAGTACGCCACCGCACACCCCGCTGCGCTACCTCGGCCGGGACCGACGCGGATGTCGTTGCGGCGAGCGTGGGCGATGAGGTCCCAGACGATGAGGAAGTACGAGCTGAACCCCATCTGGGCGATGGTCCCGAGCTCGTAGTCGAGGCGCTCGGTGACCTCAGGACCGAGGTCGGTCCCCCAGCGCTCGTGCGCCCCCTGGTACGTGAGGTGACGGAGGTAGGCGGTGTCGGGCAGCTCCGCCTCGGCGTCGGCCGCCACCTGCTCGACGACGACGAGGCCGCCGCAGTCGCGCGCCGCCATCCCTCCGCCAGGTGTCGTGGCCGGGACGTCGAGCGTGGCGAGGAACGCGGGCGGGATGGGGAACGCCGGGAGCTTGGGCTTGCCGAACTCGATCGTGACGTTCGACCGCTCGGCGATCCACAGCGTGTTGTCGCACGCCTCGGGCACCTCGGCGAACAGCCGGCGCATCTCGTCCGCGGACTTGAGGTAGTGCTCGTCTCCGGTGAACTTGAAGCGGTTCGGGTCGTCGATGGTGCTGCCGGTCTGGACGCACAGCAGCGCGTCGTGGGCTTCGGCGTCGTGGCGGTGCACGTAGTGGCTGTCGTTCGTGGCGAGCAGCGGCGCGCCGATGCGCTTGGCGATCTCGAGCAGGCGGGGGTTCGTCTGGCGCTGCTCGGGGAGGCCGTGGTCCTGCAGCTCGACGAAGAGCGAGTCCCGCCCGAAGATGTCCTGGAGCCGGGCCGCCTTCTCGGTCGCACCCTCGATGTCGCCCTGGAGGAGCGCTTGGAGCACGACCCCGCCGAGGCAGCCCGTGGTGGCGATGATCCCCTCGTGCAGCTCCGACAGCAGCTCCCAGTCGACCCGCGGCTTGTAGAAGTAGCCCTCGAGGTACGCGCGCGACGACAGCTTGAGCAGGTTGCGGTAGCCCTGGTCGGTCTCGGCCAGCGCCGTCAGGTGGTAGTAGAGCTTCTGGCCGCCCTCGCTGTCGCCGCCGCCGTCGTCGACGCGACCCCGGCGCCGGGGCCGCTCGTGGCGGCTCTCCGCCGCCTGGTAGAGCTCGCTGCCGATGATCGGGGTGATCCCCTGCTTGCGGCACTCGGCGTAGAAGTCGAGGACGCCGTACATGTTGCCGTGGTCGGTGATGCCGAGTGCCGGCTGTCCGTCGGCGACGGCAGCGGCCACGACGTCGCCCACCCGCGCCGCCCCGTCGAGCATGGAGAACTCGGTGTGCTGGTGCAGGTGGGTGAAGCTGGCGCCCACGATGTCGTCCCTCCAGCGCTGTCGAGCAGCGTCCACAACCCGTTCCACAGGGCCTGTGGACGAGAATCACACGGCTGTGATTCCGCCGAGGGTAGCGCGCTCGATCGACCCGGGTCGGGCCGCCGACCCGGGCCGCCCTACAGGCCCTACAGGTAGGTGCCGGGTCGATCG
>JBBSLC010000046.1:0-19921 GCA_038255685.1 Acidimicrobiales bacterium | reverse complement strand
CGGGCGACCATGTTCGTGTCGCCGCCGCCTCGGATGCCCGCTCGGAACGCGCCGGCCTCCATCGTGCCGGGGTTCAGGTTCGGGCCCGAGCCCTGGATCAGGCTCGCGATCATGTTCACGTAGTCCCACTGGGTGGTGACCGAGTTGTAGGGCGGGTTGCCCTGGCCCCCGGCCGCCTGCCACACCCGGCTGCCGGCGTCTTTGTTCTGGGGCTCCTGGGCGTTGATGCTCGAGAGGCCGAAGGCGCCGAGGAAGGCGCACGGGCGGGTGCCCCCGAAGTTTGCGCTGCACGACGTGCCCCGGTCGTAGGACTGCCCGACCTCGTCGGCGTCCATGAAGCCAGCCCCGGCGATCAGGTTCTCGGGGAAGTAGTTGTCCTCCTGCTCCTGCAGGTAGAGGAACGTGGGGGCGACGAGGTCGCAGAAGCACACGACCGACGTGGCGCCGCCCTGGCGCATGGCGGCGACGCCGGCCGAGCGCTGCTGCTGGGCCGTGGAGATGTCCTGCTTGTAGAAGTAGGTCGGGAACTTGTCGGCCCCGCACTTGGCCAGCTCCTGCTTCAGGTCCACGAGGATGGCGTTCTGGTTCTGGGGGTCGTCGGTGCTGATCACGCCGAGCTGACGGGGCTTGCCGTTCAGGTCCGAGGGCTGGCCGGCCCCGGCGAACTCCACCGGGTGGGGCTGCAGCTGCTTGCACCAGTACTCGGCGAAGTGCCTTGCCTGCGTGGTCCCGCCCATCTGCACGTCCCAGCGGAACGGACGGCGCTGGGCGTTGAACTCGTCCCGGAAGTGCCACCCGCCGGCGTTGGGCACACCGAGGCGTGACAGCTCGTCGAAGCTCTCCGAGGAGAGCGAGGTGTTCCAGAACACGAAGTAGGGGCTCAGGTCGGCCTTGAGCTTGCGCATCTCGCCACGCAGGCAGGCGTTGTCCGGCGGGATCGTCCGGCAGTTCCCCTGGAACTCCTTGATCTCGACCTGGCGCCCGTAGAGCTCGTACTTCTCGTTCACGAACTTGGTGAGGGCCGCGTTGTACGCAGCCCGCTGCTCGGGCTCGACGAACGCTCCCTGCGCCCTGAGGACCGCATCGAGCGCGGCGTTGCCTGCGCCCACGTAGTTGACGATCGTCACCTTCTCGGCCGTCACGCCCTGGTAGGTCTCGCCGCCGTTGTCCCCCTCGAACTTGGGCGTGCACGGCGGGGCGTAGAAGTCGATCGCGGGATCGAACTGGCGACCGTCGACGCAGTGGCTCGTGTCACCTGTCGCAGCAGCGCCGCCGCCACCGCCGCCCTCGGGCGCAGCAGGGTCGCCGCTCGCGGTGGCCTCACCACCGCCCCCGCTGCCGCCGGCTGCGGCTGGATCGGTCCCGCCGCCACCGCTGCTCGGGGCAACGGGCGTGATGGCGGTCCCGTCTGCGGCGGTGTCGAGCAGCCCGTCTCCGTCGGAGTCGATCGCGCCGACGAGGTCGGTCGTCCCCGCGTCGACGGCACCGTCACCAGCGGCGAAGTCGTCACCACCTTCGACCGTGTCGAACTGGCCGGCGGGGAACGCCCCTGCCGCGACGTCCTGGCCCGCCTTCGACGGGGCGACGGCGATGATGAGGAGCTGGACGACGGCGATTGCCGCCAGCGGCGCGTAGCGCCTGGCGAGCGAGCGGTTCATGGCGGTTCTGACCCCCGTGGTGCGTGGTGGATGACTGGCGGCTGCGGCGGGTGCTGCTGGTACTTCGGTCGTCGAGAGCGCAAGCCGTAGGACAGAGTTCGCCGCAGGTCGTCCACGTTCCTGTATCGGGTGTCACACCGGCGCCCAGCGGGGAGGTGTCATCGGTCACGCGCCGCCGACGAGGGGCTACGGTGGCACCACCCGAACACGTCATTTCCAGCGGAAACGGAAGATGGGGGCGGGGGCGAGGCACCAGGGGTGCGCAACGCGCACTACTGTTCCCCGCTAGGGTGTGACAGACGTCACATTCGGACACATCGGCCGGATTCCCCCAATCAGGTGGAACCGCCGCAATCAGACAGCACCCAGGGGGATCTGTGTTCACACGACGCGCCGGCACGACGGCGTCATCTTCATTGCTCAAGCTGCTCGCGCTGCTGCTCACGCTCGCCCTCGTGGCTGTCGCGTGCGGCGGCGACGATGGCGACGACCCTGACGCCGCAGGCGGCGACGACGCCGAGACCGACGGCGATGCCGGTGCCGCCGGCGGGACCACCGACACCACCGCGGCTCCCGACGAGGGCGAGCCGGTGCCGGGTGGCAGCATCACGGTCGGCCTCGAAGCCGAGTCCAACGGGTGGCGCCCCGGCACGGCCAGCTGGGCATCGTCTGGCTACAACGTCGCCTACACGGTGATGGACCCGCTCATGGCCAGGACCGCCGACGGCACCGTCGAGCCCTTCCTCGCCGAGTCGCTCGAGCCGAACGAGGACTTCTCCGAGTTCACGCTGACCTTGCGTCCGGACGTCACGTTCCACGACGGCACGCCGGTCAACGCCGAGGCCATCAAGAGCAACTTCGACATCTACCTCAAGGGCGAGGGCTCCAACGTCGCCGGTGTGCTCGCCAACGTCACCGCCTTCGAGGTCGTCGACGAGCTCACCGGCGTCTACATGCTCGAGGAGGGCAACGCTGCGTTCCCCGACCTCCTCACCACCGCCCCCGGCATGCCGTTCTCTCCGACGGCGGCCGAGGCGGGTGGCGAGGACTACAACTCCTCCCCCGTCGGCGCAGGGCCGTACAAGTTCGTGTCGTGGCAGCGTGACGCCGAGTTCGTCGTCGAGCGCTACGAGGACTACTGGGGCGAGCCCGGCTACCTCGACCGCATCACGTTCCGCCCCATCCCCGATGAGGACACCCGGCTGCAGAGCCTCCTGTCCGGAGACGTCGACGCCTTCACCACGCTGCGCCAGAGCATCGTGACCCAGGCGCTCGACGCCGAGGAGCAGGGCAGCATCAAGACCACGCTCTACATCGGGAACAACGGCGGCGGCGCCATCTACAACACGCTGCTGCCGCCCGTCGACGACGTGCGGGTGCGCCTCGGCCTCGCCCACGCCGTGAACCAGGAGGACCTCATCGAGGTCCTCGGTGGCGCCGGCATCACCCCGCCCCAGACCCAGTACTTCAGCCCCAGCAGCCCCTTCTACTCAGAGGCGGTCGAGGAGGCGTGGCCCACGTACGACCCCGAGGTCGCCCAGTCGCTGCTCGACGAGTACGTCAACGACCCCGAGCGCTCCGACGGCAAGGCCGCCGGCGACCCGATCGCCGTCGACTTCAACTGCCCGCCCGACCCCAGCCTCATCGAGCTGTCGCAGGCCTACCAGGCCTTCTGGGGCGCACTCGGCGTCGACGTCACGCTCAACTCCGTGGAGCAGGCGGCCCACATCGGCAACGCCATCGGCAGCCCCGACAGCGACCCGCCGTTCCTCGGGGACTTCATGATCAACTGCTGGCGGATGGGCGGCGAGGGTGACCCGTACACCACGCTCAGCATCGCCTTCGGCGACGTCCCCACCGAGCCGCTCAACTTCACCAACTACATGAGCGACACGGTCGACGAGCAGCTCGAGGTCCTGCGCACGAGCAGCGACGCCGACGAGCGCTTCGCCGCCGTCGAGGCGATCGGCCTCGAGTTCGCCGAGCAGGTCCCCAACGTGTGGACCGGCGGCACCGCGGTGCTGATCGGTGCGCTGCCGAACCTCAACAACATCGGCGGCTGGGACCTCCCCGACGGCACCGAGGGCAGCGGCATCGCCGACGCCGTCACCCGCTGGGCCCAGGTCTGGCAGGGCGAGTAGCACCAGCACGCCCCTGAGGCGATGGGTCCCCGGTACGAGCAGTCGACGACGAGAGACGGGTTACGACATGGCAATGGCAAGAATGATCGGCAAGAAGATCCTGACGCTGATCCCTGTGCTGCTGGTGGTGTCGTTCCTGACCTACGTCATGCTCGACTTCTTGCCCGGGGACCCGGCCCTGCAGGTCCTCGGACCGCAGGGCATCTCACCCGAGGCGATCGCCCAGGTCCGCGAGGACCTGCGCCTCGACGATCCCCTCCCCGTCCGCTACCTCGGATGGCTGGGGGACGCCGTCCAGGGTGACTTCGGTCGCTCGTACCAGAGCCGCCAGGAGGTGTCGGCGGCCATCACCGAGCGGCTGCCCGTCACCCTCGAGATCGCCCTCCTGGCGATGCTCATGTCGCTCCTCATCGCCATCCCGCTGGGGGTGGTCAGCGCCTACCGGGCGGGCACCAAGCTCGACCGGGGCGTCACCGGGGCCACCTTCGGCCTGCTCGCCGTCCCCAACTTCATGATGGCGCTGCTGCTCATCTACACGTTGTCGGTGCGCTACGGCGTCTTCCCTGCAACCGGGTGGACGCGCTTCACCGTCGACCCGGTGCAGAACCTGAAGTCGGCGTTCATGCCTGCACTCGCCCTCGCCGTCAGCAGCATGGCGGTGCTCACGAGGCTCCTGCGGACTGACATGATCGCCACCCTCCAGGAGGACCACGTCCTCCTGGCCCGCTCCAAGGGGCTGCCGACCTCGCGCATCCTCTTCCGCCACGCACTGCGGCCCTCGTCGTTCTCGCTGCTCACCGTGGGAGGGCTCCAGATCGGGGCGCTCCTCGGCGGCGCAGTGATCGTCGAGCAGATCTTCGCCCTGCCCGGCATGGGCCGGCTCCTGCTCGACTCGATCTTCCAGCGCGACCTCCTGATCGTCCAGGGCGTCGTGCTCCTCATCGCCGTGATCTACGTGGTGGTCAACGCCACCGTCGACATCCTCTACACCTTCCTCGATCCCCGGATCCGACACGGAGCGTCCCGAGCCAATGCCTGAGCCCACTGCGCCGGCCTCGACCGGCACCTCGACCACCCAGACCACGACGGAGCGCAACAGCGCCGATCCGTACTCGAGAGACACCGTCGACGCCGGGGGGGCTCGCACCGAGTCCGAGCTCGAGGTCGGCGAGATCGGTGGCCAGATCACCGGCACCGTCGTCAGCGAGGACGAGCCGACGCCCCGCAGGAAGAAGCGCAAGAGCATCCTGTTCTGGGCGGCCACGGGCTGGGTCGGCCTCGTCGTCTTCTCCGCTCTCTTCGCCGGCTTCCTCCCGCTCCCGGACCCGAACCTGCCCGACATCCCGAACAAGCTCGAGCCGCCCTTCGGTGAAGGCGGGATCCTCGGCAACGACGGCCTCGGGCGCGACGTGCTCGCACGGCTCGCCTTCGGCGCTCGCGTCTCGCTGCAGATCTCCTTCGCCGCCGTGGCCGTGGGGATCATCGTCGGCGGCACCTTCGGGATGCTCGTCGGCTACTACCGAGGCAAGCTCGAGGCAGGCGTGATGGCCCTCATCAACATCATCCTCGCCTTCCCGGCGCTGGTCCTCCTGCTCTACATCGTGTCGGTGATCGGCCAGAGCCTGTCGGCCATCACCCTCGCCATCTCGTTCCTGTCGATCCCCGTGTACACCCGGGTGGCGAGGGCGACCACGCTCGCCGTCTCCCAGCGGGAGTACGTGCTCGCAGCACGGGCGCTCGGCGCCACCGACACCCGCATCCTGTTCCGGGAGATCATGCCGAACGTGATCCTGCCCGTGGCCGCCTTCGGGCTGGTCGCGCTGGGCACGATCATCGTCGCCGAGGGCAGCCTCGCCTTCCTCGGCCTCAGCGTGCAGCCGCCCGATGCCACCTGGGGCTCGATGATCGCCGAGGGCAAGCGTCACCTCTCCACGACGGTGTGGGTCGCGCTGATCCCCTCGATCGTGATGTTCCTGACGGTGCTGTCGCTCAACTTCGTCGGCGACATCCTCCGCAGCCGCTTCGACGTCAAGGAGTCCGCCCTGTGAGCCCCGTCGGCAAGCGCAAGGAGCTGCCCGGCTTCCGCACGGACGCCCCCGTCGAGGGCTCCCTGCTCGAGGTCATCGACCTCAAGACCTACTTCGACACGCCTCGTGGCATCGTCAAGGCCGTCGACGGCGTCTCGTTCACCCTCGAGCAGGGCAGGACGATCGGCGTGGTGGGCGAGTCCGGTTCGGGCAAGACGGTCCTGTCCCGCTCGATCATGAACCTGCTCCCGAAGAAGGCGGCGATCCCCGCTGGCGGTCAGATCCTCTTCGAGGGCAAGGACCTCCGCAAGGTCTCCAACAAGGAGATGCGCACCATCTGGGGGCGCGAGATGGCCATGGTCTTCCAGGACCCGATGACCTCGCTCAACCCAGTCGTCAAGATCGGCCGTCAGATCACCGAGTCGCTCCGCCACCACCTCGACCTGAACAAGAGCGAAGCCAACGAGACCGCCGTGGCGCTCCTGCGCTCGGTCGGCCTCCCCGCTCCCGAGCGCCGCCTGAACGAGTACCCCCACCAGCTGTCAGGCGGGATGCGCCAGCGCGTCACCACCGCCATCGCCCTGTCCTGTGGCCCCCGGCTCCTCATCGCCGACGAGCCGACGACCGCCCTCGACGTCACCGTGCAGAAGCAGATCCTCGACCTGCTCCAGACCCAGCAGCGCGACCGGAACATGGGGATGATGCTCATCACCCACGACCTCGGCGTCGTCGCCAACCGCGCCGACGACATCGCCGTGATGTACGCCGGCCAGGTCGTCGAGAAGGCCGACACCAAGACCCTGTTCAAGAGCATGCGCCACCCCTACACCGAGGCACTGCTGCGCTCGATCCCCCGGATCGAGAACAAGAGCCACACCCTGCTCGAGGCGATCCCGGGGCGACCCCCCGACCTCGCCAACGTCCCCAAGGGGTGCCGCTTCGCGCCTCGCTGCCGCTACGCCCAGGACAAGTGCATGACAGAGAACCCAGACCTCTTCCTCGCCGAGCAGCCGGGTCACGAGTACCGCTGCTTCTTCCCGGTCGGCACCGACGCCGGCAGAGAGGCGCTCGCCCACAACAGCGCCGTCGGCCACACGGCCGCCGGCACACCGGTGAGCATCCACGGCTCCGCCGCCGAAGCCGAGCTGGTCGTCTGATGGCCGGGAGCGGGAAGGCCCACCTCCGGGCCGATCGGGACGACATCGTGCTCTCCGTCGAGGACCTCGTGGTCGAGTTCGGCCACGGCTCCAACACGGTCCACGCCGTGTCCAACATCAGCTTCGACGTCGCCAAGGGCGAGACCCTCGGCCTCGTCGGGGAGTCCGGTTGCGGCAAGTCCACGACCGGTCGCGCCATCATGCAGCTCCCTCGCCCGACCGGCGGAACGGTCAAGCTCGGCGCCCAGGAGCTCACGACCCTGAAGGGCGAGGAGCTGCGACGCACCCGGACCCAGCTCCAGATGATCTTCCAGGACCCGATCAGCTCGCTGAACCCGCGACGCAAGATCAAGGACATCGTCGGCGAGGGCATCTCGATCTGGCAGAAGAAGGACAAGGGGACCGCGGCCAAGCGGGTCGACCAGGTCCTCCTCGACGTCGGCCTCGACCCCGACACCGTCGGTGATCGTCGGGCCCACCAGTTCTCCGGTGGGCAGTGCCAGCGCATCTGCGTCGCCCGCTCGCTCGTGCTCGACCCCGAGGTCATCATCTGCGACGAGCCGGTCTCGGCACTCGACGTCTCGGTGCAGGCGCAGATCCTGAACCTGCTCGAGCAGATGAAGGAGCGCTACCAGCTGACCCTGATCTTCATCGCCCACGACCTCGCCGTGGTGAAGAACATCAGCGACCGCGTCGCCGTGATGTACCTCGGCAAGATGTGCGAGATCGGCCCCTCGGAGCAGCTGTACGGCGCGCCTGCGCACCACTACACGAGTGCGCTGCTCGCCTCGATCCCCCAGCCGGATCCGTCCGTCGAGGCGCTCGAGATGCAGACCCTCGAGGGGGAGCTGCCGTCGCCGATGGACCCGCCCAGCGGCTGTCGGTTCCGGACCCGCTGCCCACGAGCCGAGGAGCGCTGCGCCGAGGAGGAGCCGCTCATGCGAGAGGTGGCCGACCGACACTTCGTCGCCTGCCACTTCCCCCTCGTCGGTGAGACGGCGCCCCCCAGTGCCGCCATCCCCGTCTCGGTGGGCGCACGGAGCTGACGCCACCAGGAACCCGAGCTGGTGGTCAGGGGCGACCCTCGAGGTCCCTCGCCGCCAGCCCGACGAGGGCGTCCCCGTCGTCCGACAGACTGCCGGGGTGATCGCCACGTGAGCACCGCCGGCCTGCTCCTCGTGGGCGTCGCCGTGCTCGTGGGCGCGGTCGTGCAGGGCTCGATCGGCTTCGGGCTCAACCTCATCGCCGCGCCGGTGCTGGCCCTCGTCGACCCCGAGCTGGTGCCAGGGCCAGCCATCGTGATCGCCTTCGTCTTCACCGTGCTGCTGGCGGTCCGGGAGCGGCGCACCATCGACCTGCGGGGTGTGCGATGGGCGTTCTACGGGCGGGTGCCAGGGTCGCTCGCCGGGGCGCTCGCCGTCGCCGCGCTCTCGCCGCGAGCGCTCAGCCTCGCCATCGCCGCCATCGTGCTCGTGGCGGTGGCCATCACGGGGTCAGGGGTCCAGGTCACCCCCACCCGCAACGTGCTCGTCGGCGCCGGTGCGGCATCGGGCCTCATGGGGACGGCGTCGTCCATCGGCGGGCCGCCGATGGCGATGGTGCTCCAGGGGACGGGCGGCCCGGCGATGCGAGGAACGCTGTCGGCGTTCTTCATCCTGGGCACGATCGTCTCGGTCGCCCTGCTCGCTGCCGTCGGCGAGTTCGGGACGCAGGACATCGTCGCCTCCGCGGTGCTGCTCCCCCCGCTCCTCGTCGGCTTCGCCGTGTCCCGCACGATCGCCCCCCACGTCGATGGCGATCGGTTGCGGGTCGCGGTCCTCGTGGTGTCGAGCCTCGCCGCGCTGTCGGTCGTCGTCTCGACCCTGGCCTGAGCCGCAGCCGGAGCCGGGGTCACCGCTACGGTCGAGGCATGGCTCACACCGGTCGGGATGCACTGCTCGAGGTCCTCCGCACCGAAGGGGTGCAGCACCTCTTCGGGAACCCGGGCACGACCGAGCTGCCGCTGATCGATGCGCTCGCCTCCGTCGACGACATCCGCTACGTGCTCGCCCTCCAGGAGTCCACGGCCGTCGGGATGGCCGACGGCTACGCACAGGTCACGGGTCGACCAGCGGTGCTCAACCTCCACACCTCGGCCGGGCTGGGCAACGCCATCGGCAACCTCACCAACGCACAGGCCAACGGAACCCCGCTCGTCGTGACCGCCGGCCAGCAGGACCGCCGCCACCTCCACCACGACCCCCTCCTCGCTGGCGACCTCGTCGGGCTGGCCCAGTCGGTCTCGAAGTGGACGCACGAGGTGTCCACCCTCGCGGAGCTGGGGCCGATCATGCGCCGAGCGTTCCACGATGCAACCTCCGCTCCCGCGGGACCCGTCTTCGTCTCGATCCCCATGGACGTGCTGGAGGAGTCCGGCGAGGCACCGGTGCCGGCCGTCTCCACCATCGACCGGGGCGCGGTCGCCGGCGGCCTCGACGAGCTCGCCCGACGCCTCACCGACGCAGCTCCCGGGAGACTGCTGATCGTCGCGGGCGACGAGGTGGCGGCGTCGGGTGCCGTGCCTGCCCTGGAGGCAGTCGCCGAGGCGATCGGGTGCCGGGTCCACGGCTCACCGATCCACTCGAACACCGTCTTCCCGACGGACCACCCGCTGTGGGCCGGCGCGCTCCCCCCGTCGGCTAGCGCCATCGGCGCTCGCCTCGCCGAGTTCGACACGGTCCTCCTCATCGGTGGCCGCGCGTTCATGGTCTACCCGTGGTCGGCGGGCCCGGCCGTCCCGCCAGGCACCTCGCTGCTGCACCTCTCCCCTGACGCCCACCAGCTCGGCCGCACGTGGCCGACCGACCTCGGGATGGTCGGCGACCCCCGCGCCAGCCTGGAAGCGCTCCTCCCCCACCTCCTGCCCCTCGTCGATGCTGACGCCGCCAAGGCCGCGCTCGAGCAGGCGGGGGCCCGAGCCACCGCCGAGCGCGATGGCTTCGAGGCGAAGGCGCTCGCCGGCTACGACGCAGCTCCCATGGCGCCGGCGGCCGCCGCCCACGCCCTGCTCGGCGCCATGCCCCCGGAGTCGCTCGTCGTCGACGAGGCGATCACGACAGGCACCCATGTGCGCGGCTTCCATCGGGTGAGCACACCTGGGCGCTACTTCTTCTGCCGTGGCGGCGGGCTCGGCTGGGGGATGCCGGCAGCATGCGGCGTCTCCCTCGGGTCGGGCCGCGAGCCCGTGCTGTGCGTCGTGGGGGACGGCTCGGCGATGTACTCGCCCCAGGCGCTGTGGACGGCCGTGCGCGAGCAGCTCCCGGTCATCTTCGCCGTGGTGAACAACCGCCAGTACCTCATCCTGAAGAACTACCTCCGCGGCATGGAGGGTGAGACCGCTCGCACCGGCACGTTCGTCGGGATGGACCTCGTGGACCCGCCCATCGACTTCGTCGCCCTCGCCACCTCCATGGGTGTGCCTGCCACGCTCGTGGAGCGAGCGGGAGACGTCGGCGACGCCGTGCGCGCCGCCCTCGCAGCTGGCGGACCCCACCTGCTCGAGCTGCCCATCAGCGCGCCGTGAGCGAACGGTGACGGCCGCCCTCCGGCTCGAGGAGGTCGGCCTCACCCGAGACGGTCGCGACCTCCTCGACGGCATCGACCTCGTCGTCGGTCGCGACGAGCGCTGGGTGGTGCTCGGTTCCAACGGTTCGGGCAAGACCTCGCTCCTGGCGATCGCTGCCCTGCGCCTCCACCCGTCGAGGGGGCGGGTGGCGGTGCTCGGCCATGAGCTCGGCCGCAGCGACGTCCGACGGCTGCGACGGCGGGTCGGCTTCGCCTCCCAGGCCCTCGCCGACGCGCTCCGGCCCGACCTCAGCGCCCGTGACGTCGTCATGACCGCGAAGCGAGGAGCGCTCGAACCGTGGTGGCACCAGTGGGACGACGACGACCGTGATGAGGCCGCTGGATGCCTCGCCCGCATGGGCCTCGCACCCTTCGCCGAGCGAGCGTTCGGCACCCTGTCGAGCGGTGAGCGTCAGCGGGTCCTCGTTGCGCGCACCCTCATGGGCTCGCCCGGCCTCGTCCTGCTCGACGAGCCGAGCGCCGGCCTCGACCTCGGGGCTCGAGAGCGCCTGGTGGGGGATCTCGGTCGGCTGGCCGCCGACCCGGCCACCTCGCCGGTCGTGCTCGTGACCCACCACCTGGAGGAGGTGCCCGCCGGGTTCACCCACGCACTCGTGCTGCGGGGCGGACGCACCCTTGCGCAAGGTCCGCTCGCCACCACGCTGACCGGCGACGTGCTGGGCGAGGCGTTCGACGTAAGCGTCGAGGTCCACCACCATGCCGGGCGCTGGACGGCGACGGCGACCGGCTGAGCGTCAGAGGGCCAGCAGGGCGAGGAGCCTGGGCTTGGAGCGCTCGATCTCCTCGACGAGGATGCGCTCCAGCACGGGGCCGAAGAGCGAGCCGCCGTAGTGGAGACCCATCGTGAGCCGGCTCCCCCCCGGTGTCGACGCCACCGACGCTCGCAGCACCCAGGGGCTGTGCTGGCGCCCGTCGACCTCGGCTCGCTCGAAGCAGACCTCGGAGGCACCGAGGTGGACGGTGCGGACCATCCGCAACCGCTTGGACCGGGCGAGGGGCCCGATGCGACCTCGGAGGTCGACCGACCAGGCCGGGCGGAGATCACCCGCGGTGCTCGCGACCCGCTCGGCACGGGGGACGATGTCGAGCCATGCGGGGTAGCGGTCGAGCTCCTCGACCACGGCGAACAGCGCGGCCGGCGGCACCGGAGCGTCGAGGTCGGCCGTCACGTCCACTGCGCCACCATGGCACGGCCCCACCGGTACCGTGAGGTCGGTGGCACTCGAGGTCCGACGCTCGATCAGCGCGCCGGCCGCCGTGGCGTGGGATCTCCTGGTCGACACCACCCGCTGGGCGGCGTGGGGTCCGACGGTCGCCGGTGCGGTCGTCCACGCCGGCGGTGACGGCGACCGGATCGGGCCGGGCGCCACCGGCGAGGTGCGGACCGCACTCGGCATCGCGCTCCCCTTCCGGGTCGTCGACTTCGACCCTGGACGACGGTGGACCTGGGCCGTCGGCGGCGTGCGCGCCACCGGACATCGGGTCGAGGCGCTCGGACCGGACCACTGCCGGGTCACCTTCGAGGTGCCCACGTGGGCGCCGCCCTACCTCTCCGTCTGCGCCGTGGCCCTGCGCCGCCTGGACCGGATGGCGACGGCGCGCTGACGCCGCTCCGGTCCGGTCGTCGATGTCGACGATGATGGACCCACCTTGGACCTCGCCTATCCCTTGCTCTCCTTGACCATCGTGAGCCTGGCGCTCGCTGCGCTCGGCGTCTTCCTCGTCGCCGGGGCCCAGTGGGTCCGCTGGCTCACGCCCAGAGGCCCGATCGCGCTCGTCACCTTCGCCCTCGTCGCCGCCGCTGCGGTGAACGTGGCCGTGCCTCGATCGTGCCTCGACGGCGAGCGCCCCGACCGGCAGCGCCCCATCACCGCGGCGATCGACAGCACCGGCGCGTGCGAGCGGATGGGCGTCGGCCAGCTCGCCCTCCTTCCGCTCGCGGCCACCGCAGGGTCGCTGATCGCTGTGGCCAGGCCGGCAGGGTCGACGCGGCTGGGCCGCGAACGCCACGTCGCGGCCAGCGAGGCGTAGGAAGCGCCTCGCTGGCGCAAACGGGGGTCGGCGAGGGCGCTCGCCGCCCTGTGCGCTCCGGATGGAACGTCCAGCAGCTGTTCACGCGCACGTCTCGCGACGCGCGACAGTTGGGCGTGCACGAAGGCCTGCAGGCCGAGCCGAGCGAGCCTCGCGACGATGGGGACGGGCTCGGCCATCTCGTCGATGAGATCGCCGCAGACGTGGGCGTGTCGGGTGTGATCCGGATCGACGTGGAGGGAGCCCTCGCCGTGCAGCGGGCGTACGGGCAGGCCCACCGCGGTCTCGGCGCCCCGAACACCGTGGAGACGCAGTTCGCCATCGCCAGCGGCTCCAAGGGTCTGACCGCTCTCGCAGTGATGAGCCTCGTCCAGCATCGTGCGCTCCGGTTGGACACGACGGCTCGGTCGCTGCTCGACAGCGACCTCCCTCTGATCGACGACCGGGTCACGGTCGAGCAGCTCCTCGCCCACCGTTCTGGGATCGGCGACTACCTCGACGAAGACGAGATCGCCGATGACAACGACTACGTCCTGACCGTCCCGGTCCACGAGCTCGCGACGACCGAGCAGTTCCTCGCAGTGCTCGGCGGTCACCCGATGAAGCACGAGCCCGGTGAGCGCTTCGCCTACTGCAACGGGGGCTACGTGGTGCTGGCGTTGCTCGCCGAGCGGGCAGCAGGCACGCCGTTCCACGATCTGGTCGCCGAGCGGGTGTGTCAGCCCGCCGGCATGGTCGACACGTCGTTCCTGCGCGCCGACGAGCTCCCCGGCCGCGCGGCAGTGGGCTACCTGGACGACGAGGGGTTGCGCACGAACGTCCTCCACCTGCCGGTGCGGGGCAACGGAGACGGCGGCATCTACACCACGGCAGCGGATGTCCGATCTCTGTGGGACGCGCTGTTCGCCGGCAGGATCGTCTCGCTGGAGATGGTCACGGAGATGCTGCGCCCACGCAGCGACGTGCCGGAGCTCTCGATGCGATACGGGCTCGGCCTCTGGTCCGACGACTCGACCGGCGCGGTGTCGCTGCACGGCGGCGATGCCGGTGTCGGGTTCGTGTCCACCCACCACCACGACCGACGGACCACCTCCACCGTGCTGTGCAACCAGACCCGGGGGGCATGGCCGGCCAGCCGCCGTCTCGAGCAGCTGCTCGCCCGATCGGCCTGAGGTACGACACCGTCGAGAGGTGCGGACCGCATGATCCGGAGGACGACGTCCGGGAGACCGAGCTCGACGGCGAGGTCGTGGGGATCACGGCGCTCCCTGGCGCAGGCCCGGATGACGCCGGTTCTGCGCTGCGCTCGATCTGCTGGCTGACAACCCCCGCCCTTCGAGTTGCGTGCAGCTGAAGGGCGAAGAGCGTGCGTATCGGGTGCGCGTCGGGGACCTCCGGATCGTCTACGAGGTCTTCGACGACCTGCTCTTGGTCCACGTCATCCGCATTGGTCACCGGAGAGACATCGACAGACCCTGAGCTCTCGGACGGCTTCGCGTTCGCGCCAAGGACGCGCCGCTCGGGACGGTTCAGCGGATCTCAGTTGCTGGGATATCGAGCGCGCGATAAGAACCGAGTTCGGCCGTGCGGCCCGTTGGCTGTGCAGCGCTCGCGAGCATCCCCGACGCTGCGGCAACACTGGAGGGCCCCGGATGGACGTGAGCAAGGGCGATGCCCTCGGCCTGGCGGTCAGGCTTTCGGATGGCACGGTCACGCTGCGTCCGTGGTCACCTGAAGACGCCTGGTTCATGGCGCAGGCGAACGCCGACCCCGCCGTCCAGCGCTACAACGGGTCACTCGATCGCTTCGGGTATCCCGCACCGCCGATGTCGACCAGCGAGGCTGAGGCCGTCATCGCGGGGTTCACCTCGAGCTGGCAGGCGTTCGCAGGAACGGGGATGCCCGGTGCAGGGGTGGCATTCGCGATCGTCGATGCCACCTCGGGTGACCTGCTGGGATGCTGCGGCCTTGATGACTGGTCCAAGACCGACGTCGTACAGTTCGGATACTGGATCGGCCCGGGTGCGCGAGGACATGGCTACGCGACCCGCGCTGCGACGCTTCTCACCCGCTGGCTGTTCGATCTGGGAGCCGCTCGCGTCGTCTTGACGATCGTCGATGGAAACGACACCTCAGCCGCGGTCGCCCGGCGTGCGGGGTTCGTCTGCGAGGGCACGATGCGCTCGCAAGGTGCTTGGCAGGGCCAGCGGTGCGACGTGATGCTCTTCGCCGCGCTGCCGCTCGAATGGAATCCTGGCGCTCGCGACAAAGGTTCGTCGTAGACGCCGCCCACCCAGCTCTGCGACCGTCGGGTTGTCAGTTACGAAACGGCTGGCTACTGTTTCGTAATGGCGATGACCGCTGAGACGAGGGCGCCGGGGCGGCCTCGCAGCGAAGACGCCGATCGCGCCATCCTCGATGCCACGATCGACTCCCTCGTCACGGACGGGTTCTCGGGGACGACGATGGCGGGCATCGCGCGGGCCGCCGGGGTGTCGACGGCAACGCTCTACCGGCGGTGGAGCTGCCTGACCGAGGTGGTCGTCGCCGCGCTGGCGCGCCTGCGCTCGACGATGGAGCCGCCCGACACCGGCTCGCTCGACGGCGATCTGCGCGAGCTCGCTCGCATGCTGGTGCAGCGACTGACTCGGACTCGGGAGACGGCGCTGCTGTCGGCGCTGATCGATCAGACGCGGCGGGATCCCGATCTCGCCCTCGCCATCAGCACGAGCGTGTTCGGCCCGACGCGCCAGGCCATCGGGGACATGTTCCGGCGGGGGGTCGTGCGCGGAGAGGTCGATCCCGACGTCGACGTCGATCTCGCCATCGACCTCGTCCTCGCTCCGATGTACCTGCGGGGCCTTGCGACCGGACGCCGGTACCGCCCTGCCGACGCCGACCGACTGGCAGCGCTGGTCCTGCGCGCTGTCGCACGAACCTAGGAGAGACGGATGCGACACGACGAGCAGGTGCGCGTCATCAAGGAACTCCTCGCGAAGCTCGACGCAGGCATCACGGTCGATGCCGGCGGGCTTCGCCGGAACCCGGCGAGCGCGTACACCGACCCCGAGCTCGCCGCCCGCGAGCGGCAGGTGTTCTTCCGCGAGCACCCTCAGATGGTCGGGTTCTCCGGTGATCTGCCCGAGCCCGGATCGTTCCTCACGATCGACGACCTCGAGGTCCCGATCCTCGCGACGCGCGACAGCGACGGCGCATTCCGAGCGTTCGTCAACGCGTGTCGCCACCGCGGCGTGCCCGTCGAGTCGCGGGAGCGCGGTACTGCGAAGCGCTTCGCCTGCCCGTTCCACGGGTGGAACTACGACACGGGTGGCGCGCTCGTCGGACTGCCGAAGGCGCACCACTTCGGCGATGTCGACAAGGCGTGCCTCGGCCTCGTCGAGCTCCCCGCGGTCGAGCGGTACGGGCTGCTCTACGTGCACCAGGACCCCAGCGCCTCGATCGCCGTCGAGGCGCTGCTCGGCGCCGATCTCGGCGCCGAGCTGGCCACGTGGGCCGGCCGACGTTCGCGAACGCATGGGGTCCTCGCTCACTCCTCGGGTGGGTGGAGGAACGGGCGCAGCCACGCCGAGGCACCAGCCTCATCGAGCTGGCCGGCGGCGATCGCCAACACGGTCGCTTCTGCGTCATCGATGCTGGGCTGCTCCCGCCACGTCCACCCGTTCGTCGCGACGAACATCCGCATCGACACCCACGCAGCACGCTTGTTGCCGTCGGGGAGCGGATGGTTCTTGTTCAGCCGGACCAGCAACACGGCCGCCTTGTCGACGAAGTCGGGGTACATGTCGACGTCACCGAACCCGGCTGCAGGCGCGTGGAGCGCCGAGTCTGCTCCGGACAGGCGCGTGACGTTCGCGAGGGTGATGAGGTCCAGGCCGGTGATCTCAGCGGCGATGGCCAGGTAGTCGGTGAGGTCGAGGTACTCGACCGTCACCGAGCCAGGCGCTCGAGCAGCTCCCGGTCCTGATCGATGATCTGACGGAGCCGCTTCTTGAAGGCGGGGTCCTTGCGACGCCGGTCGACCGCTTCGACCACCGCTTCCTTGATCGTCTCGTTGAGGCTCATGCCCTCGGCGCGAGCGACAGCCTCTGCCTCGGCTGCGAGGTCGTCAGGCAAACGGACCGTGAGGTGCTTCGTCATGGTGGCATGGTATCACTCGGCCTCATCGCACCAAGCTCGACGGCGAGGTCATGGGGATCACGGCGCTCCTGCCTGAGGCCCGGATAACGCCGGTTCTGTGGCGCAGCTACGTGTCGTGATCGTCCGTGTCGCGCGTTGATATGGGGGGGTCGTCGGCGGGCGGCGACGTGACCGGCCGGGAGAGAACCGCGAGCCCCTCGATGTTCTGGAACACGCTGTCGTCGGAGACCAAGTCGACTGCGAGGTGAAGGGCGGATGCGGCGATCCACCGGTCCGCCTCATGGAACTTCTGTCCGAGCGCGTCGCCTCGACGTTCGCAGTGGTCCCGCAACCCGGCGCACACGGTCATCAGGTCGTCGTCGGGCTGCACGACCACCAGCCGTGAGAGGGTCCGTTCGAGTCCCCGGCGACGCAGCTCGCCCCAGCCGGCCTTCAATGCGCCGTAGCGCATCTCGGTCACGGTCGCGAAGGAGATGACGACCGAGCGTCCACCGATGAGGCGCCGGTAGTCAGCAGCAGTGACCGGGTCACGATGAGCGTTGGTCATCGCGGACACGACCATGGTGTCAACGACGACGAGGTCGTTGGCGTTCAACGCTCAGCGAGTGCCTGCTGGAAAGCGTCCCACTCCTCGTCGGTCAGATCGTCGAGCGCCATGTCGTCGTCGCTGGGCAACGGCCGGGCGCGGCGAGCGGCCTCCTCAGGTGGGAGCACGGTCAGATGAGGCTCAGGCGCCTGTGCAGCAACGGACACGACCTCAGCGTACGCTCGATCGGGCGCGCCGAACACCGAGCCCGCCGGTCGGGCCGTCATCGGATATCGGCGCTTCAGGAGCGGGTTCTCGGCGGTGCGGTGTCTTCGCCGAGCTCGGCCAGATGCGCTGCACGGCGGCGACGAGCGGAGGCAGGTCCTCGTCGAGGGTCGCCTGGACGATGCCGTCGGCGGTATCGAAGTAGCGATGAGCGAGTTGGTCGCGCATCCCGACGACGTCGTGCCAAGGGATGTGGGGCTCGGTGGCGAGGGTCTCGGCACTGTGTCTTTGACCGCTTCATCGATCTCGATGAGGCGGACACGGACGGCATCGAAGACGAACCCGTCGTCGAGGCTGCCTCGCCCCAGATGAGACACGATCGCGTCGGCAGACGCGAGGATGTCGGCAAGCCGCTCGTCGTCGCGCCGGCTCACAGGGGGATTGCCTGGGTGAGCACCTCGGTTCGGATCCGAGCCTTGAGGGTGTCGGAGGGCACCACGTCGACGCTTGTGCCGAGAAGGTCGGTGAGCTCGCGCTTCAGCCCGGCCAGACCAATGATGCCGACGCCCTTGTCGAGATCGACCAGGAGATCGATATCGCTGTCGGCGGTGTCGTCGGCCCGTGCGACGCTGCCGAAGACGCGAACGTTGTGCGCACCTCGCCTCGCTGCAATGTCGATGATGACCTTCCGGCGACGTCGTAGTCGCCGTCCGAGCGGCGTGTCAGGAAGGCCGAGCTGGCGATCCGCAGCCGGGACAACCCCGAGTTCGAGCTCATGTCCGGTCGCCTTGACGAGGCGAGCGAGGGTGCGCACTCCGGGTTCACGCCGACCCGACTCGTAGGCGCTGACCACGGACTGCGCGATGCCCGACCGGCGCGCAACATCTGTCTGCGAGAGCTGTCCGCGCTGGCGGGCCTCACGGAGCACGTCGCCTGCGCGCTTGGTCACAGGGCCATCCTATGACGGATCGTCTATGAGAACGATGCTTCAGATCGACGGCTCGGATGGCCTTCAGCCGGTCAAGACGCAGCCCGGAGCGTCGTCGAGGGTGGCGGGCGATGAGCGACAAGGTCGACCGGAGCAGTCGGGGAAGCGCCGGTCCTGCTCGCGCGTCGTGGCCGAGGAAGATGAGAGCCGCCGCTCCGCCCCGCCGACACCACCCCTGACCAGCCATGTTGAGGTTTCCGTTGAGGTTCGCTGTCACTGCGACGATCACGGTCGTCGGCGCCCCAGTCGGAAACGGAACACCAACGGGGCGAAGCGGGGCTCGCTTCTTCGCCGCCGTCACGCCCCCACAACGTCGGTGAGCGCCGACACCCGGGCGAGGCAGCACTGCTCGGACCCGACACCAGCCAAGAGCGTCCTGCTGGCCGAGGAGGGCCGCTGACTCACTGATCGGGACCTCGCGACGTCACCGGGATCCCCGTGTTCGCCATCATCGCGAGCGCCGCCGTCGCCGAGCCGTCGGCACTGGCATCCTCCTCGTCCGCCTCCACCGCCTCCGCGACCTCGCCTCTTCCGCCCAGCCCGTCCCCACCGGCTTCATCTGCCCGGCTCGAGCTGAGCCCCTCCGGCGACCGCTCGCCCGCCTCAACGGGCACCCCGAGATCAGCACACAGACTTGCCGTGTCCGCAAAGCGGACACGGCGTTGAGGTTCGCGCTCGGCGAGAAACGCGTCGCGTTCGGGCCTCTCGCAGGCACGTAGCCAAGGTATGAGAACGCGGGCGACACCACGACCGTGCACCCTCCGCCACACCAGCCCCGAAGGTCGTGATCGAGGGCGAGGTCTCCTCGCCCTCGCCGAGACGAGGGCTACGATCACCGTCGAAGAGGCTGCCGCCCTGCTGGGCATCGGCCGCACCGCTGCGTACGAGGCAGCTCGTCGTGGGCAGCTGCCCACCCGCCGTTTGGGTCGGCGCCTGTTGGTCCCCGTCCCAGCCCTGCTCGAGTGGCTCGGGGCTCCGACCCCGACCGCCTCTCCACCGGAACTGTTCCTCGCTGAGGAGATCCGCTGATGCACTCGCCACTGGCAACAACCTCGACTCAGCAGCTGCGATCTTCTCCGCTCCGAGTGGGGCGCGCTCGCTGATGGCCCACATCCGGAAGGCGTCCTCGGGGCGCTTCGAGGCGCGGTTCCGCGCGCCCGACGGGAGCGAGCGCTCCAAGCGCTTCTCGACCAGGCGAGACGCCCAGGTGTTCCTCGACCGGTTGAGCATCGACCGCCACGCCGGTCGCTGGCGCGACCCGCGGGCGGGGCGGATGCTCGTCGCCGACTGGGTGGCCATCTGGCAGCCGACCACGGTCGACCTCCGCCCCTCCTCCCGTGCGCGCGACGACTCCTACCTCCGCACCCACGTGCTCCCCCGCTTCGG
>JBBSLC010000045.1:0-19976 GCA_038255685.1 Acidimicrobiales bacterium | reverse complement strand
GCCGAACCTCATGGTCGTGGTGCCGACCGACACCGACGTCCGCCTGACCTACGGCACGACCGGCGTGGAGTGGCTGTCGTGGGTCATGACCGGCCTCGGCCTGGTCGGCCTCGTGCTCCTCAAGCGCCGGGGGCCCGTCGCAGTGTCGACCTCCGCTCCCCGGAGGTCGCGCCGGCCGAGCGACGTCGCCGACCAGATCCAAGACCAGGTGGACCAGCTCGTCGCCGAAATCGAGGGACCCCTCGGGCGAGGCGGCCCCCCTGAGCAGGACGTGCACGCGGACCAGGGCGGTTGGCGGCCCCCGGGCGAGGCGGGCGAGACCCTGGACGGGCGACCACCCGGTCCGTGACCTCGCCGCAGCTCGAGCCGTCGAGACGAGCGGGCCACGTCGACCCCGGCTTGGGCCGACGCCAGCTCCGGCGCTTCCTCCGGGTGAGCGGCCTCGTGACCGCCGTCGACCTCGGCGCGCTCGTGAGCGGACGCAAGGTCGGCGCTCCGACGGCGCTCGCCGACGCCGCCTCGGTCACGATCGCCTCGGCAGCATCGTTCTCACTGCACCGTCGCATCACCTTCGGTGACGACCCGTACGTCCGGTGGGTCAACCGACCCGAGGTCTTCGCGCTCACCGCGCTCGCCACCGGCACCGTCGACGTGGTCGTCGTCAGCCTGCTCGCCGGTCGCCGTCCTGGCTCGGCTCGGCTGCTCGGGGCGAAGGCGGTCGCCCTCGCTGCGGCGGGCACGTTGCGCCTCGCCGCCTACCGAGCCGTCCTGCTCCCCGACATCCGGCGCAGCCTTGCCGCCCGTCCGGCCAGGGAGGCGCCACCCGGGTCGCTCCGCCTGAGCGTGGTCATCCCCGCCTACGAAGAGGCGGCACGCATCGGGGCCACGATCGCGGCGGTGCGGGAGGCGCTCGCCGACGTCGACGCTGACGGGGGGCTCGAGGTCGTCGTCGTCGACGACGGCTCGTGCGACGGCACGGGTGCAGAGGCCGTCCTCGCCGGTGCGAGGCTCGTGCGCCTCGAGCACAACCTCGGGAAGGGCGCCGCGGTCCGAGCCGGCGTCCTCGCCAGCAGCGGCCGCTGCGTCGCCTTCATCGACGCCGACCTGGCCTACCCACCCGCCCTGCTGGCCGACCTGCTCGAGGCGGTCGAGTCGGGGAGCGACGTGGCCGTCGGGAACCGGTTCCACCCGTCGTCGACGACGACCGGCGAGCCGTCGCCCCTCCGTGCGGTGAGCGGCAGGCTCTTCAACGTCTTGACCGCAGCGGTGCTGCTCGGTCAGTACCGAGACACCCAGTGCGGGCTCAAGGCGTTCCGCGCCGACGCCGCGCGACAGATCTTCTCGAGGACCCGGCTCGATGGGTTCGCCTTCGACGTCGAGGTGCTCCACCTCGTCGAGCGCGACCGGCTCTCCCTCGCCGAGGTGCCAGTGACGCTCGTCGCGACCTCGGGATCGACGGTCCGAGTGGCGGTCGACGCGGTGCGCATGGTGCGCGACCTGTTCCGGGTCCGCCGCTGGGCCGGGCAGGGCCGCTACGACCTCCGGCCCGAGATCTCGGCACGTCAGGCACCGGCTGGCGACTGCTGCGGTGCCGAGAACCTCGGGCCTTCGGGCGCTCGTGACCAGCGGAAGTAGGGTCGGACCCGCCATGGCTGCACTCGACGCGATCTTCAAGGCCTACGACATCCGGGGCACGGTGCCCGACCAGCTCGACGCTGACGTCGCCCGCCGGGTCGGCGCCGCCTTCGCCCGCTTCGCTGGTGCGCCGACCATCCTCGTGGCCCGAGACATGCGACCCTCGGGACCCGAGCTGTCGGCTGCGTTCGCCGAGGGCGTGACCAGCCAGGGCGTCGACGTGATCGACCTCGGCCTCGCCTCCACCGACCTCCTGTACTACGCGGCCGGCCACCTCGACGCTCCTGGTGCGGTGTTCACCGCATCCCACAACCCGGCTGGCTACAACGGGATCAAGCTGTGCCGCGCCGGCGCCGCCCCCGTGGGGCTGGAGTCCGGCCTCGTCGAGATCAAGGCCATGACGGCCGAGGGCCTGGCACCCTCTGGCGAGCCGGGCACCGTGACCACGCAGGACCTGCTCGGCGACTACGCCGACCACGTGCGCTCCTTCGTCGACACGAGCGCCCTGAAGCCGCTCCGCATCGTGGTCGACTCGGCCAACGGGATGGGTGGCCACGTCGCCCCCGCCGTCTTCGACGGCCTCCCCTTCGAGGTCACGTGGCTCTACCAGGAGCTCGACGGCACCTTCCCGAACCACCCGGCCGATCCCCTCAACCCGGCGAACATCGTCGACCTGCAGGCGGCGGTGCGCACCCACGGCGCCGACATCGGCCTCGCCTTCGACGGTGACGCCGATCGGGTCTTCCTGGTCGACGAGGCGGGCGCAGGCGTCTCCGGTTCGCTCACGACCGCCCTCCTCGCGCAGGGCATCCTCGCCAAGAACCCGGGCGAGACGGTGCTGCACAACCTGATCTGCTCCAAGTCCGTGCCCGAGGTCATCCGCGAGTCGGGTGGCACGCCGGTGCGCACGAAGGTCGGCCACAGCTACATCAAGGCGGTCATGGCCGAGACCGGGGCCATCTTCGGCGGCGAGCACTCGGCCCACTACTACTTCCGTGACAACTACCGGGCCGACTCCGGCCTCATCGCCTCGATGATCGTGCTCGAGCAGCTCTCGGTCTCGGGCGCCACGCTGTCGGCGCTCATCGCACCGCTGGACCGCTACGCCGCGTCGGGTGAGGTCAACTCGACGGTCGACGACGCCGACGCAGCCCTCGCCCGGGTCACCGCTGCGTACCCAGAGGCCGATGTTGACGACACCGACGGCCGCACCTTCGACTTCGGGGACTGGTGGTTCAACCTCCGTCCGTCCAACACCGAGCCGCTGCTCCGCCTCAACCTCGAGGCCGCCGACCGCGCCGCCTGCGATGCGAGGACCGACGAGGTCCTCGCCCTGATCCGACAGACCGACACCTCCAAGGAGTCCTGACCATGGCCCTCGACCCCCGGCTCCTCGAGATCCTCGCCTGCCCCGAGGACAAGGGCCCGCTGCTCTACCTCGAGGACGAGGCAGCGCTCTACAACCCCCGCCTCACGCGCCGCTACGAGATCCGTGACGACATCCCGGTCATGCTCGTCGACGAGGCGGTGACGGTCGACCCGGCCGAGCACGAGCGCATCATGGCCAAGGTCGCCTCCGAAGGGCTGACCCCGACGTTTGACGAGGGCGCATGAGCGAGCAGAGCAAGCGTGGCCCGAGCGGCCCGGCCGCAGGCCAGGAGCGGAGCGCATGAGCACGCGGCTGGACACCCAGGGGATGTTCGAGGCTGCGGCCGGCTTCCCCGAGCAGGTCTTCGATGCCGCCGCCCGTGCGCGCGGCCTCGAGGGTCTGCCCCGCAAGGACCGCATCGAGCACGTCGTGGTGCTCGGCATGGGCGGCAGCGGCGTGGCCGGCGACGTTCTCGCCGCCACCGCAGGTCCGTTCCTGCCCGTGCCGGTGGTGGTGTCGAAGGGCTACGAGCTGCCCGCCTTCGTCGGCGAGGGCACGCTCGTCTTCGCCGTCTCGTTCTCCGGCAACACCGAGGAGACCGTCGAGGCCGCGTCGGCTGCTGCCGTCGAGGGTGCCGCCGTCGTGGCCGTCACCCAGGGCGGGGAGCTCGGTCGGCTGGCCCGCAGCTGGGGTGCACCGGTCATCCCCGTGCCCACCACCATCCCCCAGCCCCGGGCGGGCCTCGGGGCGCTCGCCATCCCACCTCTCGTCGTGCTCGAGGAGATCGGGCTGTTCCCTGGTGCGCAGCAGTGGATCGACCTCGCCATCGAGCAGCTCCAGGAGCGCCGCGACGAGCTCACGACCGATGGCAACGTGGCCGAGCAGCTGGCCAAGCGCATCGGCCGGACGCTGCCGGTGCTGTTCGGTGGGGGTGCCACCGGCGCCGTCGCCGCATCGCGCTGGAAGAACCAGATCAACGAGAACGCCAAGGTGCCGGCGTTCTGGAACGCCCACCCCGAGCTGTGCCACAACGAGGTCGCCGGCTGGGGCCAGCACGGCGACCTCACCCGTCAGGTCTTCACGATCGTGAACCTGCGCCACGAGTACGAGCACCCTCAGGTGGCACGGCGCTTCGACGTGGTCGACAGCCTCCTCGCCGAGGTGGTCGGGAGCATCGAGACCGTCCACGCCGAGGGCGAGGGCGAGCTCGCCCAGCTGCTCGACCTCATCATGCTGGGCGACTTCACCTCGCTGCACCTCGCCGCCAACGAGGGCCTCGACCCCGGTCCCATCCCCGCCCTCGACCACGTGAAGGCAACCGTCACGAGGGGTTGAGCCCGAGGCGGCGCAGGTGCGACGGCCTGCCGCACTGCACCGGCTCCGGGCTGGAGGCACAGAGGTCGCCTTGCTCGCCGCCGCACGTCCGTGACGCGTCCGGTCCCCGTCAGCCCCAGCGCTGGGAGTCGTCCGGGTCGATGCCCAGGCAGAGCTTGCCGATGAGCTCGTGGGCCAGGAACGTGTTCCCCGGGTGGAAGCGACCCATCCGGGCGTCCCGGAAGAGCTGCTCGATCCGGCTGCGCTTGAACGCGCCGGCGCCGCCGGTGAGATCCATGGCGCGGTCGACCACGTCGAAGGACTCGTTGATGACCCGATGGCGGGTGGCGACGAGCCGGACGGGCCAGTCCGGGTGCTCGACGCCGTTCGCCCAGTCGCTGGCCGTCCGCTCCAGCAGGGCCTGGCTGGCGTCGAGGCTGATGCGCATCTCGGCCACGTTGTGCTGCACCTCGGGGTGGTGGGCCATGGAGCGGGTCAGTGCCACCGAGGTCTTCTTCGGCATGCCGGCCACGGTGAGGTCGAAGGCTCGCCGGGCGATGGCGTGGTAGACGGCGGCGAAGTCGACCAGTGCCCACGCGAAGACGGCGACCTGGAAGAGGTCCGCGCCGGCGAAACCGGCGGCGCAGACGCGGACCACCAGATCGTCGGGCACGACGGCATCGACGAGCATCGTGTCGTGGCTCTGCGTCGCCCGCATGCCGAGCGTGTCCCAGGTGTCGACGATGGCGACCCCGGGGGTGTCGCGGCGGAGGAAGCCGTGCACCACCTTCGGGTTCTCGGGATCGCTCGTGTCCATGGCGTGGCAGCCGGCCAGATCCCAGACGGGGGAGAGGCTGCCGAAGATCTTGTGGCCGTTGATCTTCCACCCGCCGTCCACCCGTTCGGCTGAGGAGCTGGAGAGCAGGAGGGGGATGTCGTTGCCGGCCTCGCCGTGGAGGGCGGCGAAGACCTTGCCGGCGCCTGCCTCCTCGAGGATGAACCGGCCGGATTCGTCGCCGGCTCGGAGCAGGTCGGCGGCGACTCCGGT
Organism: Acidimicrobiales bacterium; assembly: GCA_038255685.1. Classification (GTDB taxonomy): domain Bacteria; phylum Actinomycetota; class Acidimicrobiia; order Acidimicrobiales; family CADCSY01; genus CADCSY01. The sequence goes on along the minus strand of JBBSLC010000045.1, from coordinate 14,610 downwards.
CCAGTACACGTGCATGTTGACGGCGAGCGCAGTCGCAGGGGCCACGTACGCGATGCGACCGATCGCCTGGCTCACCTGGTCCAGGCCCATCCCGTGGCCGCCGTACTCGACGGGTAGTGCGATGTCGAGGAACCCGGTGTCCCTGAGCTCGTCGAAGTCCTCTTGGAAGAAGGCGTTGTCGCGATCGTAGGCCGGCGCTCGCTCGTCCATCCGGGCGAGCAGCTCGGGCGGTAGCAGTGCGTCCAGGGTGACGTCCGTGGTGGACGGTCGGGTGGTGGTCATGTCTCGGTGCTCCCTCTCGGCGGTGTCGGGTGGTCGACGAGGACGGGACGTGGTCTGTCGCAGTACGTCGTCGTTCGGTCGTTCGACCGAATCAGCATGCGCGCAAGAAACCACTTGCTGTCAAGGGGTACTTCTGGCAGGGTGACGGGAACCGGTCGATCGACCGACCTGTTGACGGGAGGGCGAGCGTTGAGCACCGAGGCGACCGTCGACACGAGGGCAGCCATCGTCGCCGCCGCTCGCAGCCGGCTCCTCGCCGGGGGGCACACGGGGCTGTCGACCCGGAAGGTGGCCGAGACGGCCGGGGTGCCGGTCAGCCAGCTCCACTACCACTTCGGTTCGAAGCAGGGGTTGCTGCTGGCGGTGCTGGAGGAGGAGAACGCCCGCCGGCTCGAGCGCCAGGCGACGATGTACTCGACCGACCGGCCCCTCTGGCAGCGCTACGAGCAGGCGTGTGACTTCCTCGAGGACGACCTCGACTCCGGCTTCGTGCGCGTCCTCCAGGAGATGGTCGCCGAGGGGTGGGCGAACCCCGCCATCGGCACGGCCGTCCGAGCGCTCCTCAGGGGTTGGTACGCGCTGCTGATCGAGGTGGCCGAGGAGGCCGAGGTCCGCCACGGCTCGCTCGGGCCGTTCACCGCCCGGGAGGCAGCGACGCTGATCGGGAACGCGTTCATGGGTTCGGAGGCGATGATCCTGCTCGGCTTCGATCGCGACGACCTCCCGGTGCGGGCCGCGCTCCGCCGCATCGGGGTGCTGATCCGCGAGCTGGAGGAGCGGGACACGATGCGAGGAGGCAGTGGTGCGAGCACTCGGTCCTGAGACGGACGGCTTCGCCGAGCGAGACGGGGTGAAGCTGTTCTACGAGGTGTTCGGCGAGCGCGACCGACCGACCGTGCTGCTGCTGCCGTCGTGGTCGATCATCCCCTCGCGCTTCTGGAAGGCACAGGTCCCGTTCCTGGCTCGCCACTTCCGGGTCGTGACCTTCGACGGGCGCGGGTCGGGTCGATCGGGTCGGCCGGTGGGGGCGGCTGCCTACGCGAACGAGGAGTTCGCCGCCGACATCGTGGCGGTCATGGACGCCACCGAGACCGACCGCTCCGTGCTCGTGGCCCTCTCGTGCGGCGCGGCGTGGGGCGTGCACGTCGCCGCCGCGCACCCCGAGCGGGTGAGCGGGCTCCTCGCGCTCGCCCCCTCCTGCGGGTTCGTCATCCCCAACCCCGAGCGCCAGGTGCCGTGGGACGCCGAGCTCGACACCACCGAGGGGTGGGCGAAGTACAACCGCCGCAACTGGCTCGAGGGCGACTACGACGACTTCCTCCAGTTCTTCTTCGGCAAGATGTTCTCCGAGGCGCACTCGACCAAGCAGGTCGAGGACTGCGTCGGGTGGGGCCACGAGATCGAGCCGGCGACCCTCGTCGACACGACCGCCGGGCGCCTCGGCTGCGATGGGGTGGTCTGCCAGCCGATCGAGGCCCTGTGCTCGAAGGTGCGGTGCCCGGTGCTGGTGGTGCACGGCAGCGAGGACCGGGTCGCCCCGCACGCGGTGGGGGAGCGGCTGGCCGAGCTCACCGGCGGGTCGCTCGTCACCGTCGAGGGAGGTGGTCACGGGCCCCAGGGTCGCGACCCGGTGCTCGTGAACCGGCTCATCAAGGACTTCGTCGAGGGCTGCCAGCCCGCGCCCCCGCCGACGCACACCACGTGGACGCGTGCCCTGCGCCGCACCAAGCGGGCGCTGTACCTGTCCTCGCCCATCGGGCTCGGTCACGCCCGCCGGGACCTCGCCATCGCCACCGAGCTGCGTCGCCACCACCCCGACCTCGAGATCGACTGGTTGGCCCAGCACCCCGTCACCACCGTCCTCGAGGGGGCAGGCGAGCGCATCCACCCCGGTTCGGCGTGGCTCGCGAGCGAGTCGGCTCACGTCGAGGACGAGTGCGCCGAGCACGACCTGCACGCCTTCCAGGCCATCCGCCGGATGGACGAGATCCTCGTCAACAACTTCATGGTGTTCGACGACGTCGTCGAGGCGGGCCACTACGACCTCGTGATCGGGGACGAGGCGTGGGACGTCGACCACTTCCTCCACGAGAACCCGGAGCGCAAGCGCTTCGCCTACGCGTGGATGACCGACTTCGTCGGCTGGCTCCCGATGCCCGATGGCGGCGACGCCGAGGCTGCGCTGACCGCTGACTACAACGCCGAGATGATCGAGCAGCGGGCGAGGTTCCGGCGCCTGCGGGACCGCTCGATCTTCGTCGGCGACCCCGACGACATCGTCCCCGACCGGTTCGGGGCCGACCTGCCTTCCATCCGAGCGTGGACCGAGGACGAGTTCGACTTCGCCGGCTACGTCACCGGCTTCGAGCCCGTCGTCGGCGAGGACGAGCGCGCCGCGCTGCGCGCCGAGCTCGGCTACCGCCCCGACGAGCGGGTGTGCGTGGTCACCGTCGGCGGCTCGGGCGTGGGCGAGGCCTTCCTGCGCCGCATCCTCGACGCCGTGCCCGCCGTGCGCCGTGCGGTCGACGACCTTCGGTTCGTCGTCGTGGCCGGCCCTCGCATCGACCCCGCACAGCTGCCGCAGCCCGAGGGCGTGACCCTCCGGTCCTACGTCCCCGAGCTCCACCGCCACCTCGCCTCGTGCGACATCGCCGTCGTGCAGGGCGGCCTGACGACGTGCATGGAGCTGACCGCCAACCGACGACCGTTCGTCTACGTCCCGCTCCGCCACCACTTCGAGCAGACGTTCCACGTGCGCCACCGCCTCGACCGCTACCGCGCCGGGCGCTGCCTCCCCTACGACGAGCTCGACCCCGACGCGCTGGCGGCGGCGATCATCGAGGAGCTGGGTCGACCCCTCGACTACCTGCCCGTCGAGTCCGGCGGTGCCGCCCGAGCCGCTGCCCTCCTCGCAGAGCTCCTGTGACCGCTCACCGCGCACCCGTCTCGGTCGGCTGCATCGTGAACCGCTACGCCACCGTCGACGCGGCCGAACGCCGGAGGCTCGTGGGCCTGGCCGAGGCGGCCGGGCTCGATCACTTCGCCGTCGGGGACCACGTCAGCTTCCGGACCGGCGTCGGCTCCGACGGGCTGCTGGCGGCGTCGACCATCCTCGCGACGTCCGCGAAGCTGGCGGCGAACACCGCCGTCTACCTGTTGCCCCTGCGCCACCCCGTCCCGGTGGCCCGTCAGCTCGCAGACCTGGCGGTCCTGGCGCCCGGTCGCTTCCTCTTCGGCGTCGGCATCGGCGGAGAGGATCCTCACGAGGTCGAGAGCTGTGGGGTCGACCCGAAGACCCGTGGTCGTCGCATGGACGAGTCGCTCCAGGTCATCCGTGCCCTGCTGGCCGGAGGACCGGTGGACTTCGCCGGCGAGCACGTTGCCGTGGAGCAGGTCGAGATCGCGCCGACGCCGACCGTGCCGGTCCCCATCGTCGTCGGTGGTCGCTCCGAGGCTGCGATCCGTCGCGCCGGACGGTTCGGCGACGGGTGGTTCGGGATCTGGGTCTCGCCAGAGCGGTACGGCGCGGCGATCGCGGCGATGGAGGAGGCGGCGGCGGAGGCCGGTCGGGCCGCGACGGAACGGGTGAACGCGCTCAACGTGTGGTGCGGGGTCGGCGAGGATCGAGACGAGGCGGTCGGCTACGTCGGGCCCGCCATGCAGGCGTACTACGGCATCCCCTACGACCGCTTCGAGCGCTGGAGCCCGGCCGGCACCGTCGACGAGATCGCCTCGTTCCTCTCCCCGTACGCCGAGGCCGGGTGCTCGCTGTTCAACGTGATCGTGAACGGTCCCAACCCAGAGCGCGAGGTCGAGGCGGTGGGCGAGATCCGCCAGCTCCTCCAAGCCGCGGTCGCCTGAGCGCACGGCACGACCACCAGGGGACCGGGGGCTCGCGCGGTGGGTGCCACGATCCTCAGGAGGCACTGCGGTCATGCCGACCGGAGGCTCGGCGGGCATGATGGTGTGGTCGCCTCCGGGCGGCCGACACGAGCGCGCTGTTCGCGCGCCACCGAACCCACGATCCCGTGGAGCACATCGACATGACCACCCTGACCACCGGCGACTTCCGCGTCGCCGACTTGAATCTGTACGCCTTCGGACGCAAGGAGGTGCAGCTGGCCGAGCACGAGATGCCCGGCCTCATGGCCCTCCGTCGTGAGCACGAGGCGGCGAAGCCCCTCGCCGGCGCCCGCATCAGCGGCTCGCTGCACATGACCATCCAGACCGCCGTGCTCATCGAGACCCTCGTCGCCCTCGGTGCCGACGTCCGCTGGGCGAGCTGCAACATCTTCTCGACCCAGGACCACGCCGCCGCCGCCGTGGTGGTCGGCCCCGACGGGACGCCCGATGACCCCCAGGGCGTCCCGGTGTTCGCCTGGAAGGGCGAGTCGCTCGAGGAGTACTGGTGGTGCACCGAGCAGATGCTGCGCTGGCCTGGCGGCACCGGTCCCAACATGCTCCTCGACGACGGTGGCGACGCCACCCTCGTGATCCACATGGGCGCTGACATGGAGGCAGCCGGCGTGGCCGAGGACCCGACCTCGGCCGGCAACGAGGAGGAGGCCGTGATCCTGCGCCTCCTCCAGCGCAGCCTCAACGAGGAGACCGACCGCTGGACCCGCATCTCCAAGGGCGTGCGGGGCGTCTCCGAGGAGACCACGACCGGCGTGCACCGGCTGTACCAGCGCCAGGAGGCCGGCACGCTCGCCTTCCCGGCGTTCAACGTGAACGACTCGGTCACGAAGTCGAAGTTCGACAACCTCTACGGCTGTCGCCACAGCCTCATCGACGGCATCTTCCGGGCGACCGACGTGATGGTCGGCGGCAAGGTCGCGGTCATCTGCGGCTACGGCGACGTCGGCAAGGGCTGCGCCCAGAGCCTCGCCGGCCAGGGCGCCCGGGTGATCGTCACCGAGATCGACCCGATCAACGCCCTGCAGGCGGCGATGGAGGGCTACCAGGTCACGACCCTCGACGACGTCGTCGAGACGGCGGACATCTTCATCGCCGCCACCGGCAACAAGGACATCATCACGGCCGAGGACATGAGCCGGATGAAGCACCAGGCGATCGTCGGCAACATCGGCCACTTCGACAACGAGATCGACATGGCCGGCCTCGCTCGCATGGAGGGCGTGACCCGCACCACGATCAAGCCGCAGGTCGACGAGTTCTCCTTCGCCGACGGCCACTCGGTGATCGTGCTGGCTGAGGGCAGGCTGTTGAACCTCGGCTGCGCGACCGGTCACCCGAGCTTCGTGATGAGCTTCAGCTTCACGAACCAGGTGCTCGCTCAGATGGAGCTCTACGCCAACGCCGAGCAGTACGAGAACCGTGTCTACGTCCTGCCCAAGCACCTCGACGAGCAGGTCGCCCGCTACCACCTCGACCACCTCGGCGTGAAGCTCACCTCCCTCACCGACGACCAGGCCGAGTACCTCGGCGTCCCCATGGGAGGGCCCTACAAGGCCGAGCAGTACCGCTACTGAGCCATCGCACCCGTTCTGTCGGTGCCGTCGCCCGGGGGCCGGGATGCTGCACCGACAGGACGGAGGTCCCACCCGAACCGTCGGTGAGAGCTCCCGGGGGCCAGGACGTCGCACCGACAGAACGGGTGGGCTGCGCTGCCTAGGCTCCTGCCATGGAGCTGAGCGGACGTGTCGCGGTGGTCACCGGCGGGGGATCGGGGATCGGACGGGCCCTGTGCCTGGCGCTCGCCGAGAAGGGCTGCGCCGGCGTGGTCGTCGCCGACATCGACGAGGAGGCGGCCCAGCGCGTCGTTGCGGAGGTCGAGGCGGCCGGCGTCGATGCCCTCGCCGTCGCGTGCGACGTGGGGGACCCGATGCAGGTCGACGGCCTGCTCCACCTCTCGCTCGAGCGCTTCGGCGCCGTCCACCTGGTGTGCAACAACGCCGGCATCCTGCGCTCGGGCAGCGCGTGGGAGACCACGCTCGAGGAGTGGGACGCGACCTTCGCGGTCAACGTCTGGGGCGTGGTGAACGGGGTTCGCACGTTCGTCCCCCACCTCATCGCCCAGGGGGAGGGCCACGTCGTGAACACCGCCTCGCTCGCCGGCCTCACGACCAACCCCGGCCTCGCTGCCTACAACGTGTCGAAGCACGCGGTCGTCGCCTTGAGCGAGACGCTCCACCGCGACCTGCTGCTCTCAGGTCACGCCGGCATCGGCGTCTCGGTGCTGTGCCCGGGGATCGTCAACACCCCCATCGTCGACGACCCGATCACCCGGTCGACCACGAGTGAGGTCGGCAGGATGATCGGCGATCTCCTCGCCGCATCGATCCCGACGAGCATGGACCCCGCCGACGTCGCCGCCGCGGTGGTCGACGCGGTCGAGGCCGGCACCTTCTACGTGCTCACCCACCCGGAGCAGACGATCCCGATGGTCACCCAGCGCCTCGGTGAGATCGTCGAGGGCCGGAACCCCGGCGCCAGCGCGACCCCTGCCTGAGCATGAGCCTGCGGTTCCGTCGGTGCGTCGTCCTGGCCCCCGGAAGCGGACACCGACGGGTCGGGGGGGTCCACCGTTCTGTCGGTGCGTCGTCCTGGCAACCGGGAGCGGGCACCGACGGTTCGGGGGACGACGCCGTCAGACCGGGGGGTGCGGGTCGGTCGGGACGGGCGTGGCCGGCACCAGCGGGGGCAACGTCCACCAGCCGAGGAACAGCTGCACGAGGGGGCCGATGCTGAGCGCCAGCGCCACCGTGCCGATCCCGATCGTGCCGCCGAGCAGCCACCCGAGGAGGAGGACGGTGAGCTCGATGCCGGTGCGCACGAGCCGGATCGACGCGCCTCGCTCGGCCAGACCGGTCATCAGGCCGTCGCGCGGCCCGGGACCGAGCCCGGCGCCGATGTAGAGCCCCGAGCCGGCGGCGTAGAGCACGATCCCGACCAGCATCCCGGTGGCGCGGAGCCACATCGGCTCGAAGTCGGGCACGACGAGGAGCACGACGTCGATCGTGACGCCGATGAGCACGGTGTTGAGGACCGTGCCGACGCCGAGCCGCTGGCGCAGCGGGATCCAGAGGGCGAGGACCACGATGCCGACGAGGATCCCGACGGAGCCGATCGGGATCCCGGTGCGCGTCGAGAGGCCCTGGTGCAAGACATCCCAGGGGCCGAGGCCGAGGCCCGCGAGGACCATCACGGCGATACCGGTCCCCATCGTGACGAGGCCGCCGAGCAGCCGGGGGCCCCGGCGGCGGAGCTCGGTGCGGTCGGGGAGGGGGAGGAAGGCGCTGCGGGGCCGGCGGCGGCTAGGGGCCGTCAACGAGGTGCGACGTGGTCGCCGTGGTGCCATCGATGCTCGAGCGGGTGTTGTTGCCGCTGAACGCTGCGGTCACGATCACCACGGCGGCGATCGTCGTGATGACCAGCACCACGAGCCAGGCGGAGGCCGTGGCGGGACGGGCGGCGGCGGCGGTGCTGGCGGTCTCGGGCATCGGTCCAGGCTAGGCAGCGCCGCCCGGGGCGGCGAACCGGATCCTGCTCCGGTGTCCCACCCACCTGGGAGCCTGGGTGCGTGCTCCTGGCGACGACGTGCCCCCTGTGCGGTGCAGCTGGTCCGGCGCCGTGCCCGGCCTGTGCTGCGGTGTTCGAGCCGGCCGCCCCGTCCCCGCCCCCGCCGGGGGTCGACCGCTGCCTGGCGCTGCTCGCCTACGAGGGCCCCGGCGCCGAGCTCGTCGCCGGCATCAAGTACCGCAACCATCGGTCCGCGGTCCCCGGGCTCGCTCGGGCGATGGCATCGCGAGCTGCGGCGGTCGGTGGGCGTCGGGCCGTCGCCGTCACCTGGATCCCCACCACGCCGAGCCGACGCCGACGCCGTGGCTTCGACCACGGTCAGCTGCTGGCCACCCACGTCGCACGCAGCCTCGGCCTGCCGATCGAGCGCTTCCTCGTCCGCATGGAGGGCCCTGCGCAGACGGGCAGGGGCCGCGCCGAGCGCCTCGAGGGACCTGTCCTCGCGGTGCGGGGACGGCCTCGCGGGCTGGTCCTCGCCGTCGACGATGTCGTCACGACCGGAGCGACGGCGGGTGCGGCCGCTCGCGCGCTGCGCGCCGGCGGGGCCCAGGAGGTGTGGGTGCTGGCAGCAGCGCGACGAGGTCCTCAAGCCCACTACGGAGCGTGACGTTAGAGAGGTCGTGGAGCTCACCCCGCAGCAGATCCGTTCCTGCCACCGTGGTCTCGCCGAGTGGCCCGTGGGCCAGGCAGGTGACGACCTCGCCGGCGCCGTGTGCCGACGGCTGGCGCTCGCTCCCGATGTCCGCTGGGGCATGGTCGAGGAGGTCAGAGCCCGGCTGCACCTGTCGGGTCTCCCGTCCGCCCAGCTCCTCGCCGACGCCCTCCTCGACGAGATCCTGCTCGCCACGGCGAGCTGACGGCGATCCGAGCGCCCGCCGCCGGATCGCGCCCGTCGCTATGCTCCAGAGGTTGCGCACGGGTCTGTGGTTGCAAGTCGATGCCAGTCGCAGGCGAAACGACCCACGTAAGGCGACCTGTGGTCGTCGAGCATGGTGCGGCTTAGAAGTGAGTCCTGCCGTGGGACGGAACCGATCCTCGGTCCGGTCACGAGAAGGGGCGAAGCGCGCAAGACCCCGGAGGTGCTGGGCCAGCGATGGCTGCCGCCGCCGGAGCGTGCGATCCCCTCAGCAGGCGGGTGTGGGGGCAAAGACCAGGTCAGCCGTGCGCAACACGATCAGCTGCAGTGCTGTCAGCGAGGAACGGGAGGAGGGCTCGTGGGGGTCGAGGTGAGCGGAGGTGACCCGATCCGGGTCCTCGTCGTCGACGACCACGCCCTGTTCCGGCGCGGCCTCGTCCTCGTGCTGCAGTCCGAGGAGGGCATCGAGCTCGTGGGGGAGGCCGAGGACGGTGTCGCCGGGCTCGCTCGCGCCACCGAGCTCGCTCCTGACGTGGTGCTGATGGACGTGCGCATGCCGAACATGAGCGGCATCGAAGCGACGCGCCGCCTCGCCGAGGAGGTGCCCACCGCCCGGGTCGTGATGCTCACGGTGTCCGACGAGGAGGGCGATCTCTACGAGGCGATCAAGGCGGGGGCGGCGGGCTACCTGTTGAAGGAGATCTCCATCGAGGAGGTCGCCGACGCGGTCCGCGCCGTGATGCAGGGCCAGACCCTCATCTCGCCGTCGATGGCGAGCAAGCTCATCGTCGAGTTCGCGTCGCTCGCCCGGCGTGCGGAGGACGAGCGCGACCGGGTGCCGGCTCCCCGGCTCACCGAGCGCGAGCTCGAGGTCTTGAAGGCGGTCGCCCAGGGGCTCACGAACCGTGAGATCGGCGAGCTGCTCCACATCAGCGAGAACACCGTGAAGAACCACGTGCGCAACATCTTGGAGAAGCTCCACCTCCACTCCCGCATGGAGGCCGTGCTCTACGCGGTGAAGGAGCGCATCCTCGACCTGGGGTGATCGGGTCCGGTCACCACGGAGAGCGGTGGCGATCGCCTACGGTGCTCGCCGTGCACCATCTGTCCCCTTGCCAGACCGGCCCCGTCGGATGACGGTCGACGTGACTCGTCCGGGCCCGGTGCGCGTGCTCGTCGTCGACGATCACGCCCTGTTCCGCCGTGGCATCTGCCAGGTGCTCCTCGGCGAGGACGGAATCGAGGTCGTGGGCGAAGGTGACGACGGCGAGGCAGCGGTCGCCCTCGCCGAAGAGCTCGCACCCGACGTGGTGCTGATGGACGTGCGCATGCCCAACGTCGGGGGCATCGAGGCGACCCGGCGGCTCGCCGCATCCCTTCCGACTGCACGCATCCTGATGCTCACCGTCTCCGACGAGGAGGACGACCTCTACGAGGCGATCAAGGCGGGGGCGGCGGGCTACCTGTTGAAGGAGATCTCCATCGAGGAGGTCGCCGACGCGGTCCGCGCCGTGGTCCAGGGCCAGACCCTCATCTCGCCGTCCATGGCGAGCAAGCTCATCGTCGAGTTCGCGACGCTCGCCCGCCGGGCGGACGAGAGCCACGACCGGGTGCCAGCACCGCGCCTCACCGGCCGCGAGCTCGAGGTCCTCAAGCTCGTCGCCCAGGGCCTCACGAACCGGGACATCGGCGTCCAGCTCTTCATCAGCGAGAACACGGTCAAGAACCACGTGCGCAACATCCTGGAGAAGCTGCACCTGCACTCCCGCATGGAGGCGGTGCTCTACGCCGTCAAGGAGAAGATCCTCGACGTCAGCGACACCGGCAGCGCCGCCCAGGCCCGCAACCAGGGCTGACGCCACGCCCGCTCGTCGGCCTCACAGCCCCGAGGGCAGCGGTGCCCACCGGTACACTCGCCCGCCGTGGGCATGTTCGACAAGATCTTGAAGGTCGGCGAGGGGCGCAAGCTCAAAGCCGTCCAGGGGCTCGTCCCTGACATCAACGCGCTCGAGCCGGAGTTCGAGGCGCTGTCTGACGACGCACTCCGGGCCAAGACCGGTGAGTTCCGCCAGCGCATCGAGCGGGGCGAGGCTGTCGACGACCTCCTCCTCGAGGCCTTCGCGACGGTGCGAGAGGGCGCGCGGCGCGTCATCGGTCAGCGCCACTTCGACGTCCAGCTGATGGGCGGCGCCGTGCTGCACTTCGGCTGGGTCGCCGAGATGAAGACGGGCGAGGGCAAGACCCTCGTGTCCACCCTCCCCGCCTACCTCAACGCCCTGCCCGGCACCGGCGTCCACGTCATCACGGTGAACGACTACCTGGCCAGGTTCCACGCCGAGTGGATGGGCCGCATCCACGAGTGGCTCGGCCTCACCGTGGGGCTGTCGGTCCCCGACATCAAGGGCTCGGCGCAGAAGCGGGCGAACTACGCCTGCGACATCACCTACGGCATCAACAACGAGTTCGGCTTCGACTACCTGCGCGACAACATGGCGATGTCGGCAGGGGCGAAGACCCAGCGGGGCCACGCCTACGCCATCGTCGACGAGATCGACTCGATCCTCATCGACGAGGCCCGCACGCCGCTCATCATCAGCGGGCGCCTGGCTGATGCCGCGCAGATCTACTACACGTTCGCCAGCATCGTCCGAGGCCTCTCACGCGACGTCGACTACGACGTCGATGAGGAGAAGCGCCACGTCGCGCCCCACGACGACGGCATCGAGAAGGTCGAGGCCGCCCTCGGCGTCGAGAACCTCTACGACGAGCTGTCCTCCAACCTCGTGCACCAGCTCCAGGTCGCGCTCAAGGCCAAGGAGCTCTACAAGCGAGACCGCGACTACATCGTCACCAACGGCGAGGTGAAGATCGTCGACGAGTTCACCGGGCGCATCCTCGAGGGGCGCCGCTGGTCCGAGGGCCTCCACCAGGCCGTCGAGGCCAAGGAGGGCGTGAAGATCAAGGAGGAGAACCAGACCCTCGCCACGATCACCCTCCAGAACTACTTCCGCCTCTACGACAAGCTCTCCGGCATGACCGGCACCGCGGTCACCGAGGCAGCCGAGTTCGCCTCCACCTACGAGCTCGCGGTCGTGCCGATCCCGACGAACAAGCCTGTGGCGCGCGAAGACCAGGGCGACCTCATCTACAAGTCCGAGGAGGCCAAGTTCGAGGCGGTCGTCGACGACATCGCCGAGCGCTTCGAGCGGGGCCAGCCCGTCCTCGTCGGCACCGTGTCGGTCGAGAAGTCCGAGCGCCTGTCGAACCTGCTCCGCAAGCGGGGCATCACCCACGAGGTGCTCAACGCCAAGGTCGGCATGCTCGGCCGGGAGGCGGAGATCGTCGCCCAGGCGGGCAAGCTGCACGCCGTCACCGTGGCGACCAACATGGCCGGCCGAGGCGTCGACATCATCCTCGGTGGCAACCCTGAGGCCCGCGCCCGGCGCGAGGTCCTCGCCGAGGGCCTCGACCCCGACGACGCAGCCGAGGGCCGAGCCCGCTACGACAAGCTCCTCGGCGTCCACGAGGTCGAGGGTCGAGCCGAGGGTGACGAGGTCCGCGCGCTCGGCGGGCTCTACGTGCTCGGCACCGAGCGCCACGAGAGCCGTCGCATCGACAACCAGCTGCGTGGCCGTTCCGGCCGCCAGGGCGACCCGGGCGAGAGCCGCTTCTACCTCTCCCTCGAAGACGACCTGATGCGGCTCTTCGCCACCGGCGCCATGAGCTGGGTGATGGGCAAGGCTCTGCCCGACGACGTGCCGATCGAGGCGAAGATGGTCACCCGCGCCATCGAGAAGGCCCAGACGACCGTCGAGGCCCGCAACGCCGAGATCCGCAAGAACGTCCTCAAGTACGACGAGGTCATGAACAGCCAGCGCAAGGTGATCTACCGGCGCCGCAACGAGATCCTGGCCGGCAAGGACCTGCGCGACGAGGCGATCGCCAACCTCGAGGTCGCCGTCAGCAGCGTGGTCGACACGACCTGCGTCTCCGACATCCCCGACGAGTGGGACCTCGAGAGCCTCGTCACGGCGGTCAACGAGCTGTACCCGACCGAGCTCGACGTGGACGCCCTCGCGCAGCTCGAGGAGGTGTCGGAGCTGAAAGAGGCGATCGGGGACGAGGCGCTGCGCCACTACGAGGCGCGCGAGGCTGAGCTGACCCCCGAGACCATGCGGCAGGTCGAGCGCCAGGTGATGCTGCAGGTGATCGACACGCGCTGGCGCGAGCACCTCTACGAGATGGACTACCTGCAGGACGGCATCCACCTGCGGGCCATGGGCCAGAAGGACCCGCTCGTCGAGTGGCAGCGCGAGGGCTACGCCATGTTCACCGACATGGTCGACTCGATCGCCGGCGACTTCGTCAAGTACGTGATGCACCTCCAGGCGGTCAAGGAGCCCGAGGCGGCCCCGCCCGAGCCGGAGGTCCGCAACCTCCAGACGAGTGGTCCCGAGGCACCCGAGTCCGGGTCGGACGGCATGCGCCAGGCGGCCGCCGCCGAAGCCCAGGCGCAGGGCGTCGAGCTGCCGCCCGAGGCCGTGGCGCCGGCGATCAACACGCCGGTCGTGAAGGGTGCCGAGGAGCGGGTGGGCCGCAACGAGCCCTGCCCCTGCGGGTCGGGCAAGAAGTACAAGCTCTGCCACGGACGCTGAGGGCTCGCCGTGCGTGACTTCAGCGACGACATCGCCGCGCTCCGCCACCGGGTGGGCGAGGCCGAGACCTACCTCCGGGTCGCCGCCGCCCGCGAGCGCGTCGTCGAGCTCGAGGTCGAGGCCACCCGCCCGGACCTGTGGGACGACCAGGACGAGGCGCGGAAGGTGACCGGTGAGCTGTCGAACCTCCAGGGCGACCTGGCGACCTACGACGACCTCACCGCTGCCCTCTCCGACCTCGCCACGCTCGCCGAGATGGCGCGGGAGGAGGAGGACGAGTCGCTCGAGCCCGAGATCGCAGACGGGATGGCTGTGCTCGCCAAGCAGCTGTCGGAGCTCGAGCTGCGGGCGCTGTTCAGCGGCGAGCACGACGAGCGTGACGCCATCTGCGAGGTCCACGCCGGCGAGGGCGGCACCGACGCCCAGGACTGGGCCGAGATGCTCGTGCGCATGTACCTGAAGTGGGCCGAGTCCCACGGCTTCTCCACCGAGATCGACGAGGCGTCGGCCGGGCGCGAGGCCGGGCTCATGTCGGCGACGTTCATCGTGAAGGGCCGCTACGCCTACGGCTGGCTGCGTTCCGAGCAGGGCGTGCACCGCCTCGTGCGCATGTCGCCGTTCGACGCTGCTGCTCGTCGCCAGACCAGCTTCGCCAGCATCGACGTGACGCCCCTCTACGAGGACACCTCGAGCGACGTGGTCCTCGAGGAGAAGGACCTGCGGGTCGACACCTACCGCAGCTCGGGCGCCGGCGGCCAGCACGTCAACGTGACCGACTCGGCGGTGCGCATCACCCACCTGCCGACCGGCATCGTGTCGAGCTGCCAGAACGAGCGCAGCCAGCTGCAGAACAAGGCCCGGGCCATGCAGGTCCTCGTCTCCAAGCTGGCTGAGAAGCAGCGTGCCGACCGCATGGCCGAGCTCACCGCCATCTCGGGCACCACCTCGGCGGCGGCCATGGGCAACCAGATCCGCTCCTACGTCCAGGCCCCGTACCAGCTGGTGAAGGACCTGCGGACGAACCACGAGACCGGCAACGTTGAGGCGGTGCTCGGTGGTGATCTCGATGCCTTCATGGAGGCGTTCCTCCGCGATGAGCGGGCAGCCGGCGACGCAGCCTGATCGGAGCTCGCAGGCTTCCCCGGGGTCAGGCGGGGGTGAGCACGACGCAGGCGTTGTGGCCGCCGAAGCCGAACGAGCTCGAGATGGCAGGTCCGGGCGTCCAGGCGCGCGGCGCGCCGTAGACCACGTCGACGGGGAGGGACCGGTCGAGCT
>JBBSLC010000044.1:0-20172 GCA_038255685.1 Acidimicrobiales bacterium | reverse complement strand
GACGACTGGCTTGCCTCGAACCGACCCAACCAGATCCTCGCTCTATCGCTGCGCGACGACGGGTTCGTCGATGAGAACGTGTCAAACAACTTGTCAAACGAACCACGACGGACGGGCCCGGACGGCGCCGGACGGACCGGTACCGATCAGGCGTCTGACCTGCACCGACACGGATCGAGGCGGACGAGGTCGGACCGGCGAACCCTCGGGTCTTCGGACTCACAACCCGAAGGTCGCGGGTTCAAATCCCGCCCCCGCCACCAACGAAACAGCAGGTCAGGACCGGTGCGGGAGCACCGGTCCTCCTGCTTCTCGGCCAACTTGTCAAGGGCTCGTCGAACGAATCCTCGGCCGGACCGTCGCGTGACGCATGGCGGTGGTGAGTCGGGCCGGTGAGCTGAGGTCTGGATCGATGACAGTTGCTCCGATCCCTGGGCGGCACCCCACGATTCGGCCGATGGGGCTCGTCGGCGCTTACCTGACTGCTTCGAGGTCGCTGATGCGGCGGTAGAGGCGCTGTGCTTCCAGGGGCAGGAACCCGTGGTGCCGGTAGAAGGCGGCAGCGCGAGTGTCGATGGCGTCAAAAATGAGGGCCCGGGCGCCGTAGTGACGAGCGCCTGCGATGGCGCGGGTGGCGGCGTCGAGGAGCAGGTCGGCTCCGAGCCCGGTGCCGTGGTGGCTCCGGTCGAGTGCGAGCCGGGCGAGGAGGAGGACGGGGACCGGGTCGGGTTGGCCCCGTCGGAGACGAGAGGGAGCAGCCCGATGTTCGACGCTGCCCGTGGCGAGGGCGTAGTAGCCGACGACGACACCGTCGTCGGTGAGGACCCAGGTGGCGGCGGTGCCGGCAGCGGCGGCGACGGGGGCGGTTCGCTTCAGCCACTCGTCGAGCACCGGGACGCCGCTGTCGAAGCTGGCGCAGTCGTGACGATCTGCGTCGAGCAGCTCGGTCGGTGGGAGCTGCTGTGGGCTCAACTGCTGGTGATGCGACTGTTCCGGTTGAACAGCTTCACGAGCTCGGGAACGACCTCGGCGGGCTTGTCGAGCTCGGCGACGAAGCGGTCGAAGGCAGCTGCGGACAACTCGATGTGGTTGGCCCGCTCCAGCAGATCGTGAGCATGTTCGACGGCGGCGGAGAGCACGAACCCGGTGACGGTCTGGCCGGTGAGCGCGGCTGCTTGTCGCAGGGCTCGTTCCTGGTCGTCGTTCACCCGGAAGTTGAGGCGCCCGGTCAGCGTGTCAGCCATGTACACACGCTACACGTACACGGGGTAGTCGTGGTTGTCACCGGTGTGTCACCGCCAAGCCCTCCCACGGGATTCTCACCACCGCCGACCGGAACAGATGTCCGGCCGACGACTGGCGCTGGCTTCGGGTGCGGGTCGGACACGGTGGCGCAGCGCAGCTACGTGGAGCGGTCGCAGAACGGCTTGCTTGCAGTGGGTCCAGCGGTGAAGACGTGCTGCGGACCGTCGACCCGGTGGCTGGTGGCTCGGTCTCGAAGCGGGTGTGGTCGTCGAAGGCGTCATGCAGGATCAGCAACGTCCACCAATCGCCGACCGTCGAAGACCCCGCACGAGCCAGTCGCCACGACCTGTCGTCGCTTCACCTGGTACATCTGGGCGTCGGCGTCCCGGACGACACCACGACGTCGCTGGTGGTCGTCGGCGTCGCCTCGCTCATCGGCGCGTACGGGCACTGGCGCGACGGTCGGGTCCGAGTCGCCCAGGGCGTGGCGTTCGGGCTCATCGGCATCGTCGGGTCGCTCGTCGGATCGACGATCAACCGCCGCCTCGACGGCGATGTGCTCCTCCTCGCCTTCGCCGGGCTGATCCTGGTGGCGGCCTGGCGGATCGTGGTGGGCTGTCCGAGCTGCACCCGTGCCGGCGAAGCAGGCGTGATGAGCGCCACGTCCGCCGGCGGCGCCGTGCAGGCCCCGCCCCGCGCCATGACACCGAGCCGGGTCACAAAGGTCGTGGCGGCCGGCACCGCCGTCGGGTTCCTGACCGGCTTGTTCGGCGTCGGCGGCGGGTTCGTCATCGTTCCCGCCCTGGCGCTGGTGCTCGGCTTCCCGATGGGGACGGCGATCGGCACCTCGTTGCTCGTGATCGCCGTCAACGCCGCCGTCGCCCTCGCCGTCCGCGCCGGGGCGGGCGGCATCGACTGGACCACCACCCTGGTCTTCACCGCCGCAGCGACCGCCGGGGTGAGCGCCGGCAGACGGGTCGCGGACCGGGCCGATCCCCAGTCGCTGCAGCGAGCCTTCGCCGCACTGCTCGTGGCGCTCGCCGTCTACACCGGGACCCGAGCGCTGCTCGCCATCCTCTGATCACCTCCGGAGGGACCATCGGGAGGACGCCACAGGCCGGGTCGGACCGCTACGGTGGACCTTGCACGACGACACCGAGCGGTGGCGCCGTGCACAGGGAGCAAGCCCACCCGTGACGCCCTGGACCCCGGTGGCACGCCAACACGCCTCCTTGCGGCGAAAGGGTGCAATGGTCATGGCGCACGAGCCGAGAGCAGGGTGAAGACGCAGCGGGCCGCCCCGTTCGCAGGGGTCCCGTACGTCGAGCGTCCTGCGCTCGAGGGGGTGGCGAGTGCGGTCAGCCGCGGCGAGGCCACCGATGCGGATCTCGTCCGCGACGTCGCGAGTGGAGAGCACGGCGCGCTCGCCGAGGTCTACGAGCGTCACGGCGCCAGCGTGCTCGGCCTCGCGCAGCACGTGTGCGGCCTGCGCGACGCCGACGACGTGGTCCAGGAGGTGTTCCTGCGACTGTGGCGAGAGCCGCAGGGCTTCGACGCCCAGCGTGGGTCGCTGCGCAGCTTCCTCCTCGTCATGACGCGCTTCCGGGCGATCGACGTCGTTCGCGCCAACAGCGCCCGACAAGGGCGCGAGGAGCGGTTCGCGAGCAGTGCCGAACCGGAACGGCAGGAGCTGGACCTCGAGCTCATCGACCAGGAGCACCGGGCTCTCATCGCCGATGCGGTGGACGGGCTCAGCGACGACGTGCGCAACGCGATCCGCGCTGCGTTCTACGGTCGCTGGACCTACGCCGGAGCCGCGGTTGCACTCGGGGTGCCGGAAGGCACCGTGAAGGCGAGGATCCGCTCCGGGCTCCGCCAGCTCCGAGACCCGCTCGCCGAGCTCTTGGTCGCCGACGAGCCCTGATCGTCGTCAAGAAGCCGGCTCGGTCGTCCCCGGCGCAGGGAAGACGAAGCCGCCAGGGTCTCCTCCGGTCAGCCGGGTGAGCGCATCGGCGCTCATCGACCCGGCGAAGTGGTCGCCCTGGCAGCGCTCGCCGGCGAGAGCGGCGATCTCGTGGTGCTGGGCAGCCGTCTCCACGCCGTCGACGACGACCGAGAGGCCGAGCAGGTGGGCGAGCTCGATGGACGTCGCCACGATGGCGTGCATCGTGCGCTCCTCGCACAGCTTCGCGGTGAGCGCCTGACCGATCTTGATCGCGTCGAGCGGGAGCTGGTGCAGGTAGCCGAGCGACGAGCACCCGCTGCCGAACTGGTCGAACGCCAGCACCACGCCGACCTCCTTGAGCTCGTGGAGGACCACACGCGCTCGCTCGGTGTCGCTGATGACGGCGCGCTCGTCGATCTCCAGGGTCAGCAAGCGGGCCGGCGTGCCCGTCCGGGCGAGCACGTTGGCGACGGTGGTGGTGTAGTCCTTCGACAGCAGCTGGTGCGCAGAGACGTCGACGGTCATCTCGAGGCCACCATCTTCGGCGCCTCCGACCCAGCTCCGGCGATCCTCGCACGCCCGCTCGAGCACCCACTGCCCGACGTCGGTGATGAGCCCTGCTCGCTCGGCGATGCCAACCATCACGTGCGGCTCGATCGCACCTTTCGTCGGATGCTCCCAGCGGAGCACCGCCTCGACGGCGACGGTCCGACCGTCTCTCGTGGCGACGATCGGCTGGTACTCGGTGCGGAGCTGACCTCGATCGACGGCGAGGCGGAGGTCGCGCATGAGATCTGCCCGCTCGTCATCCAGGTGGCGCTCGTGGAGATCCACCGACTGGTGGCGGCCTCCGCCCTTGCGCTTGGCCTGGTACATGGCGACGTCGGCAGCATCGATCAGACGCTCTGGGATGTCCTGGCCGCCCTGGGAGACGGCGATGCCGACGCTTCCCGAGATCCTCACCACGACTTCGCCGAGCTCGAACGGCAGTGCGAGCGCCTCCGCGACGCGAGCGGCGATCGCCTCGGCCTGCGCGTCGTCATCGAGGTCCTCGCAGAGGATGACGAACTCGTCACCAGCGAGCCGGGCCAGGGTGTCTCCAGGACGGAGGAGGGCGGTGAGGCGCTCCGCAGCTGCGACGAGCAGCTCGTCTCCCACGCCATGTCCGTGGAGGTCGTTGACCGCCTTGAACCCGTCCAGATCGGTGAAGAGCACGGCGAGCTGCCCGGACCGCATGCCCCGCTGCAGCGCATGACCGATGCGCTCGAGGAGGAGGGTCCGGTTCGGCAGGCCCGTCAGGGCGTCGTGGACGGCGCTGAAGTACGCCTGCTCCGAGGTGAGACGAAGATCCTCGCGGTGCTTTGCGTTGACGACGTAGGCAGCAGTCACGTCAGCGAGCGTCTGCGCCGCTGCCATGTCAGCGCGATCCAATGGGCCCGGCGTGTCTCGGTAGAGATCGAGCGCGCCGAAGCGCGTGTCGCCCTGGCGCAGGGGAAAGGCGAAGACCGCTGCCAGACCGGCCTCGACCGCGCGCGGGCCGAAGATCTCGAACCGCTCGTCGTCGGCGAGGTCAGGGACGGCGACGGCCTTGCCCGAGTGATAGGCGGCGAGGCAGGGTCCCTCGTCGAGCTCCGTCTGCAGCTTCTCGTAGCGCAGCGCCGCCTCGTTCGATGCGGCCACGTCGCGCGGCTCGGACCCACGAGCGATGAGCGTCACGCCCGCTGCTGAGATGGGGAGGATCTCGACGATCCGACCCACCAGGCGCTCGAGGATCCCCTGGATGGGATCGTCGGAGACCAATGTGAGGGCGAACTCGCTGAGGACCACGGAGAGCTGCTGCTCGCTCGACACTGAACCCGCTCTGTCATCTGGACGTGGGGTTCCGCGGGGTCTGGGCGGCGTGGCACCGGGGGAGTGGCGCCACTCCGACGATACCAGGCGACCCTTGCGGGGTTCCTCAGCTCAGCGCGACAGCTGCCCGAGCACGGCGTCGACGCACTCGTCGGGAGCCTCCTCCTGGAGGAAGTGGCCGGCGCCGGGGATGCGATCGAGCGTGGCGCCGGGCACCATCGACGACCACCGCTCGGCCCACGCCCAGGTGAACACGTCGTCGGCGTCACCCCACACGAAGTGGACTGGGCCTCCCCACGACCGCAGCTGCTCGAAGCAGCGCTGCTGCCACGCTGCGCCGCCGGCGTCGGGCTCGGCGAACGGCAAGCACCACGGGAAGCGCCGCGCGCCCGCCTTCGACTCGACGTCGGCGTAGGGGGCGTCGTACGCCGCAGCGAGGGCGTCGAGGTCCCCATCGGGACGGCGGCGAGCGAAGCCGACGATCCTGCCCGTCGGCATGTCGGGTCCGAAGCCCTGTGGCTCGGTGGCCATGGCTCGCCAGGCGCGGAGCGCATCGGTGTACTCGTAGCCGTCGTGGTGCAGCCAGGTGTTGCCGATGAACAGCCGGGCGTACCGGTCGGTCATGTCACAGGCGTTGCGCAGGGAGATCGGCCCGCCCCAGTCCTGGCAGAAGAGGTTGATGTCGCGCAGGTCGAGCGCCTCGATGAGGGCCCGCTGGACCTCGACGTGTCGCTCGATCACGTACCAGTCGTCGTCGACGACCTTGTCGCTGCGCCCGAAGCCCACGTGGTCCGGGACGATGACGCGGTAGCCGGCGTCGACGAGGCGGGGGATCCAACGCCGGTAGAGGTAGCCCCACGTCGGTTCGCCGTGGACGAGCAGGAAGGGCTCGGCGTCGCGCGGGCCCTCGTCGACGAAGTGGACCCGGAGGCCGTCGACCTCGAGGTAGCGGGGCTCGAACGGCCAGTCGGGCAGCACGTCGAAGCGTTCGTCTGGGGTGCGGACGACGGGGGGTGTCATGACGTGCGGGCGATGAGGTCGACGAGGATGCGGCCGACCTCGGGCCCTGCGTCCTCCTGGAGGAAGTGGCCGGCGCCCTCGACCGTGACGTGGGGCTGGTCCTTGGCCCCCGGCACCTTGTGCTGGAAGATGCGTTCGCCGCCAGCCGTCACCGCATCCCTGTCGCTGAACGCCGTGAGGAACGGCTTGTCGAACGACTCGAGCACCTTCCAGGCAGCCACGTTGTCGGCGTGGGCCGGCTCCTCGACGCTGGTCGGCACGAGCGACGGGAAGATGCGGGCTCCGGCCTTGTGCTCGTCATCGGGGAACGGCGCGTCGTAGGCCGCCACCACCTCGGGGGCCAACGGCGTGGCGCACCCGCGTGAGACGATCTCTCCGATCTCGAACCTCGGGGAGGTCTTCGAGTACTCCTGCCAGGCGAGGAACGCCTCGCTCAGCGGGCGATCGGCGGTGGGCAAGCCGGTGTTGGCGACGCACACCCGCGCGTAGCGGTCAGGGTCTGCGGCCAGCACGCGCAACCCGACGAGTCCGCCCCAGTCCTGGCCGAAGTAGGTGATCCGGCGCAGGTCGAGCTCGTCGAAGAGCAGGCGGCGCATCCACGCCACGTGGCTGGCGTAGGAGTAGTCGGCGGTGTCAGCGGGCTTGTCGCTCCGACCGAACCCGATGAGGTCGGGCACGACGCAGCGATGGCCGGCTGCCACCAGCACGTCGACGACGTGGCGGTACAGGTAGCCCCACGACGGCTCGCCGTGCAGCAGGAGCACGGGGTCGGCGTCGGGCGGGCCGGCGTCGACGTAGGCGGCCCGGAGGCCGTCGCCGACCTCGGCGTAGCGGGTCTCGTGCGACCAACCCGGGAGGTCTGCGAAGCGCTCGTCGGGCGTGCGGAGGACCTTCACTGGCGACTCATCTCTGCTCGGGCGACCGCGGCAGTCGCGTCGGGGCCAGCCCGCTCGAGCAGCTGGATCTCCACCTGCTCGAGCGTGCCGGTGAACGGGAAGGGGGCGTCGTAGCGGGGTGACACCGCGGAGCCGTGGTCGAAGCCGACGCTCGGGCCGATCGACGACATCATCCGCATGAAGAGCGGGAGCTCGGCGTCACCACACGGCGTCCCGTCGATCTCGATCGTCGCGCGGCCGTTGCCACCCAGCCGTCGCATGCGGAGCACGAGCGAGGAGCGGCCGGTGGGCACCGGGACCGTCGACGCCACGACGGCGTGGTCGCCGAAGGCGTTGTAGTCGAGCACCAGCCGGTCACCCTGCACGAAGAACGAGAAGCCGGAGTTCTCCGTGCCGGTCGCGAAGAGCACGCCCTCGTCACCAGCAGCGCGCTCCACGGTCGCGGTGAGGTCGAAGCTGCGCCCGCCGAGTGCCGCCGAGGCCTGTCCGGGCATGGGCGACATCGGGGGCCGGTAGACGTAGCGCTTCGAGGCGGGGTGCGGCGAGTGGTCGCGGAAGCGGGCGCCGAACAGCTCGAAGGTGCGCTCGTCGAGGGGGAGCACGCCGTGGCGCTCCGCCTCCTCCCACCACAGCGCGACCAGCTCGGCGAGCCGCTCGGGCTCCGCCGCCGCCCGGTCGTCGCACTCGGAGGGGTCGCTGGCGAGGTGGTAGAGCTCCCACGGCTCGGTGTCGAAGTCAGCTCCCCGCTCGTGGCGGCACACGGCCTTCCACGCACCGGCGACGAGCGCCCGGCTGCCGGCCATCTCGAAGTACTGCAGCGTGTTCGTCGCCGGCGCGGTGGGATCGTTGAGCACGGACGCGAACGAGTGCCCGGTGACGGGCTGCTGCTCGACGCCGCGGTAGACGGCCGGCGCCTCGACCCCGAGGAGCTCGTAGATCGTCGGGGCGACGTCGCTCACGTACGTGAACTGGTCTCGCTTCGAGCCTCGCTGGTCCTCGCTGATCCCGTTGGGCCAGTGCACGATCATCGGGACGTGGACGCCGCCCTCGTGGGTGTTCTGCTTGTACCAGCGGAACGGGCAGTTCCCGGTCTGTGCCCAGCCCCACGGGTAGTTCGTGTGGCTGCGCGGGCCGCCGAGGTCGTCGAGCCGCTTCACCGCCTCCGACGGGTCCTCGAGGATCCCGTTGAAGTACTTCATCTCGTGGAGCACGCCCAGCGGGCCGCCCTCCTGGGACGCACCGTTGTCGGTGAGGAAGACGAGCAGCGTGTCGTCGAGCTGCCCCAGGCGCCTGAGCCCGTCCACGAGGCGACCGATCTGGTCGTCGGTGTGGTCGAGGAAGGCGGCGAAGGCCTCCTGCAGCCGGGCGGCGAGCGCCCGCTCGTCGTCGCTCAGCTCGGCCCACGGGCGCACCCCTGGGTTCAGCGCCGAGAGCGTCGTGCCCGCCGGCAGCACGCCGAGCTCCAGCTGGCGGTCGAACCAGCGCTGCCGCACGACGTCCCAGCCCTCGTCGAAGGCGCCCCGGTACTTGGCGAGGTACGAAGGCGGTGCCTGGTGCGGCGCGTGCGTGGCGCCGAAGGCGAGGTAGGTGAAGAACGGGCGGTCAGGGCGCACGCCCTTCGCATCGGCGATCATCCGCAACGCCTGGTCGACGAGGTCCTCCGACAGGTGGTACCCGTCGTCGGGGCCGGCTGGCGGTGTGACCGGGTGGTTGTCGCAGACGAGCTCGGGGTGGAACTGGTCGGTCTCGCCTTCGAGGAAGCCGTAGAACCTGTCGAAGCCCCGGCCGAGCGGCCAGTGGTCGAACGGGCCTGCCGCCGAGCAGTCCTCCATCGGTGCGAGGTGCCACTTGCCGACGGCGAAGGTGGTGTAGCCGACCTCGCGCAGCACCTCGGCCATCGTCGCCGTGTGGCTCGAGACGTGGCCGAGCATGTTCGGGAAGCCGGTGCGGAAGTTCGACACGCTCCGCATGCCCGCCGTGTGGTGCGACCGACCGGTGAGCAGGGCGGCGCGGGTCGGGGAGCACAGCGGTGTCACGTGGAAGTTCGTGAACTGCAGGCCTCCGGCAGCGAGGGCGTCGATGTTCGGCGTGTCGATGCTGGAGCCGTAGCAGCCGAGCTGGGCGAAGCCGGTGTCGTCGAGGAGGATCACGACGACGTTCGGTGCTTCGTCACCGGGGTGGGGCGGGTCGTCGAACCACGGCTCGGAGTCGGCGACGGTTCGGCCGATGCTGCCTTCGAAGCGCTCGGGCCTCACGCGATCCGCTCCGGCGCCGTGCCCATCACCTTCCGGGGGAGCTCACGCTCGACGGACCCGTGCACGCGTTCCTTCTCGGCCATGACGACAGCCTAGGACAACTGTCAACCCCGCTGCCAGAAGAACTTCGTGACGAGAGCCGTCGCTCAGGGACGCACCACCCATGGCGCTGGGCGCTTCTCGAGAAACGCGGCCATGCCCTCTCTGGCCTCGTCGGTGGCGAACAGACGGTTCGAGAGCTCGCCGGTCCAGGCGAACGCCTCCTCGACCGGCATGCCAGGGACCCGGTCGAGCAGCTGCTTGGCTGCGGCGATGGCGGCCGGGCTCCCGGCCAGCAGGTCTGCCACGACGGCACCGACCTCGTCGTCGAGCCGGTCGGCCGGCACCGCGGCGGTGATGAGCCCCATGCGGGCCGCCTCGCTGGCGGGGAACCGGTTCCCTCGGAGGAACGCCGACGAGGCGTCGATCGGCCGCAGCTTCGGCAGGCAGACGACCGAGATCACCGCCGGGGCCACACCGACGCGGACCTCGGTGAAGCCCATCTTCACGTCCTCGACGGCGATGGAGATGTCCATCGCCGCGGCCAGGCCCATGCCACCGGCGACGCAGTGACCGGCGATGCGCCCCACGTACGGCTTCGGCGAGCGGCGGTACCTCCCGAACAGCTCGTCGGGGCTGCGCACCGCTGCGGGGGTGCTGCCGTCCGATGACCGCTCGGCGAGGTCGGCGCCTGCGCAGAACGTCGTGCCCCGGTTCGTCAGCACCACGACGCGCACCGCAGGGTCGGCGTCGGCTGCGTCGCACGCCTCCATCAGCTCGGCCACCAGCCTGCTGCCGAGGGCGTTGCGGTTGGCCTCGTCGGCGAGCGTGATCGTGAGGACGCCGCCTTCGAGGTGGGTCTCGACGACGGGCATCACGCCCTCCTCGGTCGAGGGCCGTCGGTCGGCGGCCCAGCGAACACCTGCGCCTTCGCGAGCCAGTCCCTGGCGCCCTCGCCGGTGATCTCCAGGTCGGTGTCGTCGACGTGGCGGCGCTGCGTGACGACGAGGCAGAAGTCGAGCGCCGAGCCGCGCACAAGGTCGGCTGCGCCATCCGCGCCGAAGTGCCACGCATCGCCGTTCGGGCCGTCGAGCTCGAGCTGGACATCGGCGACCGGTGCCTCCAGCCCACGGTTGGCATAGGTCCAACCGCGCGTGATGAAGCCGAGCTGTGCGATGTGGCGCAGGCGGTCCGTGGCCGGACGCTCGCCTCCGACGGCATCGACGACGTCTTGGCCGTGGGCCCACGTCTCCATCAGCCGGGCGGTGAGGAACGAAGCAGCGCCCATCGACGGTCCGTACCAGGGAACCCGGTCCCCGACGGCCAACCGTGCCGCCCGCTCGTGCAGCAGGCCACGGTTCGTCCGCCACGCTGCGAGCAGCTCGGTCGGCCCGAGGTCGCGCAGGAGCGTCATCGACTCCCGGCCGTCGCCCGCCGCGACCAGCTCCTCGAGCGAGCGCTCGAACGCGGCCGCCCCGTCGATGGCGAGTGCCGCTGTCCCGTCGAAGTACGTGAGGTGACCGATCTGGTCAGCCACCGTCCATCCCGGGCTCGGGGTCGCGGTCGCCCACTGCTCATCGGTCAGGTCGGCCGCCAGGGCGTCAAGCGCCTCCTGCTCGCGCCGCAGGTCAGCGGCCACGACGGCGATGTCCATCAGAGGAGCGCCGTCGGGACATCGACGTGGCGGGCTCGGAGCCACTCGCCGAGGCTCTTCGCCTGAGCGTCCTGGCGGGTCGACGCGGCGACGCCCTCCTGGAGCAGGCCGTGCACGACGAAGTTGAGCGAGCGGATCGCCGGGAAGCGGAACCGCTCGACCTCCAGCTCGGCCGTCTCCGGCAGCAGCACCTGGAGGCGCTCGGTGGTGAGGAACCCGTCGAGCCACGCCCACGCTTCGTCGCTGCGGGCGAAGACGCCGACGTTGCCGTTGCCACCCTTGTCGCCGGACCGCGCCCCGACGACCCGACCGATCGGCACGCGCGCCGTGGGTCCCCCCGGCGTCTGCGCCGCCGGTCCTGACGCCGGCTGCACGTCGACCGCACCGGACGGCGCGACGGAGTCGACGACCGTCCGAGCGCCGCCGAGCAGCGAGATGTGCTGCGGGACGGAGCCGGCGTGGACGAGCGCCGGCCGGTACACCCCGTAGGGGCGGCCCTCACCCGGCCCGCCGCTCACGGTGTAGAAGCCGGGGATCGTCGCCAGCACGAGCTCGACCATGGCGTCCGCCACGGGCCGGCCGACCTTGCGCTCGTCGGGGTCCTTCAGGGTCAGCTTCCAGACGGCGACCGCTTCCTCGTTGCTCGCCGGGTCCGCCTTGTCGGTCCTGACCAGCTGGCTGGTGACGCTGGCGAAGTCGCTCGGCTGGTGCGGGCAGGCGATCCAGAACGCCTCCTCGACGAGCGTCGCCTTCGCCTCGACGTCGAGGCCGGTGATGGCGACGGCGAGGTCGGTGCGGTAGCCGCCGAGCTCGTTCATGGCGACCTTCAGCGTCGGCGGCGGCGGCTCGCCCCTCGTGCCCGAGATCCGCACCCGGTCCGCCCCCACCTGCTCGAGCTCGATGGTGTCGAAGCGGGCGGTCACGTCAGGGCCGAGGTACGCCGGGCCACCGATCTCGTACAGGAGCTGCGACGTCACCGTGCCGACGGACACCTCACCGCCCGTGCCGTCGTGCTTCCCGACGACGCACGATCCGTCTGCGGCGACCTCGGCCCAGGGGAAGCCCGTGCGCGCCATGCCCGCCACCTCGGTGAAGAACGAGTAGTTGCCGCCGGTCACCTGCGTGCCGCACTCGATGACGTGGCCGGCGACGACCCCGCCGGCCAGCGCATCCCAGTCGTCACGGGCCCATCCGTGGTGCCATGCCGCCGGCCCGCACACGATGGCTGCGTCGGTGGTGCGGCCGGTCACGACGATGTCGGCGCCGGCGGAGAGCGCCTCGACGATGCCGAAGCAGCCGAGGTAGGCGTTCGCGCTGATGAAGCTCGAAGGGTCGTCGAACCGCTCGCCGGTCTCGAAGTGCACGAGGTCGAGCTCGTCCAGCCGGGACAGGAGGTCGTCGCCGCTCACCGTGGCGATCGTGGGGGAGAGGCCGAGTGTGGCGGCGACCTCGGCGATGGCCTCCGCACAGCCCTCGGGGTCGAGGCCGCCAGCGTTCGACACGACCTTGATGCCACGGTCGAGGCACGTGCCCATCACCTGGTCCATCTGGGTGACGAAGCTCCGGGCGTAGCCGCCGCCGGGCCGCTTCGCCCGGGTGCGGGCGAGGATCAGCATCGTGAGCTCGGCCAGCCAGTCGCCGGTGAGCACGTCGATCGCACCGCCCTCGACCATCTCCCGGGCCGCCGACAGGCGATCGCCGTAGAAGCCCGAGCAGTTCGCGATGCGGATCGGGTCTGCCGGCGCTGCGGACGGCGTCCGGTCGGTCACCTCGGCGACCCTAGACCGGGGCACTGCGGAGCAGCCGTCCCACGGTCGCCGCGGGCGCGCCGCCTCCCGGAGCCGGTGGGTAGGTTCGACCACATGGACGACATCCAGGACGCGCCGCTCACGATGCAGACGGTCGAGCTGCTGCAGGCGCTGATCCGCAACCAGTGCGTGAACGACGGCACCGCTGAGTCAGGCGAGGAGGTCCGCAACGCCGACACCCTGCAGGCGTTCCTCGAGGGCAAGGGTGCCGACGTCGAGACGTTCGAGCCGACGCCCGGGCGCCGCTCGATCGTCGCCCGCATCGAAGGTCGCGACCCGAGCGCACCCTCGGTGTGCTGGATGGGCCACACCGACGTGGTCCCCGTCTCCCCCGAGGGGTGGACGAACGATCCCTTCGGCGGTGAGCTGATCGGCGGCGAGGTGTGGGGTCGTGGTGCTGTCGACATGCTCAACGTCACCGCCTCGATGGCGGTCGCATTCGGCCACCTGCTCGACGAGGGCGTCCGTCCGGAGGGCGACCTCATCTACTTCGGCGTCGCCGACGAGGAGGCCGGCGGGGTCCACGGCGCCGAGTGGGTGTGCGAGCACCATTGGGACGCCGTCGCCTGCGACTACCTCCTCACCGAGATGGGGGGCTTCCCCATCGGCCCGGGGCCGACGTTCGCCATGACCGTCGCCGAGAAGGGCCTCGGGTGGTCGCGCCTGCGGGTGAAGGGCCGCCCCGGCCACGGCTCGGCTCCCCTCGGCGCCGACAACGCGCTGGTCAAGGCCGCCGAGGTCGTCCGCCGGCTCAGCGAGTACCGGCCCGAGGCCCAGATCAGTGAGATCTGGCGGTCCATGGTCGACGGGCTGGCCCTCCCCGATGACCTGGCGACCGCGCTCGTCGACCCGGGCCGGATCAAGGAGGTCTGCGACGGGCTCGGGCAGGGGATCGGCTCGCTCGCACATGCCTGCACGCACACGACCTTCTCGCCCAACGTGCTCCATGGCGGCACCAAGACGAACACGATCCCCGACGTCGTCGACCTCGAGGTCGACATCCGCATCCTCCCCGGTGAGACGCTCGAGGACGTCGACGTCCACCTCCGCCGCGCCCTCGGCGACCTCTTCGACCAGGTCGAGGTCACGCCGCTGCACCAGCGGGCCTCCTCGGCTTCGAGCACCGACACCCCGATGTGGGCCGCCATCGAGCGGGAGGTCAAGGCCGCGTACCCGACCGCCAGGATCGTGCCCAACCTCGTCACCGGAGGCACCGATGCGCCGTTCTTCCGCCAGCGGGGTGCGGTCGCCTACGGCGTCGCCCTGTTCGACGACGCCGTGACGTTCGGCGAGTTCTTCTCCCGGTTCCACGGCAACGACGAGCGGGTCGACCTGCGCTCCCTCGGGCTGACCACGAAGCTCTGGGTCGACCTCGCCACCAACGGCCTGCCCTCGTAGCAGGGTCGGCGGCGGGTGGCGCCGGCTGAACCTACGCTCGACCGGAGGGGCGGAGAGCCGTGCCCGGAAGGGCGCGCATGGACTTCGACATCCCCCAGGAGCTGGCCGACTACCTCGTCGAGCTCGACGACTTCATCGAGCGGGAGATCGCCCCGCTCCAGGCGCAGGACGACAACGAGCGCTTCTTCGACCACCGTCGGGAAGACGCACGCACCGACTGGGAGCGCGGCGGGCTGCCGAACGAGGCGTGGGAGGCGCTGCTCGGCGAGATGCGCCGGCGGGCGGACGCAGCCGGGCACCACCGCTACGCCTTCCCGAAGGCGTTCGGGGGTCGGGACGGCACGAACCTCGGCATGGCGGTGATCCGTGAGCACCTCGCCCGCAAGGGGCTCGGCCTGCACAACGACCTGCAGAACGAGTCGTCGATCGTCGGGAACAACGTCGGCCTCCTGCTGATGCTGGCCCACGGCACCGACGAGCAGAAGGCCGAGTGGGTCGACGACCTCGCCGAGGGGCGGCGCGGCTTCGCCTTCGGGATCACCGAGCCCGACCACGGATCGGACGCCACCCACATGGAGACCACGGCCGTGCGCGACGGCGACGAGTGGGTGATCAACGGCGAGAAGACCTGGAACACCGGGATCCACAAGGCCACCTACGACCTCATCTTCGCCCGCACCAGCGGCAAGGCGGGTGACGGTGACGGCATCACCGCGTTCCTCGTGCCGACGGCGAGCGAGGGCTTCGAGGTCCTCGAGTACCTCTGGACCTTCAACATGCCGACCGACCACGCTCACATCCGCCTCACCGACGTGCGGGTCCCCGACAGCGCCATCTTCGGCGGCGAGGGCAGGGGCCTCGGCGTGGTGCAGCTGTTCTTCAACGAGAACCGGATCCGCCAGGCCGCATCGAGCCTCGGCGCCGCCCAGTTCTGCGTCGACCGCGCCATCGCCTACGCCAAGGAGCGCAAGCCCTTCGGCAAGGCGCTCGCCACCAACCAGGGGATCCAGTTCCCCCTCGTCGAGCTCCAGACCCAGTGCGAGATGCTCCGTGCGCTCATCCACAAGACGGCGTGGCAGATGGACACCTACGGGCCCTTCTCGGTGTCGGACAAGGTCTCGATGTGCAACTACTGGGCGAACCGCCTGTGCTGCGAGGCCGCCGACCGGGCCATGCAGGTCCACGGCGGCCTCGGCTACTCGCGCCACGAGCCCTTCGAGCACATCTACCGCCACCACCGCCGGTACCGCATCACCGAGGGGGCCGAGGAGATCCAGATGCGCCGGGTGGCGGGGTACCTGTTCGGCTTCATGGGCCAGCGCGAACCGAAGGGTGTGGCGCCGGCCGGGTGAGCGCCCCGTGCCGTTGCCCCAGCGGGGGCGGCTCGTATCCTGGAGCCAGCTGCGGGGATGCCCCGCACGGAGCAGGAGTGCTGAGACGCGGTGAACCGGAACACGTTCAAGACGTTCGTCCTGTTGGCGGGCCTCGGTGGCCTGATGGTGCTGATCGGCTCGTTCTTCGGGCGGGGCGGGGCGATCATCGGCCTCGGGCTCGGTCTGGTGATGGTCGGCGGTTCGTACTGGTTCTCCGACAAGCTCGCCATCAAGGCCGCCCGGGCGGTGCCGGCTGACGAGGCCGCCATGCCCGAGTACTTCCAGATCATGCGCGAGCTGAGCTCGCAGGCGGGCATGCCGATGCCGAAGCTCTACGTGACGCCCGACCAGCAGCCGAACGCCTTCGCGACGGGTCGCAACCCGGACCACGCCGCGGTCGCCGTGACGGCAGGGATCCTCGAGATCCTGGACTGGGACGAGCTGCGGGGCGTGCTCGCCCACGAGCTCTCCCACGTCGGCAACCGGGACATCCTCATCGGCTCGGTGGCCGCTGCCGTCGCCATGGGGATCACCTTCATCGCCCGCATGGCGATGTTCGGTGCGATGTTCGGGGGTGGCGGTGGCGATCGGGACCGGGAGGGCGGCGGCAACATCGTCGGGCTGCTCGCAGTGTCGCTGCTCGCACCCATGGCGGCCGGCGTGCTGCAGATGGCGCTGAGTCGCAGCCGCGAGCTCGAGGCGGACCGGACGGGCGCTGCCCTCATCGGCGACGGCGAGCCGCTGGCCAGGGCGCTGCTCAAGCTCGAGCACGGCGTCAAACGCATCCCGATGGTGGTCCGTCCCGAGCAGGCGCAGGCGTACATCGTCAACCCGTTGACGGGTCGCAACGTGCAGTTCGCCAACCTGTTCCGGAGCCACCCGCCGACCGAGGAGCGGGTGGCCCGTCTCCGAGCGATGGGTCGCCAGCCCAGCTGACGTCTGCGAGGACGGTGACCAGCAGTCTGTGGTGCCCCTCAGGCGGGACGCAGGTGGACGTCCAGGGTGTGGCTGAGGACCTCGGTTGCCTGGCGCCTCGTGAGCCCCAGGTGGCGGTGGAGGTGCTCGAGGCCCTCGAACTGGAAGACGGCGTCGACGGCGGCGAGGAGGGTGCGCTGGCGGGCTGCGGACACCCCACGGAGCTCGGGAGCGAACATCGCCTCCAGGCGGGCTCGCCGCTCGTTCCTCGCAGCGTCGAGGCGGGCGGCGATGGCGGCGTTCGAGGGAGCTCGCAGCAGGGCGGCGCGCGCCGTCGGGGCGATCGCGTCGTAGAGGCGGAGGTGGGCGGCGATGAAGCGCTGCGAGCGGTCCTCGAAGCCTCCGATGCCCATGTCTGCCATCTCGAAGAGCGGCGTGACACGGTCCAGGTGGCGCCGCATCGCCGCCTGGATGAGCGCTTCGGTGTCCTCGTAGTAGCGGAACACCGAGCGGGGGGACACCCCTGATCGCTCGGCGACCTGCGGCGCGGTGGGCAGCAGGAGGTGCTCTGCGAACAGCTCGATGACGGCGTCGAGGACGAGCTCGCGGTTGCGGTCCCGGCGGGCGGTGCGACCATCTACGGCCGGCTCCTGGGTGGCGCTCATCGCCTGAGTCTGCCCGGCGTCAGGGCGACCCCCGTTCGATCTCAGCTCGTCATGCCGCCGAGGCCGACCAGTGCCCGGGCGTGCTCGATCTCGCCCATGTGGCGCAGGCCGTGCTGGTAGAGCCAGCACTCCAGGGCGTCGAGGACGGTGATGCCCGCGGGCCCGGCGACACGAGCGCTGTAGGTCGAGGCGATCTGGTCGGGGAACGGTCGGGTGACGAGCACCTTGGTCAACAGGGCGGGATCGAGCTGGTCGAGCCAGGCCTCGGTGCGGTCGAAGACGGTGCGCATGTAGCGGGTGAAGGCGTCGAGGTCGCCGATGCGCTGGTCGACCATCTCGTCGACGGTGCGGTGCTTCCCGTGGTCGTCGATCGTCACGCCGACCTCGGTCTGCCAGGCCGCGTCCCAGATCGGGGGCTCGCCGCTGATCACCATGAAGCTGGCGTCTTGCATGTTGACGTAGTGGAACAGCGAGAACGCGATGGGGAGGACACCTGCGCGCTCGACGTGGTTGACGTCGTCGACGCCCATCGAGCCGAGCGCTTGGTCGTAGAGCGAGTGCATCGCCCGCATGCGGCGCTGGAGGGAGTCGAGGAGCAGCTCGGACGACGAGCTGGCTGGCCGCATGTCTGTGTCCACCACGTCGAGGATAGTCCTGTCAGTGTCGATGTCAATGCATCGACGGTGCAGCGCCCAGCAGCCGGCGCACGTCCTCCTTGCGCTCGGAGAGGTGGGGGACGCGCCGTTCGATGGGCGCGCCGGTGGTGCAGAAGACGAGGTGGGCGGACACGACCTCGAGACCGGTGCTCGCCTCGATGGCGAGCGCGTAGGCGGTGGTCTGCAGGCTGTAGCGAGCGGTCTTCGCATCGGCGTCTGCAGGGCTGCTGACGGCATCGGTCTTGTAGTCCACGACCACGAGGCCATCGGGTGACTCGTAGAGCAGGTCGATGTAGCCCTCGATGGCGCGATCACCCACCGGCGCGGCCACGTAGAGCTCGCGCCAGCTCCGAGCGGCAGCGTGGGCCGCGACGACCGTGGGCGCGGCAAGGGCGGAGCGCGCAAGGGCCGCCACCTGATCGGCGAGCTCGGGGATCGCCTCGAGGTGGGCGTGCCTGGCGGCGAGCACCTGGATCGAGGCGGGGTCGCCGTCGTGCAGCTCGAGGGTGGCGTGGACCGCCCGGCCGATGGCCGTGCCGGCGCGCCCCCGACGCCAGTGGCGCTCGGGTGCGTCGTCGTCCTCTCGTCCGGCGCCTCCGGTCTCGTCGACCTCCGGCTCGTCCTCCTCGGGTGCACCGACCGTTCGCCGTCCGTCATGCGCAGCACCATCTCGCGCGAGCTCGGTGGCGGAGACGAACGTGCGCTGACCCCGCTCGACGAGCAGCTCGGCCCGTTCGGCGAGCCAACCGTCGCGATCGTCGACCACGAGGGCGCCCGGGAGCGCGAGCTGGACGCTGGCAGGCGCGGCAGCGACCGGGCGGTCGGGCAGCCGGCGCCAGCGACCGTCTTCCGGATCGCCGGAGAGCTCTTGGAGCCAGCGCCCGTACGAGGGTCGTGTGCCGGCGTGGAAGGTGGAGACGATCAGGTGGTCGCGCGCACGCGTGCAGGCCACGTAGAGCAGCCGTGCTCGCTCGTGGACGTCCATCTCCGCCTCGAGGTCGTCGAGGCGGTGGAAGTGCTCGGTCGCAGCTCCCGCCTTCAGCTTCAGCTCGGGGATGTCACCCTCCCAGTGGACCCGCACCCCGCCTCGCCGTCCCCCGACCTGGGTGCTGGCACCGCTCAGCACCGTGATGGGGAACTCGAGTCCCTTCGAGCCGTGGACGGTGAGGATCGAGACGGCGACGTCGTCGGTCTCGGCCTGGAGCGGCTCGTGGACCCGGCTTCCCTCGCTGCGCTGGAGCTCCGCCCACGCGAGGAACGACCGCAGCCCTCCTCCTCCGGACTCCTCGAAGGCACGAGCCTGATCGACGACGAAGCGCAGGCGGCGCCACACCTCTCGGGGGCGACGGTGGGCGAAGGCGAGGGCGAACGCGTTGCGCTCGTAGAGCAGGCGCTCGAGCAGCGCGCTCGGCTCCAGCCACCAGCGGCTGTCCCACAAGGTCCGGAGGTGGGCGATGCCAGCCACGACGGGGTGGTCGGCGGTGAGGTCAGCGGGAGCGCTCCGCCGCAGGTCCCAGTGGCCGCCCGCCTCGTGGTAGGTGAACAGGTCGACGTCGGAGCAGGCGTAGAGCGGAGACCGCAGCGCGCTGACGAGCGCGATGGCGTCGCCGGGGTCGTCGATGGCCCGCAGGGCGTCGAGCACCTCTCGCACCTCTTGGGTGTCGTAGACGAGCGCGCCCGTGGCCACCCGGTAGGGGAGGTCCTCGGCATCGAGGGCGTCCTCGAGCTGGCGCAGCGAGGTGCGGGTCGGGACGAGGATGGTGACGTCGCTCAACCTGGCGGGGCGCCAGGTGCGGGACTGCTGGTCCTCGACGGGCCACGACGCAGGATCGTCCCGGATCCCGGCGATCGCGTCGGCGACGGCCCGGGCCTCCTCGTCGCGCAGCTCGGCTGCCCGCAGCGCCCGCTCCCCGCCGAGCAGGACCACCCGGTGGTCGCCGGGGTGGTCCTCCCGGAACGCAACCAGGGGCTGGTAGGCGGCTTGCGCCCGCACGACCTCCTCGGCCATGAGCTGGCCGAAGACGTGGTTGACCCAGTCGAGGACCGGTGCCACCGTGCGGAAGCTCTGGACGAGCGGCACGGGTGCACCGCCACCAAAGGCGTTGCGGGCGTCGAGGAACAGGCCGATGTCAGCCCGACGGAAGCGGTAGATGGACTGCTTGGGGTCCCCGACGAAGAAGAGCCGCCCGGTCTCGGCGGCGATGTCGGACCAGGGGCGCGCGACGTGGCCGTCCTCGATGGCGGCGGCGATCAGGACCGCGACCTCGATCTGGATCGGGTCGGTGTCCTGGAACTCGTCGAGCAAGAGGCGCTGGTAGCGCTCGTGCAGCGCCGCACGTGCCTCAGCGCTGGTGCGGACGAGGCGACGAGCGAGGACGAGGAGGTCGTGGAACACGAGCTGGCCCTCGGCGCGCCTGAGCTCGGCCGCGGCTCGGGTCGCACGGGCGATCCG
>JBBSLC010000043.1:0-20397 GCA_038255685.1 Acidimicrobiales bacterium | reverse complement strand
CCGAGGCGCTGGAGCGGCGCGAGGGCCATGACGATGGCCGAGAACCCTGGCGCCTTCGCCAGCCGGGTGTCGATGTTGCCCCGCAGGCCGGTGAAGGTGAGGTCGGGGCGCAGGTCGGCGAGCAGCGCCCGGCGCCTGGCCGAGCCGGTGGCGACGAGCCCGCCGGGGCGGATGTCGTCGAGCGAGGCTCCGACGAGCACGTCGCGGGGATCGCCCCGTTCTGGCACGGCGACGATCTCGAGGCCCTCGGGTGCGAGCTCGGGGCTCGACGGCAGGTCCTTGGCCGAGTGCACGGCGAGGTCGGCCCGCCCGTCGAGCACGGCGGCCTGCACCTCCTTGACGAAGATGCCACGCCCACCGATCTGGTCGAGCGGCACGTCCTGGCGCCGGTCGCCCACGGTCTCGACGATCACCAGCTCGACAGCGAGGTCACCGCCGTGGGCCGCCCGCAGCAGCTCGGCCACGTGATCCGCCTGCCAGCGAGCGAGCGTGCTCCCCCGAGTGGCGACCCGAAGCGTGCTCACCGCCGGCACAGGCTCGAACCGTGCGGGTTCTCTCGTGCCAGGGACGGAAGGACCCGCACAGAACGGTTCCGTCAGCCGGGGTCGAGGTCGAACAGGTCGCGCAGGGCGTCGGCCAGGCGCTCGCCGCGAGCGGTGCCAGCGGCGTCCTTCAGACGGATGGTCGGCTCGTGCAGCAGCTTGGCGACGACAGCGCGGCTGGCGACGTCGACCGCAGCGCGCTCGGCGGGCGTGAGCTTGGCGGTGGCCCGCTCGACCTCGGCCGCCCGAGCCGACTCAGCCCGTTCCCTGAGGGAGCCGATGAGGGGTGCGACCTGCCGGGCGGTGGCCGCCTCCCGATAGCGCTGCACCTCGTCGTCGATCAGGTCCCTGACGCTCGCGACCTCACGCCGGCGCTCGGCGAGGCCCACGTCGGCGAAGGCCCGCAGGTCGTCCATGTCGAGCAGGTCGACGCCGGGCAGGTCTGCCGCCGACGGGTCGACGTCACGGGGCACGGCGACGTCGATGATGAGCAGCTCGCGCCCGGCTCGGGCGGCGACGACCGGTTCGAGGTCGCCGTGGTCGACGAGGACCGACGACGCGCCGGTGGAGGTGAGGAGGACGTCGACCTCGGCGAGGGCCGCCGGCAGGTCCACCACGCTCACGGACCGGCCACCGACCTTGGCCGCCAGCTCGTCGGCACGCGACCGGGTGCGGTTGGCGACGAGGACCTCGGCGACCCCGGCCCTGGCGAGCGAGACCGCCATGCCCGCCCCCATGTCGCCGGCGCCGAGCACGAGCACCCGCTTGTCGGTGAGCGTGCCGAGGCGTGCCTCGGCGAGCTCCACCGCCGCGTGGCTGACCGAGGTGGTGTGGCGGCCGATGGACGTCTCCGTGCGCACCCGCTTGCCGACCTCGACGGCGTGGCGGAAGAGCATGTTCATGCCGGCGCCGGCAGCACCCTCCTCGACGGCCTGCTCCCAGGCGCCGCGCACCTGGCCGAGGATCTCGCTCTCGCCGAGCACGGCGGAGTCGAGGCCGGAGACCACGGAGAACAGGTGCGCCACGGCGGCTGCGTCGTGGAACGTGTAGAGGTGGTCGGAGAAGTCCTCGGGCGCGAGGAAGGCAAGGCCGGACAGCACGTTGCGCACGTCACCCACGGCAGGGTGGAAGCGCTCGGCGACGACGTAGACCTCGGTGCGGTTGCACGTCGACAGCACCACCGCCTCGGTGATGTTGTCGCGGGAGACGAGGTCGTGGAGGGCCTTGGGGAGGCGCTCGCCGGTCACCGTCATGCGCTCGAGGACGTCGAGGGGCACGGTCCGGTGGTTGAGTCCGACGACGATCACGGTCAACGTCCTTCCCCCCCAGCCGCAGGTGGGCCGCCCTGTGGGGCGGCGACCCTGGTGCGCAGGAGGTGCCTCGCTTCGTCGAGCCGGCCAGCTCGGACGAGCTCAAGCATCCCCGAGTCGAGCACCTCTTGCCAACTCAGTCCCTCGGTCGCGACCCCCGCGGCACGCAGCGCGCCACGGTGCTCGGCCAGGACCTCGGCGAGGGTGACCCAGGCGTCGTCGAGCTCGCCCTCCATGTGTCGGCGGAGCCACGTGGCGAGCGCCGGGCTGTGGCCGCCCGTCGCGGCGGTGACCATGATCGGGCCCTTGCGCACCACCGCCGGCAGGGTGAACGAGCAGTTCGCGGGGTCGTCGGCGCTGTTGACCCACGTGCCGGCCGCCTCCCCGTCGAGGAAGACCTGTCGGTTCACCTCGGGGTCGTCGGTGGCGGTGACGACGAGCTGGTAGCCGGCCGCTTCGCCAGGGCGGTAGGGGCGCACCTCGGTCGTGACACCGGACAGCGCAGCCAGCTCGTCGGACACCTCGGGGGCGACGACGCGCACGTCGGTCGCACCCCCGGCGAGGAGGCCACGGACCTTGCCCGTCGCCACGCTGCCGCCGCCGACGACGAGGCACCGCCGGCCGCGCAGCACGAGGTTCACCGGGTACTGCGGCCCGTCGACCGGCATCAGCTCGGGGCGTCGGCGGCCGCAGCGCCGGTCGGCCGCGACGTGCGCCGCTGCTGGTAGAAGCTGAGGATCTGCAGCTCGATGGCGAGGTCGACCTTGCGGACCGAGACGCCGTCGGGCACCGTCACCACCGCAGGGGCGAAGTTCAGGATCGACCGGACGCCCGCCTCCACCAGGGCGTTGGCGACCTCCTGCGCCGAGCCGGCGGGCGTGGCGATGACCCCGATCGACACCTCGAGCTCCTCGACGGTGCGGGCCAGGTCGTCGAGGCCACGGACGATGAGCTGGCCGATGCGCTCGCCGACCTTCGTGGGGTCGGCGTCGACGAGCGCCGCCACGGGGAAGCCCCGCTCGTCGAAGCCCCGGTAGTTCGCGAGCGCCTGGCCGAGGTTGCCGATGCCGACGATCACCACGGGCCACTCCTGGGTCAGGCCCAGCTCCCGGCTCATCTGGAAGGCCAGGAACTCGACGTCGTAGCCGACCCCACGGGTCCCGTAGGAGCCGAGGTAGGAGAGGTCCTTGCGCACCTTCGCGGCGTTCACCCCGGCCATCTCCGCCAGGCGCTCCGAGCTCACGGTGGCCACCCTGGCCTCGGACAGCTCGACGAGGCTGCGGAGGTAGACGGGGAGCCTGGCGACGGTGGCCTCGGGGATGGCGCGTCTCGTGCGGTCGACCATGACGAAGCGCAGCCTACGAGGCGTGTGCGCCGGTTCACAAGGTCACGAGGGCAGGCGGCGTGGGCCTTCAGCTCGGCGTCGCAGTGGCGCTCGGGGTCCGCTGCGTCAGGCCCCGGGCGGTGCGCTCTCCCGCAGGGCCCGCCGCAGGATCTTGCCGCCGAGGCCGGTCGGAACCTCGTCGACGAAGCGCACGGTGGAGGGGCACTTGTACCGAGCGAGGTGATCAGCGCAGTGCTCGATGACCTCGTCCTCCTCGAGGTGGCGGCCCTCGACCGCCACGACGTAGGCCTTCACCGCCTCCCCGGCATGGGGGTGCTCGACACCGACGACGGCGACGGCGGCGATCCCCGGGTGCTCGAGCAGGACGCCTTCGACTTCCGCCGGGTAGACGTTGAAGCCGGAGACGATGATGAGGTCCTTCGCCCGATCGACGATCCAGATGTTGGCGTCGCCGTCCGCCACGGCGACGTCGCCCGTGCGGAGCCAGCCGTCCTCGGTGAGCGCGTGGTCGGTCGCCTCGGCGTCCTCCCAGTAGCCGGCGAACACGTTCGGGCCGCGGACCCACAGCTCGCCCTGGTCGCCGAGCTCGGCATCGTGGCCGTCGACGTCGATGATCCGCACCTCGACCCCGGGGATCGGACGACCGACCGACCCCGTCGGTGCACCCTCGGACCCTGCGCTCGTGACGATGGGAGCCGCCTCGGTCAGGCCGTAGCCCTGCTGGAGGACGAGGCCGAGGCGCGCCAGCACGGCGGCGGCCGTCTCGTCCGAGAGGCGGGACGCGCCGGAGACCGCCGCTCGCACCGAGGCGAAGTCAGCCGGTGTGGCACTCGGCAGACCGGCCCAGGCCACCCACATCGGCGGGGCACCCGAGACGATGGTGCAGCGGTGCTCCCGCACGAGGTCCATGGCGCCCGCCGGGTCGAAGCGCTCGCTCAGCACGACGGTCCCGCCGGCGGCGAGCGTGACGCCGAGGATCACGTTCAGGCCGAAGATGTGGAACAGCGGGAGGACGCCGAGCGCCACGTCGTCGGCCGTGATGGGGCGACCGCCCTGCTGCACCTGCTCGATGTTGGCCAGCAGGTTGCCGTGGGTGAGCATCGCCGCCTTCGGTGACCCTGCTGTCCCGGCGGTGAAGATGAGCACCGCCACGTCGCTCGCCTGACGGTCGACGTCGGTCGCTGGTGTGGCCTGCTCCAGGTCGGCGAGCGTGACGTCGAAGTCACCTTCACCTGCACTGATCACGTGCTGCAGCTCCGGCAGCCCGGCGCGGTCGAGACCGCTGACCGCAGCGACGCCAGCAGGTCCGACGAACAGCGCCCTGGCCCCGACGGCGGCGAGCTCGCGCTGGAGCTCCTTCGCAGGACTCGAGGGGTTCAGGGGCACGGCCACGCAGCCGGCCCCGAGGATCGCCAGGTAGCAGCGCACGAAGATCCGGTTGTTGGCGGCGACGATCGCCACCCGGTCACCGGGCTCGAGGCCGAGGCCGGCGAGGCCGCCGCGCAGCCGGGCGACCACATCGCGCAGCTCGCCGTAGGTGGTCGAGCGTCCTCGGCTGACGAGGGCCACGTCCGCTGCGTCGTGGCCGTCGATGATGCGCCCCAGGTTCACGGTCGGTGACCGTACCGCTGCGCCAGCCGCTGCGCTGCCGTCGTGCCCTCTGTGTCCGCTTCGCGGTGTGTGCCCCGTCTTTCGACGCGTTGCGTTGAGAGAACCCCCTCAAGGCGCGCCGCCGTTGCGTCCGATGACCGCGAGGTGAGGCGACGGAGCGTGAGGATGGCAGTGGTGGCCTGCGCCATGGCGTTGTTCACCTCCCTCGTCCCCGCCGGCGCAGCTGGCGCCGACACCGCCTCCGCCGAGCAGTCGTTCGTGGCGTCGATCAACCGGCTGCGAGCCGACCGGGGCCTCGGGCCGCTCCAGGTCGACGGAGAGCTCACCGCCATCGCCCGCCGGTGGGCCACGAAGATGGCCGATGCGGGCGGCATCTCCCACAACGCCGGCTTCGCCGGTCAGGTCACGTCCAACTGGCGCAAGCTCGGCGAGAACGTCGGCCGCGGCCCCGACGTCGAAGACCTCATGCGAGCGTTCATCGCCAGCCCCACCCACCTCGCCAACCTCGTCGATGCCGAGTTCGCCAGCGTGGGCGTCGGCGTGGTCGAGCGGGGCGGCGAGCTCTGGACAGCCCACCAGTTCATGGTCACCTTCGCCCCAGCCGCCCCGGCTCCCCCGCCCCCACCTGTCGTCGTCGCGAAGGTCGCGGTCGCACCGGTCGCACCGGTCGTGCCCCCGGCACCCCTGCCAGCGCCCGCACCGGCACCGATCGCCGAGGTGATCGACGTCGAGGCCAGCTCCCTCCCTGTGGTGCTCACCAGCCTCCGCCTGCTCGACGCCTGAGCCGCAACGCGAGAGGACCTGCGACCCAGAGGGCCGCAGGTCCCCGGCGCGTGACTTCCTTGCGGTCCTGCCCACGCAGCGTGGCGAGAAGTTCCCTCCCTCGCCAGGCACACTTGGCGGGTGCCTGCCCTCGTCGCCGATGACCTGACGCGGTCGTTCGACGGGCGGGTGGCGCTCGAAGGGCTCTCGATCGAGGCCGAGGCCGGCGAGGTCATCGCCCTGCTCGGTCCGAACGGCGCCGGCAAGACGACGACGGTCCGCCTCCTGAACGGGGTGCTCGCTCCCGATCGCGGCAGCAGCACGGTGCTCGGGCTTGACCCGACGACGCAGGGCGACGAGCTCCGCCGCCGGACGGGCGTGCTCACCGAGAACGCCGGGCTCGACGACCGGCTGAGCGCCCGGCAGAACCTTGCCGCCACCGCAGCCATCCGGGGCATGCGGGGCAAGGAGATCGACCGGAAGATCACGGAGTCGCTCGAGCGCTTCGGCCTCGGCGATCGGGCCGACCTCGCCCTGCAGGGCGCCTCCACCGGACAGCGCAAGCGGGTGGCGCTCGCGAGGGCGCTGCTCCACGAGCCCGAGGTCCTCTTCCTCGACGAGCCCACGTCGGGTCTCGACCCCGCAGCCACGCGCGACGTCGTCGAGCTGATCGCCGACCTGGCGAAGTCGCAGGGGGCCACGGTCGTCCTGTGCACCCACTTCCTGCCCGAAGCCGGTCGCCTCGCGTCGCGGATGGCGGTGCTCGACCACGGGCGCCTCCAGGCCTTCGGCCGTCCCGAGGCGCTCGCCGCCGACCTGTGGCCCGGGCTCGAGGCGACCCTCGACCTGGGTGGGGCGGCGCCGCCACCGACGCTCGACATCATCCGCTCGTGTCGCGGCGTGCTCGAGGTCGCCCCGACCGACGAGGGTGCTCGGGTGCGCGTCGAGGACCGCCACGCCCTCGCCTCGGTCGTCGCCGCCCTCGTCGGCCGCGAGGTGCCCGTCTTCGCCGCCGTACCCCGGCCCGCCACCCTCGAGGACGTGTACTTCGCCCTCCAGGGAAGAGGCGACGTGGCAGAGGAGCCCCGCCCGTGAGGCACGTGGACCGGGGCGCCGTCGCCGCCGTCGTCCGCAAGGACCTCCTCGCCGTGACCCGGTCCAAGGCGGTGATCCTGCCGATGCTGCTCGTCCCGCTCCTGCTGCTCGTGGTGCTGCCGGCGATGATCGGCCTCGGCGCCCGCAGCCGGACCTCGCCCGACATCTCGACGTTCCTGAACCAGCTCCCCGGGGACCTCGCCGAGCCGATCACGCGCCTCCCCCGCCACGAGCAGCTCCTGGTGCTCGTGAACGGCTACCTCCTCGCGCCGCTGTTCCTCATCGTCCCGCTCATGGTCTCGAGCGTGCTCGCCGCCGACGCCTTCGCTGGGGAGAAGGAGCGGCGCACCCTCGAGACGCTGCTGCACCTGCCCATCCACGCACGCGACCTCTTCCTCGCCAAGCTGCTCAGCGCCTTCCTCCCTGCCGTCGCCGTGTCGTGGGCCGGCTTCGTGTGCTTCGCCTTCGTCGCCAACGGCGTGGCGTGGCCTGTGGTCCAGCGGATCTTCGTACCGACGCGCCTCTGGCTCGTCGTGATCTTCTGGGTCGCCCCTGCGGTGGCGGCACTCGGCCTCGGGGTCATGGTGCGCGTCTCGGCGAGGGCGAAGTCGGCGCAGGAGGCGAACCAGCTCGGCGGCGCCGTGGTCCTCCCGCTCATCTTCCTCGCCGTGGGTCAGTCGACGGGCCTGCTCCTGGTCGACCTGCCGGTCGCCATCGCCATCGGCGGGGTCATCTGGGTGGTCGCTGGTCTCCTGTGCTGGCGCGGTGCCGTGCGCTTCACCCGGGACCAGCTGGCGACGCGTCTGTGAGGAGACCCTGGTGACGTCCCCGGAATCGGGACGATCCGTACATCACGAACGCACGGGCTAGCGTCGGGTGCGTATGGGAGCAGCCATCCGGGTCCTCATCGCAGACGACACCGCCCACGTCCGCCGCATGCTGCGCTCCATGCTCGAGCTCGACGGCTTCGATGTGGTCGCCGACGTCGGGACCGGCGAGGAGGTCACCACCTTGCTCGCAGCGGGGACCGAGGCCGACGTCATCGTGCTCGACGAGCGGATGCCCGAGCTCGGCGGCATCGAGACGGCTCGTCGGATCTGTGATGAGCGCCCGGGACAGGTCGTCCTGCTCTACACGGCCTTCCCCCACCTCGCCCTCGAGGACGCAGCGAGCGCGGCCGGGGTGACCGCCGTGCTCAGCAAGGTCGACGGTCTCGAGTCGCTCGAGCGGGAGATCACCCGGCACTGTGCTTCTTTTCCCCAGCGATAATCCGCTGGGGTGCTCCCGGGCGACCGGCTCCGCCGGCACGCCCTCCGCCGCTTCTTTTCCCCAGCGATGATCCGCTGGGGTGCTCCCGGGCGACCGGCTCCGCCGGCACGCCCTCCGCCGCTTCTTTTCCCCAGCGATGATCCGCTGGGGTGCTCCTGTGCCGCTGAAGGAGCGCTGCTGCGCTCAGCGCGCGAGGAGCACGAACTGAGCCGTCGCTGCTGCGAACAGCCCGATCAACAGGATCACGAGCACGAGGGTCGTCGCTGGTCGCATCACGCCTCCCGGCGGGTGGTCGGGAACGCGAGGGGTGTGGTGTGGCCGGCAGGCCCCTCGCCGAGGGGTTCGAGGCGGACCTCGGTGCCGGGCGAGAGGGCGAGCTCCTCCGCAGCGGAGCGCTGGTCGAGGGCGATCGAGACGAGCCCGTAGGCGTCGACGACGAGACCGACGCCACCGGTCGGGACGGCTCCGTACGTGGCGGCGAGGGTGGCCGTGCGGACGGCGTCGCCGGCGCGCAGGGTCGCTCGCGCCGAGACGAGCTCGTCAGGGCCGATGTTGAGCTGGGCGTTGCCGAAGCGGTCGACCCAGAGCACCTCGGCGATCACGACGCCGTCCTCGTCCCGGCTGACGGGGAGCACGCCGGGAAGCAGCGATGCGGTGTCGACAGCGGGGCCGAGCTCGTCGAGCTCGACGCCGGTGCAGAGGTGGGCGGCGACGGGTGCGAACACGTCCCTGCCGGCGAAGGTCGGACCCGGCGCCGGCAGGTGGAAGCGGTCGTCGAGGAGCTCGACGGCGCGGGTCGCGCCCCCGGCCATGGCGACGCCCGGGGCGAGCAGCCCGTTGTCGGGCCCCACGAAGATGCCGGCGCCGCCGCCGACCTCGACGGCGACGGCGCGTCGCGACGTGCCCACGCCGGGGTCGACCACGGCGAGCACGATGCCGGGCGCTACGTACTGCACGGCGCGAGCGAGGGTGAGGCCGCCCGCCCGCGTGTCGTGGGCCGGGATCCCGTGGGTGATGTCGATCACCCTGGCATCGGGCGCGATGGTCCGGATGACGGAGTGCACGACGCCGACGAACTCGTCGTCGTGGCCGTAGTCGGAGAGGAACGAGACGGTGTCGTGGACGGCCATGCCGCCACGACGGTACCGCCGCGCGGATGGCGCTCCCCTGCTACCCCGCGGCGGTGAACCCGTCGGCGATGAAGCGGTCGACGTCGTCGACGGCGAGCCGGTAGGACTTGCCCACCCGCACGGCCGGCAGCTCGCCCGCCTTGATCAACCGGTACACCGTCATCGTCGACACGCGCAACGTGCCAGCGACCTCGGCCACCGTCAAGAAGTCGCTGCGCGCGCTCGTCTCTCGGTCCATGGACCGCCCCTTTCTCCGAGCGGCACTGTACGACAGCGTTGCCCCTGGGGGAAGAGGGGCACGAGTTGGCCCTGTTGCAGGTCTCAGCTGCGGCCGAGCTCGGCAGATCGGGCGGCGGCGGCAGCGACCGCCTCGAGCAGGGCCGAGCGCACCCCACGGGCCTCGAGCACGCGCAACCCGGTCGCCGTGGTGCCCCCCGGTGACGTGACCGCAGCGCGCAGCGCCTCGGGGCCGTCCCCTCCCTCGGCGAGGAGCCGGGCCGAGCCGAGCAGCGTCTGGGTGGCGAGTGCGCTCGCGACGTCACGGGGGAGCCCGACGAGCACGCCGGCCTCCACGAGCGCCTCGGCCACCAAGAAGATGTACGCAGGCCCCGATCCCGACAGCCCGGTCACGGCGTCGAGCAGGTGCTCAGGCACCCGGACCACGATCCCGACCGCACCGAGGACCTCCTCGGCCCAGGCGAGGTCGGTCGCACCAGCGTGGGTGCCCGCAGCGATGGCGGCGGCGCCGGCGCCGACCAGGGCAGGGGTGTTGGGCATAGCCCGCACGACCGGTCGGTCGCCCGTGACCGCCTCGATCGCAGCGATCGGCACGCCCGCAGCGATCGAGAGCAGCCGGTGG
The DNA here is from genome assembly GCA_038255685.1 of Acidimicrobiales bacterium. Lineage (GTDB taxonomy): Bacteria > Actinomycetota > Acidimicrobiia > Acidimicrobiales > CADCSY01 > CADCSY01. Next base: position 10,474 of record JBBSLC010000043.1, on the reverse strand, counting down.
ACGCCGGCCGCGACCGCTTCCTCGGCGGCAGCGACGACGGCGGCCGGCTTCACCGCCAGCACCACCCCTTCCGCTGCGAGGGGGTCCGCCGAGCTCGTCAGGCCAGGGAAGCGCACCCCGAGCTCGGCACGCCTCGCCTCGATCGGCTCGACGACGCCGAGGTCGCCGACGTCCCACCCGGCGGTGAGCAAGCCGCCGAGGAGCGCCTCGCCCATCCGCCCGCCACCGACGACGACCAACCGCAGTGCCATGGCGGGAACCTAGGCGAGCAAGCACTCGCTGCGACCGATCCCGTCGGCCGGCTCCCCCCCGGTGCGTTCCGTCGGTGCGTTGGCCCGTTCAGCGGGGTCGGGCACCGACAGGAGCAGATGGAGGGCGGGCTTGCTAGCCGAGGCAGCCGCGAGGGTTCTTCGGGGAGCCGCCGTAGCGGGTCTCGAAGTGGAGGTGCGGCCCGGTGGAGTTCCCGCTGTTGCCGATGTAGCCGATGAGCTGGCCCTGGCTCACCCGCTGGCCCTGGCTGGCGGCGATGCGGCTCTGGTGGGCGTAGAGCGTGGACATGCCGCCGCCGTGGTCGATCACGACGGTGTTGCCGTAGCCGCCCTGGGACCCTGCGACGACGACGGTGCCGGCCTTGGCCGCCCAGATCGGCGTGCCGATGCTGTTGGCGATGTCCATGCCGGCGTGCAGGCGGCCCCAGCGGCTGCCGTACTCCGAGGTGACCGTCCCGCGGGCAGGCCAGACGCACCCACCGCTGCTGACCGTCCCTGCCGAACCGCCGGTGGCGGTGCGGGTGACGGCGCGGCTCGACACAGCCCTCGCGGCCGCCTCGCGGGCCTGGCGGTCCGCCTCCTCCTTGATCCGACGCTCGATGAGCGCGCTCAGCTCGACCTCGGCAGCCGACAGCTGCTCGATCTCGGCGAGCACTGCGGACTGGCGGACGTCGACGGCCGACTTGAGCCGCTGCTGCTCGGCAAGCGCCCCCTCGAGCTCGCCGAGGCGGGCCTGGGTCTCGCCTCTGCGCTGCTCGGCTCGGCCCCTGGCGGCGTCGGCAGCCTCACGGGCGAGGGCCTGGTCCTCCTCGGCCGCCCCGTACTGGTCGGCGACGTCGCTGTCCTTGGCGATGACCTGGTCGAGGAACGCCTGCTTGCGGCCTGCCTCGGCGGGGTCCTGCGACTCGAGCACCTCGGCGAAGCTCATGTCGCCGGGAGCGACGAAGGAGGCGACGGCGCGCTCGACGAGCTGGCGCCTGAGCACCTCGATGGCGCTCGTCGTGGCGGCGAGGTCGGCCTCGGCCTGGGCGACCTCGGCCTCGGCAGCAGCGACGGCCTGGCGGGCGGCTTCGACGTCGGCCCGCTGGCCCGACACGTCGGATGCCAGTGCGTCGACGGCGCGCTGCAGCTCGGCCTCTGATGCGTTCAGGGCGTCGAGGTCAGCGGCGAGCGCTGCCTTGTCGCGTCGTGCCTTGTCCCGCTGCGCCCGTGCGTCGCCGTCGGCAGCGCCAGCGGGCGCCACGAGCGCGCCCACGAGGGTGACGATCAGGGCCACCAGGACCAGTCGGGATCTCGTCATGCGGAGGGGCTCATCAGGGTGGTCTCGTGGTCGCTCTCGGTCGGGCGTCGTTCGACGTTTGGCTCGAGGTGGGCCAGGGATGGCCGCTGAGGCCGTAACGCAACAGCAATGTGTCGCAGGACCGTAACACGGGTACACGGCCGACGCCATCGGCGCATCCGCTTCCTTCGCCCCACGGACGTCGATCTCCTGCTGCCCCCGACGAGCGCTCGGCCCGGGTGCACGGCGCGCTCGTGGCTGCGCTGCGGGCTTCCGGTCGGGAACGAGACGATGCCCGGCGCGGCGGAGCCCGGGTCGACGACGGAGCCCGTGGCGTACTTCCCCGAACGCCACGAGCTCCTGGTCGACCCGGGCTCCTGCTGGTCACTCTAGGCATGAAAGAACACAAGATGCAACGAGAACCTCAGGTTTTCGGCGCCTTGGCCAACCTCGTGGCGAAACCGATGCCGAGTGCGGGCCGGAAGAAGCGCTCGACGTAGACGTACATCGAGCCGATGAGGCGGTCGAGCGCAGCCTCGTCCACGGCGGTGACGGGCAGCTGGCCGACGAGGTAGACCGCCTCCTCCTCGCCGATGGCGAACCACAGGCCGTGGGTGGAGCGGTTCCGACGGAGCAGGTGGGCGTAGAACGCCGCCTCGTCCTCCTCGGGTGCGGGCATGACGTAGGTCTCGAGGTGGAGGGCGCGCTGACCGAGCCGCAACCAGATCGTCGTGAACTCCTTCTCCTCGCCGGCCATGCGCACGTACCAGCGACGCTCGCCCGGCTCGCCCCGATCGACGGCGACGATCACCGGGCTCGCTGCCAGCTCGCGCTGGAGCCATGCGTCGAGGCGGGCCTCGAGCGCGTCGAGCTCGGCTGGGGTGGCCGGCGGGACGAGGTCGTCTGCGCTGTCGCCGTTCATCCCCCCACCATGCCAGCCGTCGACCCCCATGGGGCGAGCGCAGGCGGCGCGGGAGCTACGAGCAACGCACGAGGCTCCCGGTCGAGAGGTCGGCGTACAGCCGGCGGAGGCGGGCGGCCGCCGTCGACCACGTGTAGCCCTGGGCCCGCTCGGCACCAGCCGCCCCCATCGCCGCAGCCAGCGCCGGGTCCCCGAGCAGCCGGTCGATGCACGCGCTGTAGTCCGCCGGCGCCCGACCCTCGACGAGGAAGCCCGTGCGGCCGTCGTCGACGAGCGTGCGCAGCCCGCCGACGGCCGAGGCCACGACCGGCACGCCACACGCAGCGGCCTCGAGGGCGACCAGGCCGAAGCTCTCCGACCGGCTCGGCACGACGACGACGTCAGCGGCGCGGTACCAGGTCGACAGCAGGTGGTGGGGCTGAGCCGGGAAGAACCGCACCCGGTCGGCGACGCCGAGCTCCTGGATGAGGTCCATGACCCTGGCCAGCTCGTCGGGCCCGTCCGCCCCGCTCGGGCCGCCGACGACGACGAGCTCGGCATCGTCACGGCGCAGCCCGGCGAGGGCGGCCACGGCGACGTCGAGGCCCTTCAGCGGCTGGATGCGGCCGACGAACAGCAGCATCGGGTGCTGGTCGGCGTGGCGCCCACCCACGGCGCTGATGCGCCCAGGCGCAGACCAGCCGAGCGCGGCCCGGGCGCCGTCGCGATCTCCCGGAGAGAAGAAGGCGTGGTCCACGCCGGGGGGCACGATCTCCACCCGCTCGGGGGGCGCGGCGTAGTGCCGCTCCAGGTCGAGCGCCTCCTCGACGCCGTTGGCGATGATGGCGTCACAGCAGCCGATGACGGCAGCCTCGGCCTCGACCCGGGCGTCGACGCCCTCACGGTCGAACGTCCCGCCGTCGGCCTTGACCCGGGCGAGGGTGTGGAACGTCGCCACCAGCGGGAGGTCGAGCTCGTGCTTGACGGCGTGGCCCGCGACCCCTGAGAGCCAGTAGTTGGCGTGGATCGCGTCGACGTCGCCCGTGGCGCGCACGTGGGCGACGACCCCGGCGGTGAACGCCGGCACGAGGGCGGGCAGGTCCTCCTTGGCGACCTCGGCAGCGGGGCCGGCGGCGACGTGGACCACGCGGAACCCCGGCTCGACCACCACCTCGTCGGGCAGGTCCGCCGACCAGCGGCGGGTGTAGACGTCGCAGGCCACCCCTGCCTGGGCGAGGGCCGAGCCGAGCTCCCGGACGTAGACGTTCATGCCCCCGCTGTCGCCCGTGCCCGGCTGGACCAGGGGCGAGGTGTGGAACGAGATGACGGCCAGGCGGCGCACGACGGAGCCAACGCCGCGACGACCCGGAGGATTCCTGCTCCTCCGTTCGAGGGTCGCCCGGGCTGGTCAGCCGGCGTCGGCGAGCGGGTCGTCGCCCGAGGTCGCCGGCGTGGTCTCGCCGCCGTTCTCGAACACGAACGACTGGTAGATGCGCAGGAGCGTCTGCTTCTGCTCCTCGTGGAGGAGGGGGTCGCGCAGCAGCGCCATCATGAAGTCCTCGTCACCTTCGCGAGCCTCGAGGATCCCGGCCTGCACGTACAGCGTCTCCGCCGAGATGCGCAGCGCCTTTGCGATCTGCTGGAGGATCTCAGCGGACGGCTTGCGGAGCCCCCGCTCGATCTGGCTCAGGTAGGGGTTGGAGATGCCCGCCGTCTCGGACAGCTTGCGCAGGGAGACGTGGCCCTGCTGGCGCTGCTCGCGGATGAACGCGCCGAGGTCTCGCCAGCGGGACTCGAGCTCGTTCACGCCTCCAGGGTACGTGGACGATCGCGAGCACCGGGGTCACGCTCGCGAGCGCGCTCCCGGATGATCAGCGGCCGGGGACCGAGAGCGTGTCGATCATCGGCACGAAGACGGCGACGACCTCGGGGTCGAACTGCGTGCCTGCCATCTTGACGAGCTCGGCGCCCGCCTGGTCGAGCGACATCGCTCCCCGGTACGGGCGGTCGCTGGTCATGGCGTCGAACGCGTCGACGAGGCTGAACGCACGAGCGGCGAGCGGGATCTTGTCGCCGGCGAGCCCCTCGGGGTAGCCGGTGCCGTCGAACATCTCGTGGTGGCAGCGCACGATCTCGGCCGCCGTCGCCATGAACGGGATGTGCTGGAGCATCTGGTACCCGATGACGGGGTGCATCCGCATGATCCGCCACTCCATCGCCGTGAGGGGACCCGGCTTGGAGAGGATCCGCTCGGGAACCCCGACCTTGCCGGCATCGTGGAGCAAGAAGCCGTACTCGGCGTCGGGGTGCTGGTCGGCCACGCCGAGCGCCTCCATGAGGGCGACCCCGTACACCCGGCACCGCTCGAGGTGCTGGCCGGTGCCGGCGTCCTTCGCCTCGACGACGAAGGCCAGGGACCGGATCGTCTCGAGGTACGCCGTCTTGATGGTCGCGAGCGCCGACTCCAGCTCCTCCGAGCGCTCCTTCTGGCGCCGGTACAGCTCGCCGACGTCGCGGGCGAAGACCTGCAGCTGGCGGTCGAGAGCCGTGTCGGGTGCCCCATGGCTGTGCCCGGCGCTCACGTCGTCCGCTCCCTTCGCTCGCTCACGGCACGTCGACCCCGACGAAGCCCTCGACCACGTCGAGCAGCTCGATGGCGGAGAACGGCTTGCCCAGCAGGAGCCGGGCGCCGGCGTCGAGGCACGCCCGCTCCGTGGCCGGGTCGTCCCTCGCCGTCAGCATGACGACGGGGATCGTCGCGGTGTCGATCGCGCGGCACACGTCGAGGCCGTCCATGCCCGGCATCATCACGTCGAGCAGCACGACGGCAGGAGCTGCGGCTGCGATGGCTGCGAGCGCCTCGGTGCCGTCGACTGCCTCGGTGACGACGAGGTCATCGGCCTCGAGCACGGCGCGCACCACGGCGCGGATGCTCGCATCGTCATCGACCACGAGGACGGTGCGCCGCCTCGTCGAGCCGGTCACGTCAACAGGTTCTCGACGGATGCCTCACCGGTGCGGTACCGACGGGCGATCTCGCCCTGGAACGCATCGAGGAGGCCGTGGAGCGCGTGCCTGCGGTCCGAGACGTCCCGCTCGTAGGCGCTCAGCGCCTCGACGAGGCGGACGAGGTCACCCTCATCGGCACCGTCGAGGGCAGCGAGGGTGCTCGGCGGAGCGATGGCATCGAGCTCGGTGGTGTCGACGTCGTCGGCATCGGGCGCCATGAGCTGGGGCATCCGCCCGAACCCCGGTGCACGCCCACGGTCTGCGAGCACACCGCTCAGCTGCTCGACGAGCTCGTCGGTGCCACCGCCGGCGTGCGGTGCCGTCGCACCACCCGCTCGCTGGTTGCGCTCCGCACCGACGATGTCGAGGCGCCCCTGCGCCATGCGGCGCTGGTACGAGAGACCGACCTCGAGCGCCTGGCACGTCCCGCGTCGCTCTCGCAGCTCCTCCATCGAGAGCGACTCGAGGTCAGCGACGTAGGCCGGGTCGAGCACGAGGGCGAGCCGGTCGGGGTCCACCGCGCCACGTTACCGAACTGGCTGCGCGCCGGTCTCCCTCAGCTCGCCATCGCCGCAGCGGCCCATGCCCCGAGCGGACCGACGACGAGCAGGGCGTCGAGCCGTCGGGCGTAGCGGGCGGGCACCCGCCCACCGCCGAGCAAGACCGATGTCAGGGGTGGGCCGAGAGGGGCACCGATGGCGACGACGCCTGCCAGCACGAGCGGGCCGCCCCGGCCGAGGGGGGCGAGTGCGAGGAGCGAGGCGCCGAGCGCGACCACGACGACCGCCGCGACCCCTGCGACGGGACCCTCCCATGCGGTCGACGATCCCGTGCCGACGAGGAAGTCGCCGGCCTCGAACACCGACACCAGCAGCAACAGGATGATCGCCGCGGCGACGCCCTCGGCCCGCACGAGGACGACACCTGCCCCCGCCCCTCCCATCGCCAGCGCTGCGACGACGACCACCGAGGCGCGGGTCAGGCGCGCACCCCGCCGAGCAGAGGCCGGTGGGGCAGCGAGCAGGGAGATGACGAGGGTGACCACGACCGTGGCGGCGAACGCAGCCGTGAGCGTGTCGGGGCTTGCGGCCGCAGCGAGCGGCAGGGCGGCAGCGCCGAGCGCAGCGGTGAGGCGGTGCAGGTCGCCGAGCACCTCGACGAGCGAGGCCCGCGCGGCAGCGGCGCGGGCGACGACGCCACGCGGCTCGTCGGCATCGGACCGGCCCTGGCCCCGGGACGTGCGTGGCGAGGTCCGCAACCGCACGACCTGGGCGGCGGCGAGCCCGGCGGCGAGCGAGAACACGATCCCGAGCGCGATCGCTGCAGCGAGGGCTGCGGCGAGCACGACGACGAACCACAGCGCGCCGAGGCGGACGTGGGGGCCCACCACCTCTCGACGGACGGCCATCGTGGGGCGCGGCCGGGGACCCGCCGACGGGCCGGTCGCCGCCTGGGTCACGACCTGCGCCTCGGGCTCACCCACCGCTGCCACCAGACACGGGGGGCAGCACGGCGACCTCGTCGCTCGCGGTCACGGCTTCGTCATCGGTGGTCGGCTCGCCGTTTCGCCACACCCGCGAGGACGCGAGCACGTCGGAGAACACGGCGCCGTAGCGCACCCGAGCGACGGCCAGGACCTCGCCCACCGTCGAGCCCTCCACGTCGTCTCGGCCGGTGCCGGCCGCCTCCCGGGCGGCAGCGAAGAGCAGCAGCACCGCCACGGCGTCGCGCTAGCCGACCTCGGTGCGGTCGTCGTGGCTCGCACCGAGGTTGTCGAAGGACAGGGCCATGTCACCTCTCCGGAGGGTCCGCGAGCCCGACGGCGCCGCAGGGTGCGCACGCTACCCATCTGGCGGTCGTCGAAGCCCGGCGGCGCCGTCGCGCCGTCACACGGGACGGGTACCGTCCGGCCCGTGACCCAGATCCTCCTCGTGCGCCACGGCCAGTCGGCGTGGAACGCCAGCGGACGCTGGCAGGGTTGGGCCGACCCTCCCCTCACCGACCTCGGGCGCGAGCAGGCGTGGTCGGCGGCGGCGTCCATCGGGACCGTCGACGCCATCGTCGCATCCGACCTCGAGCGCGCCATCAGCACGGCCCTCGTGATCAGCGAGGCGATCGGGGTCGGACCCGTCGTGGTCGAGCCCGACCTCAAGGAGCGCGACGTCGGCGAGTGGACCGGCTGCACCCGGGCCGAGATCGCCGAGCGCTGGCCTGACGCCTTCGCCGAGTTCCTCGCCGGTGGCACGGGCGCGGCCGGGGCGGACACCCCGTCGTTCGCACCGCCCGGTGGCGAGCCCGTCGAGGGCGTGATCGCCCGGGTCACCGCTGCCGTGCAGCGCATCGCCGACCTCGTCGGACCCGATGCCGAGGCGGTCGCCGTGACCCACGGCGGCGTCGTCCGCGCCCTCGAGCGCCATCTCGGACGTGCACCGGAGACCCTCCCCAACCTCGGTGCCCTGTGGATCGAGGTGCGGGACGAGGGTCGCCTCGTGCTCGGTGAGCGGGTGCTGCTCATCGACCCCGCCGAGGTGGCCGTCACCGTGCCACGCCAGCTCTGAGGCTCGGCGTGCACGTCGAGGTGGTCCGCAGCCCCCGCCGGCGCAAGACCGTGTCTGCTCGTCAGGTCGACGGCGTGCTGCGGGTCAGCATCCCCGCGACCATGAGCCAACGGGAGGAGGCGCGCTGGGTCGGCGAGATGACGCGACGCTTCGAGCGACGGGCTCGCAGCGCCCACGTCGACCTCACCAAGCGCGCCGATCTCCTCGCCCGCCGCTTCGACCTCCCCCGGCCCGACTCGATCCGCTGGGTCGACAACCAGCTGAACCGCTGGGGCTCCTGCACGCCGGCGAACGCGAGCATCCGGATCTCCACCCGTCTGGTCGGCTTCCCCGGATGGGTCCTCGACCACGTGATCGTCCACGAGCTCGCACACCTCCTCGAGCCCGGCCACGGCCCGCGGTTCAAGGCGCTCGTGGCGCGGGACCCGATGGGCGAGCGGGCGACCGGGTTCCTCATCGCGAAGGGGATGGAGGGCGACGAGCCAGACGCCGGCGCGGAGCCGGCGACGTAGCGCATCGCTGCTGACGGGACCCGCGCCCGCTCAGGGGTGATCGGCGCAGGTGCGACGGGTCGGGTGCTGGCGCAGGACCCCGGCGTCGATCGTCTGGCCACAGGTCTCGCAGGTCCCCCACGTCCCGGCATCGAGCCGGCCGAGGGCGTGCTCGACTGCCGCGAGGTCGGCCTCGGCGACACCGAGGCGAGCGACGTCGAGGCCGCCGCTGCTGGTGGTCGCCTCGGGTGCGGGCATCGGGTCGGAGTCGCCGTCCACGCCTCCATCATCGACCAGCGTCGCCCGGATGGCGACCATGCCCTGTCGCAAGAAGGCCCCCACCTACGCTTGCGGCGTGCCGCACCACGAGCCCGACGACGCGCTCCGCGCCGCTCGCGAAGACGCGGCGCGGCTCCGCGGGGACGGGCTCGAGGAGCGCGCTCGCGTCCTGCGGGAGGCCCGGGACGAGGCAGCAGCGGTGGTGGCAGCTGCCGAGGAGCTCGCCGAGGCGTTGCTCGAAGAGGTCGACGCAGAGCACGCCCGCGCCGTCGCCCGCGTTCGCCAGGAGGCCGAGGAGCTCCTCGCCCTGGCCCGCGAGGGGGCCGAGCGCGATCGGCGCGCCGCACACGCCGAGGTGGCTGCGGCACGCGCCCGTCTCACCGACGAGCTCGCAGCTGCGAGCGCTGCCGCCGACCGCCTCCGGTCGGTGGCCGAGGCCGAGGCGGCTTCTCTCCTGCGCGGCGCCGAGCAGGGCGCTACCGCGAGCGCAGCGCGCGCCGCGGCCGACGCCGCCGCCGTCCGTGCCGAGGCTGAGGCAGCCCTGCGTGCGGCAGCCCAGGCGGCGAAGGACGCGTCGGCGGCCCTCGCCGTTGCGCGCGCCGAGGCCGCCGAGATCACCGACGGCGCGGCAGCCGAGGCGGCGCGGCTCGTCGACCTGGCCACCAGCGAGGCCGCGAGGATCAGCGAGGCCGCCGACGAGCGCCTGGCCGCCGCAGCTGCAGACGTCACGCGCCTGCGGGCCCAGGCCGATCAGGAGATCACGGCGCAGGCCGAGCGCCTCCTCGAGGCGGCTGCAGCCGATGCAGCCGGCCTGCGAGCCGACAGTGCCGAGCAGGCAGCGAGGCAGCGCGAAGCCGCCGAACGTGACGCGGCCGCCCTGCGGGCCGAAGCCGCCGAGCACGCGGCGCGTCGCCACCGGGAGGTGCGAGCCGACGCCGATGCACAGACCGAGCGCGCCGCCGCCGATGCGCAGGCCCTGCTCGCAGAAGCGGCGACGACGGCGGCCCGGCGCATCGCCGACACCGAGCGCGAGGTGGTCGCCCGACGGGCGGAGGCGCTCCGCCAGCTCGAGCTCGACCGCGCTGCGAACGAACGTGACATCGCAGCCGCACGCGCTGCCGCCCGCACGGACCTGGCCGGGGCTCGGGACGCCGTCACCGCCCTGCGGCGCGAGCTCGAGCGCATCGCCGGTGCTGCCGCCGAGGCCCTCCCGACCCTCGTCGTCACCGCTGCGGCGATCGACCGCCTGTGGGAGGAGCCACCGCAGCACGAGCCACCGCCGGTGCCGGCACCTGCGCTCGGTGCCACCACATCCTCCGCAGGCACGACCTCGTCGGACAAGGCCCCGGCACCCGCCGCCGGCGAGATCGACACCACCGACGCGCCGGCTCCTGCCCTCGAGCCGCCGGTCGAGGCACAGGCCACGGGTGACGAGCGACCGCCGCACCCTGGCCCGGCGCCATCCCCCCCGGTCGGTGGTGCGCCGCCACAGGGACGCCCCATGCAGCCAGCCTCCCCCACACCGTCGCCGCACGTCCCGGCCCCCGCCGTCCCGCCGGTGATCCCGCCCAAGCCGGCGCCCCACGTGGCTCCGCTCGCCCGCGTCGCTGAGGCACAGGCTCGTCGTCGTCACGACGGCGCGGCCGCGCCAGCACCGGCTCCCCGCCCCCACGAAGCAGCACCCCCTG